>NZ_QRQA01000024.1:0-20823 GCF_003475755.1 Mitsuokella sp. AF33-22 | reverse complement strand
ATTTCGTCAATGGCAATCCGCACTTCGAGACGGTCTATGGCAATACGGAGAAGCTTCTCAATGTCGTAATCAACGGCGTCAATGGAGATGGAAACATCGCCAATACGTCCACGACGACAGCGTATATCTATGATGAGAAAACGGGTAAACCCATCCGGACGGCACATGTTGGCAGCGACTATGACATCAAGACGGTTCTCACGAACAAGAACTATCAGTTTGAAGATGGAGCGACGGAGAAGCTGTTCAAAGGAACGGCCAGCGTCACGAAAGCAAATCTGGTAGTAAATATCGGCAATGCCGAAACCGTTTATGGTACGAAGTTCAATGAGGGTGCGTACAGCTATGACTATAGCACGGAGACGGGTACTAGCCTGGTCAATGGCGATACGAAAGACTCGCTGGCAAAAGGTCTTGGTACGATTGTCTATGATAACAATGCTGCACTTGATGGCACGACGACTGGCCGCTGGACGAAAGAGGTGGGCGATGACTACACGCTGACCTTCACGGATGAAACGAAGAAGTCGTTTGAGGGATTGAACGACTACAACGTTGATTTTGTCGATGGCAATGTAAAAGTCACGCCGTACAAAATCAAGAGTGGTGATTTCGTCAATGGCAATCCGCACTTCGAGACGGTCTATGGCGATACGGAGAAGCTTCTCAATGTCGTGATCAAAGGCGTCAATGGAGATGGAAACATCGCCACTACGTCCACGACGACGGCTTATCTCTATGACGAAGTAACGGGCAAGCCCAGCAAGACGGATAATGTCGGCAACGACTATTCCATCACTTCGGTACTGAACAATAAGAACTATCGCTTCGACAATGATACGGACACGAAGACCTTCGAGAAATCCGCAAAAGTCACGAAGGCTGAACTCAAGCTCACGACGGATGACATTGTGACGGAGTATGGTACGATTAAATTGGCGAACACCAAAGTAGAAGGCCTTACGAATGGCGATAAGATGCCAGACGCTGGTTTCATCTTCGACTATGGTGAGTACAATGATTATGGTGGAGCTTACTTGAACAACAACACTAAGACGAACAATGTCAAGCAGAGGGCAGATGATACCTTTGAAGCGTATGATCCGTTCGAGACGACCATCAAATTGGAGTCGCGGCCAGATTTCCTCAATAACTACACAATTACCAGCAATAAGGCAACGGCTACCATCACGCCGAAGGATGTCACGTTCTTCGTCACGGGTACGGGCAAAACGACGAGCGATGTCACCTATACGGAAAATCCGCTTGTTGACTCGCAGCTCGCTTATGGCGAACGTGTCAATACCCTCTACACGCTGGATCAGGACCTTGGCAACAACCAGTACAGCATCCTGACCTACATCGATGGGCAGAAAGTTACGACTGGCGATGTCATCGGCAACTATCGCTTCAACTACGAAGGACTGGCCACCATTACGCCGGATGAACCGAATCCGCCGACGAAACCCGATATCGACCACAACAACCCGTCGAATATCGATGGTACGGCTTCCTGGACGAACAGCATGGGCAACCATGGTATCCCGGGTGTCGACCGCGTCGCAGGTTTGGCGAGCGCCGAACTGCCATTCTTCAAAGTACAGAATGGCGAAGTCAGCCAGTATGGCACCTACAGCGTAGCAACGGATCCGGACAAAGTAACCCTTGAGGCTACGGGCAAACGCCTGCCGGAACCGAACCAGCCGAAGACGCAGTACCGTGAATACACGAAGGAACTGACGACGGCCGCTGGTACGGGCACGTTCCGCATGATCTATGATGGCTCGACCTTCCGCATCAAACCGGTTGGCATGATGGCCAAGAACGTGATTGCAAGCGGCGACGCTACGCAGAACGTTGAGCTTTACGCTCAGGCACTCCATGCCGGTTTCAACGAGATGGGCATCCTCCTCGAAGACCTCGACGGCGTCTATGTCCACTTCGATGAAAACAAATGAGCCAGGTAAAACTGAATAGGGTTCCCCGGGTATAAATCACCCGTAAGCAGGCAAGGCCGCGAGCGAAGCCTCGCGTATCGATGGAGACATGCAAAGGGCCACAGGCTCGATGCTCGGCACGTAGTGTGGAGACGAAGTGCTCAAAGTCGAAATCAGCAGCCAACCCTGCAACTGGGCAGGCTGTCAGGAATTTCCTGACAACCTGCTCTTTTTTTATGCTTTGCCATGTCAAGACTTGATGATATTGATAAAATGAGCATATTGACTATGTTTTAGTTATATGTAATAAGACATGAAATCGAAACTCGAAAAAACTTGATAAAAACATTAGAAAAATGGACTTAATATACTAATTGGAAATGGACTTAATGTACTAATTAGAATATAATATAAAGAAATACTAGCTCGTGATTCTATATGGATACTGTCATCTGAGGTATATTGGGGAGATTTGTGGTTTCCTAATGGACGATATTTATGCACATGTCTATTAGGTTTCTTGCGCTGAAAAAGAGTATGTTATGGTAAAGATGAGGATACGCATGGAATCGCTGCGGCTTTTTAGAGGGATAGTTAGAGAAAGGACTGGTTTCATGAGTCGGATGGAGAGAAAGATTGCCTTAGCGTTGGTGTCCATGACAGTGTGGGGGAGTGTTCTGCCTGCGGCAGCGGAAATGTCCGATACGGGGTCTTCAACATCTGATACTATTAAGCGTTCGGTAACAGAAAATGTTATATTGGCGGATGGAACGCAGACCGTATTAAATGATAGTCAAAATGTTACAGGGAATGTTGTTGGTATACAGGTGTCGCATGGGGCTGTCTTGAATCTGGGGAACAGGAACCAGACTGCGGTAACGTTTAATGGGGATGTCAATGAAATTAATGACAGAAAAATCATCGGGTTGGAAATTAAGGATAAAGGAAGCAGCCTGCAGGGCGGTGATCAGACTACGGTACAGGTAATCCAGGAAATCCAGGCAAACCTGAAGAAAACGGGAGCGCGCAATGCGGTTGTTGGGGTGGCAGCACAGAATGGCACAAACGTTAATCTAGGAAAGGATTCGCTCATTACAGCAACGCTCAATAGCAAAACAGAGAGAATGCCCGGCGTTGATTTGACTAGCTATGGGCTGACCAATAATGGCTCTATCGTTGAACTGGGAAGCGATGCCAAGGTAAAATCTGCCGGATATACTTCTTGCGGCATTTTTACCCAAGGTGAGGGAGCTGTGACTACACTGGGGGATGCATCTCAAGTGAGTGCAAAAGCAGATCGTGGGGGGAGTGCTGAGGGGGTTTGGGCAAGTGAATTCGGGGAAAATATCATAGGTAAAAGAAGCGTCATAACCTCTATGGCAATTGAGGGAGCAAGTCATGCCTTGACGGCTAATGGCGGAGTTAACCAGGTAGGAGATAGTGTACAGCTCTATGCAGAAGGTAGTGGCATTAGAGTGGTTGGTGCCTATGCTGCTGATAGCGGGGTAAATAATCTGGGAGAAAATGTTCATATTGTTAGTCGGCATTTAGAACCCGATAGTAACGAACTTTATGGGATTCGTACTTATCTAAGAGGCACAACGATAGCGAAGGATGGACTGGTAATCCAAGCCGCTGATGTCGCATCGGGAGGCAGGGCTACAGGAGTTTCCAATGCGGGGACAACGATAATAGGTAATCATGCATCTATCAATATCAATACAAATGATGATGGATATGGGATTCAGGTAGAGGGTGGAAATGTTGAAATAGGGGATTATGCAAAGATTCAAATGAACGGGGTCTATGGCTTTGGCATTCTTACATCGGTAGTTCGGAATGAAAGCAGTAAAACCACTTTAGGAAGCAATGCATCTATTACTGTGAATACGGAACAAGCAGGAACAGGAATTGCCAGTGAAGGCGGCAGCACTACTGTAGGCGACAATGCTTCTGTTACAGTGAATGGAGAAAGTGGCGCAGGTATTTCCAGCACGGAAAATGGCATTACCACTGTAGGGAAGAATGCCACCATTACGGTAAATGGCACAGATGGAACAGGCATTGTCAGCAATAATGGCAGCACTGCCGTAGGCGACAATGCTTCCGTTTCGGCGGCCGGTAGCGGCGTTGAGAGCAAAGGGGCTGGTACGGTCACCTTTACGGGCGGCGCCAACATCGTTGGCGGTCAGTATTCCCTGTTCAGCCAGGATGCGGACAGCCTCATCGACCTGACGGCTGCAGGCGGCCGGAAAACCATTCAGGGCAATATGCTTGCTAGCGACGGCGGTACTATCAAGGCTGTGCTGGATACGGGGAATTCTTTCTTTACCGGTGCTTCTGCCGTAGAAGGCGATGGCAGCGAGCTGGATTTGGATCTGTCTAACGGCGCCAAGTGGAACATGACGGGCGACAGCTCGGTCACCAGTCTTGCGCTGAACAGCGGGGCCGTGGTGAACATGACGGCTAATACGGCTTATCAGCAGCTGTCGGCCGATAACTTCAGCGGCAGCAATGGCATTTTCTACATGGAGACGGATCTGGATAGCCAGACGGACGGGGATAAGGTGCATATGACTCAGGCGGATGCCGGTTCCTCTGGCAAAGTTCAGGTCTATGACGCGAGCTTCGTTCGCGGCAAGGAAGTCACCGGCACGCGTCATCTCCTGCTGATCACGGACGACAGCGGCCAGGCTTCCTTTACGGGTGAGACGCTGAACCGCGGCGGTCTTTGGGATGTGACCCCGACTATCCAGAATGGCTCCTATGTCCGGGATACCATGGGCGTGGCAGACGCCAAGGACACGGAATGGTATCTGACCAAGCTGGAAAAGAAACTCAATGAAGACAGCCGGCCGCTTCTGGTTGGCGGCGACAACGTATACGGAATGTACCGTCACAGCCTGGATACGCTCCGCCAGCGCCGGGGCAATCTGCGTCAGCGCGATAAGCAGGAGGATGCCGACGGCATCTGGGTGCGTGACCGCGGCGGCCGGATGACCGGCGATGG
The DNA here is from genome assembly GCF_003475755.1 of Mitsuokella sp. AF33-22. Lineage (NCBI taxonomy): Bacteria > Bacillati > Bacillota > Negativicutes > Selenomonadales > Selenomonadaceae > Mitsuokella > Mitsuokella sp. AF33-22. The sequence continues at coordinate 15,876 of NZ_QRQA01000024.1, read as the reverse complement.
CTGGGACAGCAAGTACAATATTTTCCAGCTGGGCTATGAATACAGCAAGGATGCAACCAGCATATACGGCATCTTTGGTGAGCGCGGCATTGCCTCGCCGGACTATAAGACCGGTACGGGCAAAGAACATACTTTGGCCGGTGGCTTATACGGCACGTGGTTCGGTCGTCATGACAGCTACACCGACGTCGTGGCCAGGTTCGGCCGGGATGATTCCCACATCTCGACGCTCGGCCCGTATCCGGACAGCGCTGATTACCGCACGGCAGAACAGAGCCTGAGCATCGAATACGGCAAGACGCTGTATCGCGGGAAGCATCGGGAATTCTTTATCGAGCCGCAGGCGCAACTCGTCTTCGGTCATTTGAATGATGTATCGTACACCACGGCCCGCAGGACGCACGTCGAACGCGATGATTTCAACAGCACGATCGGCCGTTTGGGCTTTGTGCTGGGCAAGACGCATGATCAGGGCCGCCATCCGTTTGATTATTACCTCAAGGCGTCGGTACTCCATGAATTTGGCAATAGCCAGGACGTCCATATGCAGTCCGCAAATGGGGAAACGCTGGATACGAGCCTCGACTATGGGGAAACATGGTTTACGGTCGGCTTTGGCGGCACGTACCGCTTGAGCCCGTCTGCCACTCTGTATGCGGATGGAGAACGGACTTTCTCCAGTGACATCACAACGAAATGGCAGGTCAATGCCGGTCTGACGTGGCAGTTCTAAGCCAACCCTGCAGACACCAAGGCCGCGAGCGAAGCCTCGCGTATCGATGGAGACATGCAAAGAGCCGCAGGCTCGATGCTCGGCACGTAGTGTGGAGACGAAGCGCTCAAAGTCGAAATCAGCAGCCAACCCTGCAACTGGGCAGGCTGTCAGGAATTCCCTGACAACCTGCTCTTTTTTTGAAAATTACTGTCGGTATAAAAAGAACTTATTATTCATAACAATTAAATTTTCTTGAATAAACGATTAGAAATTAGTATAATATACCCTAAAAGGAACATGTGGGCTCAAGACATGATGTTCCGTATCTTCTTAGGAGGGGAACCCAGAATGGAACGTAAAATGAAACGGGCATGGCAGCGCAAGACGGCAGCTGTGGCGGCCGCTATGCTGACCATGTCGTTCGGTAGTATCACGCATGCCATGCCGCAGGGCGATATTGTCCGCTCCGGTGAGGCGACAATCCAGAGAAGCGATGACAATAAAAGCATGGAGATCAATCAGAGCACGAAGCGTGTCGCGATTGATTGGAAGAATTTTGATATTGCGAATGACGAACGCGTCAATTTCCGTCAGCCGGATGCGCAGTCTATTGCGCTCAATCGCGTGACGGGCGATGCGAAATCCGTCATCGATGGCAAGCTCACGGGCAATGGCCAGGTGTTTGTCGTCAACCTGAACGGTGTGCTGTTTGGCCAGAATGCCAGCGTCGATGTCGGCAGCCTTGTGGCCTCTACGGCCAGGGTCAGCGATGCGGCGATGGCAGGGTTCGGCACGAGTACGGGCGATGTTTCGCTCGCTATCGATGATGCGAACACCAGTGCCTCGGTCATCAACGAAGGCCAGATCAGGGCTGAGGGCGGCCTCGTTGCCTTGCATGCGTCTTCTATTGCAAACAACGGTACGATCACGAATGAGGGAGGCAGGATTGCCCTGGCTGCGGCCAAGACGATTACTCTGTCTGCCGATACGGCCGGCAAAATCAATTTCGATGTTGACGGCAAGCTCGCGAAGGCCAGCACGCTCAACACCGGCGTGCTCAAGGCTGACGGCGGCTATGTCGTGATGACGGCAAAGCAGGCGGGCGACGTGATGAGCACGGTCGTCAACAACACGGGCACGATTGAGGCCAGGACGCTGCGCAAAGACGAGAAGGGCGAGATTCTGCTCGACGGTGGCGATACTGGCATCGTTGCTGTTAACGGCACGCTTGATGCATCCGGCGTGGAGGCCGGGCAGAGTGCCGGTTCCATCAAGGCTATCGGTGCGGAGACGCACGTTAAGGACGGGGCAGCGCTGCTGGCCCGCGGCCAGGTCGACGGCGGTCTGATTGAAACGTCCGGCGACTATCTGGATGTTGCTGATGCAGCGAACATCGATACGAGTGCGGCTACGGGCAAGATGGGCACCTGGCTGCTCGATCCGACAGAGGTCATTATTGCGTCCAGGGATTCGGATGCATATAAAAATGCTAAGAATAAAGTCGATATTGACAAAGATGCATCGACATATACGAAAGATACGTCTGTTATCAGTACGGAATCGCTGGTCAATCGTTTGAAGACGAATAATGTGACCATTGAAGCCGTTGATTCGGCTAACCACATGGCTGATATTACCCTGGCTTCAGCTTTGAATGTGGATACGACCAAAGAAGGTGGTAGTACGTTAACGCTGCGGGCCGATAATGACATCATCATCGATGCAGCGATTCATGCGAATTCTCCGCTCAATATCGTTTTGAAAGGCGATAATGATAACAATGGGAATGGCGATGGCAAGGGCGGCGTTCACATCAATGCCGACATCTATACGGGCGGCGGCTATTTCGAAACGGGAGCCAATAGTGCAACGTACTTCAGTGCGGCGCAGGATATCCTGTCAAGCAGCAATGCGCCCATTTCTCGCACCATCGATACAAAGGGCGGCAATGTCAATATCCAGAATGAGGCACTGCTCCAGCTCAATGGCGGCACGCTCAATATCAACACGAACGGCGGTCATGTGACCTTTGCCAAGAACATTACGTCGATGAACAACTATGTCGCTTTCATGGATTTTGATTATGTCAGCTACTTAAATGAGATGCGAAAAGGCAACAAATCTGCCACGAAGACAAAGCAGGCAGAGGCTTGGGAAAATCTCCTGAGAGAGCTCTATGGCAAGACCTATATTGATGATAAGGGAAATGCGGTTGTCTTCGAGGCAAAAGGTGTTGATTCGAACCAGGTTGCCTTTGATGCATTGAATGAGACGCAGAAATCAGAGCTTAGCACCACGCTGGCACAGGTTTGGGAAGTCGCCAATATGGCCGCTTCGATTGGGAATACTGGTGACGATAAACTGGGAAAGAACATCAATAATTCTCACCTCGTCACCATCACCAGCCAATATGAGAATACGGCGGCCATGGCCAATGCTGTGAAAATGGGCAATAATACGGTCGAATACTTTACGGGCGGCAAGGATGTTACGGATCCTCCTACTAATGGCGGAGCTGGACGTACCTTTTCCTGGGTCGTGGGGCCGGAAGCCGGCAACGAATTCTACAAGACGACTGGCACAGGAACGGGCAATGCGGTCAACGGCAGTTATACCAACTGGGTACATGGCGTGACGCATTGGGGCGGAACATACGAAGAGCCAAATAATGGTGATGGGAAAATCCGTCAGCCATATGTAGCTGTTGGCTGGACGGATAAAAATGGCTGGGATGATGTACAGAATCATCAGGGCCAGACGGTTCATGGGTTCATTCGCGAGACGGAACTGCCAAATTCGGCACTAGCCATTGATACAAACGGCGGCACCGTGACGGTTGGCGGGCATATTGGCAGCAGTGAAGGTACGGCCATCCGTAATCTTGACATCAAGAATGCGGGCAATGTCGATATTTCCGGATCCATTTACGTGCATGATAATAACACCTACACCGGTGTTGTGCCGGAAACGGGTAAAGTGAGCATTGAGAGTGCCGGCACAATCAGAACGGGGCAGATTACTGCTGACCGCGATGTGACGATGCATGGCGCTGGCAATGTGGAGATCGGTGGCAAGATCAGGACGGGGTCGGGAAGCGTTGCGCTGGCATCGGGGCAGGATATCCTCGTACATGGCATTGAAGCAGACAAGCATATCGAGCTCACTTCTATGGGTGAATCTGGTATGATCACGTTGGGGGATAATGCTGAGGGCGGCGGCCTTCTGCAGACCGCCTCGTTGGATCATGATGCTGTTGTCATCGATGTACGCGGTGCAAATGGCTCGTTCCAGAACGAAACTTCAGCAGCCAATGCAGTCAAAACGGGTGAAGGTGGCAGCTGGAAGATTTATTCTTCCTCGCCAGACCGCAATACGTTTGGCAAGAATCTCGACAGCCATACGAATGCACGGTGGAATGCAACGAGCCGCACGTATGCGGCAAGTGAAAACGCCGGGAATACGTATATCTTCCAAGTACAGCCGACGTTGCATATCAAGGTTGATGATAAGACGAAAGTTTATGGTGAGGAATTTGACCCGGCGAACTTCTCGTCTACGATTCTTGGTGCAACCTTTACCGGTCGTGATGGCAAAGAGTATGGTGTTGACGATGTGAGCTTCAAGCTGGCATTTGATGAAGGAAATCTCGCAGACCGGTTCAGCGGCACCATTGCATATAGCAGTGATGGCGTAGGTGCAACGAAAACCCGGGCGGGCGGCACAATCCTGGCTGACGATAAACAGAAGGCAGGCTACTCCATTGACGCTTCAGTAAAGGACTTTAGCAGTGCGGACGGCTATGGCATTGCTCCTGTTCAGTCCGGCACGCTTGCAATCCTCAAGCGCAAGGCGACGATTACGAGCACGGGCGAGCAGACCTACGGCAACTCCACGCTGACGAAATGGGAAACCTCGCAGCAGGCAAAAGACGAGGCCAATCATGCGGGCTTCGTGAATGGTGACCGCATCGACTGGACTGTCACAAATCCGGTCATCGATTCGGACAGCACGTATGCGGACAGCCAGAAAAACCGTGCAACGGCGGATGCCGGTACATATGACAATGCCATTGCGGTGGACAAGGACGCCATCCTCGCTGCCAATGCCGATGCAAGCGCCAATTACGACCTGACCTTTGAGAATACCCTCAGGGTCAACAAGGCAAAACTCAACCTCCATACGGATGACATCAACACGATGTACGGCACGGTCAAAACGGCCACGACGACCGTTGATGGCCTGATGAACGGCGACCTTGTCTCGGGCTTCACCTTTGATTACGGCGACTACGGCGGCGCGTACCTCGACAACAACACGCGCACGAACGCGGCTGGCCGCTACACGTTCAAGACCTCGTATGCAGACCCCGATTTCCTCAAGAACTACGAGGTCACGAACAACGATGCGACGGTTACGATTACCATGCCGCAGCAGAAACCGGATATCGAGCACAATTCGACAACGAATCTCAACGGTTCGGGTTCGTATGCGAACAACCTCGGCAGTCATGGCATCCCGGGCGTCGACCGCGTCGCAGGTCTTGCGAGCGCGGAGCTGCCCTTCTTCAAGCTGACGGGCGGCAAGGTCACGAACTACGGCACCTACGATGTCACGGCCGACCCGCAGAACGTCGTGCTCGAGCCGTCGGGCAAACGCCTGCCGCAGCCGGATCAGCCAAAGACCCAGTACCGCGAGTACACGAAGAATCTCGTCACCTCGCTCGGCACGGGCAGCTTCCGGCTCGTCTACGATGGTTCCATCTTCCACATCAGCCCGCTGGATGCAGCCGCCAAGAGCCTGCTGACCGCCGGCGATGCCACGAAGAACGTCGAGCTTTCCGCACAGGCCCTGCATACGGGCTTCAACGAGATGGGCCTGATGCTCGAAGACCTCGACGCCGTCTACGTACACTTTGACAAAACCGCATGAATTACGAAATAAGAAGATGTATTTCGGACAAACAAAAATTGACCTTCAGGTGTCAATGTGTTATACTGAGGATGGTAGGAGCAAACCTATTCAATAACTGCATATAGACGCAAAGAACCTGGCCCTGCAAGCGTGTTACGCCTGCACCAGTGAGAATCTGTCAAAGTTCGTTGCGATGTTTGGAGACTTTCTGCAAAGTTCCGTTCAGGGCTTCGCAGATCGGTACGGAGTGTGGAGACGAAGTGCTCATGAGTCGAAAAACAAACGTTAACGAAAGAGGCGAACCTGTATGAAAACCTTGCGGCAGATTGTTGCTTTACTGGTCATGGTCATGGCTGTATTTGCATCTAGCACGGCTTTCGCGGCCAGCCTGCAGGATGAAGTCCTGTATTACGTTAATGTTGAGCGCGTGGCGGCGGGCGTGCAGCCCCTCACCGCGGCCGTAAACCTTAACGCGGCAGCTGGTATCCGGGCACAGGAAGCGGGTGTCGTATTCGCTCACCAGCGTCCCGATGGCAGTTCCGTGAAATCGGTATTGAATGGCGAATCCTGCTCCTGGTTCGGTGAGAACCTGGCCATCAGCAGTGTAATGGACGCCCAGAAGATTGTCCGTGCGTGGATGGGTTCCCCGACGCATCGCGCGAATCTCCTTAACCATCATTTCACGCAGATGGGTGTATCTTGTGTGAGAGGCAGTGATGGTCACTACTACTGGGCTCAAGAGCTCATTGGCAATTGACGCTGCTAAACGCGCAGGACCGAACTGGTAATCCGTGAACAGGCTGTGAAAGTGTATGCTTTCACAGCCTGTTTTTTGTGTGTCTGCAAGCCATGTGCAGGAACCTGTGCGAAGTGCGATTTGTGAAACTATTTTGATTGTAGTGAACTCATATTCTTTATAAATAATCGTTGTTAATCAATTGCATTTCAAAAATGGGCGGGGTATAATGGAAATAGTTTTCATGAAATTTTCACTATACCTTAACAATAAGCAAGTCAATGATTATCGGCAGCAATACCGCCGGTAAGGGAAGGAGTCTACGATGAAACGCAGAATACGCAGAACTTGGCGCCGTAAAACCGCAGCTCTGGCGGCTGCTTTTATGGCGATGTCTTTTGGCGGAATCACGCATGCCATGCCGCAGGACGGGACCATCCGTTCCGGTGAGGGCAATATCACGCGTCCCGATGATAAAACGATGACGATTGACCAGAAAACGGACCGTCTGGCCATCGATTGGAAGGGCTTCGACGTCCAGAACGGCGAGCGCGTCCACTTCAATCAGCCGGATGCCCGTGCCATCGCGCTGAACCGCGTGACGGGCGATGCCAAATCCGTCATCGATGGCCAGCTCACGGCTAACGGCCATGTGTACGTCATCAATCCGAACGGTGTCTTGTTCGGCAGAAATGCCAGTGTCGACGTGGGTTCCCTCATCGCTTCGACGGCGAATGTCAGCGACGACACGATGAAGAATTTTGCCGGCAGCAAGAACCCGCTGACGCTGACGCTCGGCGACAATTCTACGGCCCAGGTCATCAACGAAGGCACCATCAAGGCCCAGGGCGGCCTCGTGGCCCTGCATGCGGCTTCGGTCGAGAATGACGGCACGATTGCCAACGAAGGCGGCAAGGTCGCACTCGCCGCCGCCAAGAATATCACGCTCTCCGAGGATACGGCCGGCAAGATCAATTTCACGGTCGACGGTGCCCTCGCAAAGGCCAGCACGCTCAACAGCGGCGTGCTGCGCGCTGACGGCGGCTACGTCGTCATGACGGCAAAGCAGGCCGGCGATGTCATGAGTACCGTCGTCAACAACACGGGCACGATTGAAGCCAAGACTCTGCGCCAGAACGAGAAGGGCGAGATCCTGCTTGACGGCGGCAATAACGGCGTCGTCGAGGTAAGCGGCACCATCGATGCATCGGGCCTCGAGAACAATCAGAGCGCCGGCAGCATCAAGGTCATCGGCAACACCACGACGGTCCATGATGGAACCAATCTCTTAGCCCGCGGCACCATCGACGGCGGCAAGATCGAAACGTCCGGCGACGTGCTGAATCTCGGCGGCAACCTCAATATCGATGCGAAAGGCATCAACGGCAAAGCTGGTGAATGGCTTCTTGATCCACTTAATGTATACATTGTTGCTCAAGCAGATATCCCTTCAGACGGTCGTACTATCACATCTACAGGAACAGATTCTATCCAGTATGCTGACCCTACAATAAAAGAGAACGTTTTTGCTAATGGCATAACATATATCAGTTCAGAGGCAATTCAGCAGTTACTGAATAATGATACGAATGTCACTATACAGGCTGTAGCGGTGAATAAAGCGGCTAGTATTACAATAAATGCTCCTATTGAGAAAACGGCAGGTGAGGAGGCTACTTTCCAGTTAGAAGCTCAGAGAAGTATCATTGTTAATAAGAAAATCTCTGCATCTAATGGTAAATTGAATATCAATCTTTATTCTGATACAGATGGCGATTCCGTCGGTGTTGTTGAAATTAATGCAGACATTAATACAAATGGTGGTAATCTGAAGTTTGGCAGTGGCGGTGATGTAAAATATACAGATAGTAGTACGACAGCACGCTATAATCAAGGTACGTTGACAGGCTCTGCCAAGCCTACTGATGGAACGGTGGGTACATATTTTGGTCATGTATCTGGAGAGACAGGAAATCGTACGATTCGTACTAATGGTGGGGCTATTAATCTCTATGGAGATGCATCAATCGGATTAAATGGCGATACTCTTATTTTAAATACTATTCAAGATGCTGATAAAACAAAGGGTGGGGCCGTAACTGTTACAGGTACAGTAGATTCAGGAAATGCTTATCAATCTTATATGCAAGGTGATAGTAACTGGGATGACTTGGTTGCGTCTTTTGCTAATACATATGGCATTCCTTATTATTGGTATACAGGAATTAATTATGATGTAAATGGTACTACGTATACTAAAACATATGAAAAACGGCATTTTGCAGCAGGTGTAGCAAATGGTCATTACATTATTCCTGATGAAGGCACCAATAGTATACCTATGCGTATGACAGCGAATACAAGTATATATCATACGGATGAAGGTGACGGATATGCAGGAGTTGAAGTATCTGTAAAATATGCATCCTTAAAAGATAAGTATGGTGTAAGTAGTTATTCAGATCTTACCGATGAGCAAAAAGCAGAAGTATCCAATCAAGTAGCTCATAACTGGTTCGCAGCACAAATTATTTCCCAAGGAGGTATACGTGATGCTCAGGCAGGTGTCATAACCTCATTTGATGGAACGGTGCAAAAAGGCCCAACGGAGGTGGGCGGAAGCTATTTAGCCACTTTGGCAACTGTTATTGAGAATTCCTTGGTAGCTCCATCTTCTTCTAAGATGCTTTTTGTAGGTGGACGTGGTTCTGGTATTCGTGGCAGAACGTATAAAAATGATCAGTGGAACCCGTATTCTTGGGTACCATCAGATCCTAATCATACAGACGGTTTTTACTGGGTAACAGGACCTGAGGGGGAAGCCAATAATGGCACAGGAACAAAATTCTGGGATACTACGAATACGAATGCTCAAAAAGATGTTAAAGCAACAGGTAGCCCAGTAGACGGTTATTACAACAAATGGACATATGATACTAGTCAAAAGAGTTATCAGCCAGATAATAGTGGTACGTTTTTTACTGTAGGTTATGGGGCAGATTCTAACTGGGATGATAGTAATCCAGGCGGAACGACTGTTAATGGCTTTGTTAAGGAAACTAATTTGGCGCATTCCGGACTTTCGGTTCAAGCAGGAAATGGTGAAGTTAAACTAGAAGGCGATATAGGTCATTTTGATCCACTGAACAATCTTGCTGTTTCTACTACTGGTAATGTCACAACGGGAGTATCCAATTCTACGAATTATAATAATCGAGGTAGTATATTTGTAGACAACAATGTCAATATCGCTGGAGCTGCCGTTGGGATTGGCGATCGCATTACAAGTGGTATTGAATCTGATGGCTCTCCATCCGATGAAACAAATGAAGTATCTATTATGGCTTCTGGCGATTTAACAGTTAATGGCATTACTGCTCGGGGTAAGAGTGGTACGATCTCATTAATTAGTACAGGAACCAATAGTAAGATTACTTTGGGATCTGCACATAATGACGGTACGTCGACTACCGATGATGGTACGCTGACTTCTGGAAGTACGGCTGAAAATGCTGTTGTTATTGATGCACAGGGAACGAGCGGTTCGTTTGTCAACGCTACGTCAAAAGATGCCAAGAATGCTATTACCACTGGTACGGGCGGCAGCTGGAAGATTTATTCGGCCTCACCGGCTCTTGACACATTTGGCGCTAACTTAAACAGCGGCACCGATGCAATGTGGACGAGCAAATCCAATCAGAATAAGGTAACCGCTGTCAATGCGGCAGGTGTGACACTGTCTTCATATGCTACAACTGAAGCAGCTGACGAAAATGCCAGTGGCAAATATATTTTCCAAACAACGCCGACCATTACAATAAGCGCTGATAATTATACGAAAGTATATGGCGATACTTCCGGTACAAATACGACGATGTCACGAGATGACGAAGAGCTGACTTCTGAAAATATGTATAAGGACTTGAACTATCGCGAAGAATATACGAAGTCGGATGGTAAAGCACCGGTTGATGTAAGTTCTTTTAGCAACGCTTTCCAGGAGAAAGATCTTAAAAGTTATATTGCTGGCACGGTAACAGTATCGAGCAGGGGTTCAGCTGCAGATGCAACGCGTACCAATGGTGATATCGCCGGTACGGATAAAAATAAATCCATTTATAATGTCAATGTAAATATTGATGCTGTAGGACTGAATGGACATCTGTTGAAAAAAGAAGACGGGAGGCTTACCATTACGCCTAAAGCTTTGACTGTTTCTGGCACGGGTGAACAGACGTATGGCAATAGCACAGTCACCAAATGGACCGATACAACCACCGGCACACTTTTCGGTGCCAAGGTTTCGTACGATAATTTAACGGGCAAAACGCCGACTATTAAGACAGACAGCAGTTATGATACGAATCGGACTGCCAACCATTCGGGTGAATCGACTGCAGATGCAGGCGATTATCAAGATGTCCTGGACAGCAGCAATTTCTCGAATATCAAGATTTCAGACGCTGATGGCGAGGATATGAGTGCAAACTATACAGTTACGACGACTGGTGACTTAAAGGTCAAGCCGGCTGAACTTGTACTTACCGTTGGCGATGCCAAAACAGAATATGGCACGGCCTTTGGTGAGGAAACGCACCTTAACAACAAACACTACGATTATACCGTTGGCACGACAGTCAATGGAGATACGCCGGATGCTATCAAGAAATCATTAGGCGATTTGGCTTCCTATACGAATCTTGGCGTTGGCACTAAACCGCGTGTGACACAGGATGTAGGCACGTATAACATCAATGGCACGCTTTCTGATGCACAGCGTCAGAAGGCGTCCAATTACACGATTATGATCAATCCTGGCAAGGCTACGATTACCCCGAAAAAGATCACGATTTCTACGCCGGATATCACGACGGAGTATGGTACGGTGAAGCCGGGAAGCGGTTCGTCCCTTACTGGTCTGACGAATGGCGATGAGAACGATACGACGGGCCTTGTCTACGATTATACGTATGGAAATGGTTATCTTGATCATGATACCCGTACGAATAACTTGGGTGACTATACGGTCACGACCGATGTTTCGGGCAGGGACTATCTCAAGAATTATGAGATTACGCCGGGCAAATCGAACCTCCATATCGATCCGAAGGATGTTTATGTCCGTGTCGATGGCAAGGGCAATACGACGCAGGATATCACGTATGTGGATCCGGATATCGACAGCAAGCTCTCTTATGGTGATCATGCAACGTGGACGCCGAATCTGGGCGGCCAGACGGGTGAGTTCACGTATGATGTCATCACGGACATCAACGGCCATCCGTTCAATCCAGGCGAATCCGAGGTCATCGGCAACTATCGCTTCCATTATGATGGCGTGGCTGTCGTTTCGCCGAGCAAGCCGGATATTGATCCCCCGGTCGTGCCGCCGGTTGTGCCGGGCAATGGCGGCTATACGCTGCCGACGAATCCGCAGACGCCTTCGGAGAAGGAAAGCGGCACGGTCGAGAAAGACTGGGGTACGCGTGATGAAGGCCCGGGTGTTGACCGCGAACGCCACATCATCAAAGTCCAGCTGCCGTTCTTCAAGATCGATGACGGCAAGATGACGAACTATGGTACCTACGACGTCAAGTCCCAGGCAGCCAAGGTCGATATCTCCCCGACGGGCAAGCGCCTGCCGGAGCCGAATCAGCCGAAGACGCAGTATCGTGAATACACGAAAGACATCACGACGAGCACCGGCACGGGCGAATTCCGCCTGATCTACAACGGCTCGACGTTCCACGTCATGCCGCTCGACGCCGCTGCACGCACGATGATGCAGACCGGCGACGAAAAGCATAACATCGACCTCTTTGCTCAAGCTCTGCATATCGGTTTCAGCGAGATGGGCATCCTCCCCGCTGACCTCGACGGCGTATATGCCAACTTCCAGGATATCGCCGCTGACGCACAGAACAACAGCAAATAATTGCCCAGGGCAAAGCCTCAGGACCTCCGAACAACAACTTCGGAGGTCCTTTTTGTGCTGTCCCCTTTGGGGAAAGTGGCCCGAAGGGGACGCCGCGCACATCCGTCGCTTGCGCGATGGTTTCGGAAGAATGCTGTCCCCTTTGGGGAAAGTGGTCCGCAGGGCCGAAAGGGGAACCTGCAGGCAATGGGGGGAGAAAGGTGAAAGATGGCTTGAGTACGCAAATGAGGATGGTTTACATCGGACGGATATGTCGATGAGAGCAGATGCCCCTTCAGTCGCTGGCGCGACAGCTCCCCCAGAGGGGACGCCACGCACATCCGTTGCTTGTGCGACGGTTTCGGAAGAATGCTGTCCCCTTTGGGGAAAGTGGCCCGAAGGGTCGAAAGGGGAAGCTGCAGGCAATGGGGGTGGAGAAAGGTGAAAGATGGCTTGAGCACGCAAAAGAGGATGGTTTACATCGGGCGGGGTCGGTAATAAGAGCAGATGCCCCCCCTTCAGTCGCTGGCGCGACAGCTTCCCCAGAGGGGACGCCGCGCACATCCGTCCCTTGCGCGACGGTACCGGAAGAATGCTGTCCCCTTTGGGGAAAGTGGCCCGGAGGGCCGAAAGGGGAAGTTGCAGATAATGTCATGGAGGATGGCTGAAAATCGAACTGTGAATCTGCAAATGATGGTTTCATGATACAATAGGAATACATATAACTTATATAAGGCTTTTATGACAAGGGGGATAGCGATGACTTGTTTGCGGAAAGATTTGCTTACAAAGGCTAGAACACTTCGTCGCGAGATGACGAAAGAGGAACGTCATTTGTGGTACGATTTTCTTTGTCAGTATCCAGTTCGTTTTCGACGTCAGCGGCCGATGTTGGATTATATTGTAGATTTTTATTGTCCAAAAGTTCAGCTAGGGGTGGAACTTGACGGCGAACAGCATGCTTCAGGAACTCAATTAGAGTACGACATGGAGCGGACACATCGTTTGAGTAAAAGGGGTGCGGACGTTTTTCTGGACCAATTATGCGGTCAATCCGAGCTGTCTCCGGTACTGGATAGGGCTGATCCCTCCAAGCGATATCTTTATTCGCTCCTCAGCATACCAGTGCATATAATCATCCAGGATCTTTATGAACTCGTCAATGGAGACATCCTGCCAGGAACGACCATAGAACATCTCGTTCTTCAGCCGGCCGAAGAAGCCCTCGCATGCCGAATTATCCGGCGAGCAGCCTTTCTTTGACATTGAGCGGATCAGCCCGGCATCTTTCATACGGCTGATCCAGCCCGGCCAACGGTAGTGGCATCCCCGGTCGGAATGGACGATGGGATACTCGCCCGGTTTCAGTGCCTCGATTGCCGCATCCAGCATCTGATTGACAAGATCAGCGTTCGGGGATGTTCCAATCGTCCACGCGACTGGAAGCCCGTCAAAGCAGTCAATAATCGGAGACAGATACACCTTTCCAGCCGGAATGGAGAATTCCGTGATGTCCGTCAGCCATTTCTGATTCGGCGCATCCGCATGGAAATCGCGCTTTATCTCGTTCGGGACCGCAGGGGTGATCTCGCCCTTATAGGAGTTGTATTTCCGCTTCCTTACGCTTGTGACAGTGAGCCTGTCCTGTTTCATGAGACGACGCACGACCTTCTCTGATACGGTCACGGATTCGTTCCTCAGGGCCGCATGGATCCTCCGGTAGCCGTACCGGTTTGAGGATTCATCGAAAGCCTGCCGGATCTTTTCGCGAACATCCGCATATTTGTCCGGAGCCGTCATAGCGGCCTCCTGATAGAAGTAGCTGCTCTTTGACATCTGAAGAACGCTGAGCAATGTCTTCAGGCGGTATCTGTTCCGGAGGGCGTCAATCACGTCTGTCTTTTCACGATTCGTCAGACTTCCGAGACTGACGCCCTCCTCTTTTTTTATGACTTCTGCCGCCTTCTCAAGGATATCCCTCTCAACACGGAGACGGAAGACCTCGTCTTTCAGCTCCCTGGCCTGCTTTGTAAGATCATTGACCTGTGACTGAAGCTCTTCTATGGTGGCCGGCTTTGGTTCTTCGGTCTTGTTTCGCTTTGGCACGGATGACACGCTCCCTTCCCCGAGCAGCTCCCGTGCCCACTGGTAAATGGAGCAACGGCTCACCTGATACCGCGACGCGATCTCCTGCACGTTTTCGTCTTTCGTGCATAATTCCATTACCGCGGCTTCTTTCTGCTCTTTCGTCAAGTGTACCAGAGATCCGCCGGCAGAACAATGAGGCTTCTCTTCCGGACAGAGTTCCGTGACCCACTGCTTCAGAAGCGCCCTGCTCGGATACCCCAGGGCCCGGATCGTCCGGGACGCGCATTTCCCATGCTCCATGTAATGCTTTACCGCGGCTTCCTTCTGCGCTCCGTTGTATTTCGGTGACCGAACGAACTTTTTCTTAAGTCCATTGTCCCTGAGATACTCTTTGTACCAGTATCTCAGGGTCTTCCGCTCCGGGTAGCCGAGCTCCTGTATGACTGCGGCTGCGCTTTTGTCGTATTGGATGTAGAGCCGGACGGCCCTGATCCGATCATCATAGGAATACATGTGCGAACCTCCTTCTGGTCATTGTCGAAGTCCAGGTTTTTGTCCGCACCCCCAAATGGGAATTTTTATTTTGCGGTTTACAAATCGCGAAGTTTGGCAAAATTTTTCTGGTGTTTGTCAAGCGATTGATCAGACTGTCAAAGATAGGTTGTGTTCGCAACTGCCAGAAGGGCATGTACATATTTAATGGGGTGGTTTACATCGGGCGGGGCCGGCAGCAAGAGCAGACGCCCCTTCAGTCGCTGGCGCGACAGCTTCCCCAGAGGGGACGCCATGCACATCCGTCGCTAACGCGAGATTCCTCGGTAGGGGCTGACTGCGCATCCGTGGTTGACACAACGGGTTTCCCGAGGGGGACGCCACGTGCATCCGTCGCTTGTGTGACGGTTCCGGAAGAATGCTGTCCCCTTTGGGGAAAGTGGCCCGGAGGGTCGAAAGGGGAAGCTGTAGGCAATGGGGGTGGCGAAAGGTGAAAGATGTCTTGAGCACGCAAATGAAGATGGTTTACATCGGGCGAGGCCGGCAATAAGAGCAGATGCCCCTTCAGTCGCTGGCGCGACAGCTTCCCCGGAGGGGACGCCACGCACATCCGTCGCTGACATGACAAATTCCTCGGAGGGGCTGACTGCGCATCCGTGGTTGACACAACAGGCTTCTCGAGGGGGATGCCGCGTGCATCCGTTGCTTGTGCGACGGTACCGGAAGAATGCTGTCCCCTTTGGGGAAAGTGGCCCGGAGGGCCGAAAGGGGAAGCTGCAGGCAATGGGGGTGGAGAAAGGTGAAAGATGGCTTGAGTACGCAAATGAGGATGGTTTACATCGGGCGGGGTTGTCAGCAAGAGCAGATGCCCCTTCAGTCGCTACGCGACAGGTTCTCCAGGGGGGACGCCGTGTGCTTATGACTCCATAATTTTTTCTAAAAAAGGCGTTGACAAATGCGGCTTACTCGTGTAATATAGTACAAGTCGCTGAGAGATACGGCCACCACGAACGAGCGCCT
>NZ_QRQA01000023.1:426-28661 GCF_003475755.1 Mitsuokella sp. AF33-22 | reverse complement strand
TTGTCTGGAGACGGACTGGGAGGATAGGAAATTGCCGGTTTATCCAGTGACGCTGGCCATGTGGTTCCACCTGTTCCCATACCGAACACAGTAGTTAAGCACATGCACGCCGAAAGTACTTGCCTGGAGACGGGCTGGGAGGATAGGGAGTTGCTGGTTTATCAAGAGCCCCGCTTTGGCGGGGCTTTTTTCGTGCCCGGATATCGAGGTGTGCGGTCTTAGATTTCATTGCATGCGGGTCCGATGTTTGCTATACTTATATAATGTGTATAGTTTAGTTTTGAATTGTTTTAGGTCGTAAGGAGCGCGAGGGAATGCGTAAAACGCGTAAAAGGAAACGCAGTTTCCGGCGGGTGAAATGGCTGGCTCTGATCCTGGTTGTCATCATCGCCGTTGCGTTCGGCTGTTACGCTGCCATAAAAGGGAACCCATCTTCCCATGAAATCGGGGATACCGACCATCAGATTGTCCATGTCATGATCATGGGCGTGGACAGCCGCAAGGATGATGTGGGCCGAAGCGATACGCTGATGGTCGCATCCATCGACCAGACGGCGGAAAAGGCGGCTCTGCTCTCCATTCCGCGTGATACACGCGTGGCAATTGAGGGGCATGGCTACGATAAGGTCAATCATGCCTATGCGTACGGTGGTCATAAGCTGACACAGAAGTCTGTTGAGCACCTTCTCGGCGTGCCGATGGACCACTACATCATCATCGATACGAAATCATTTGAGCGCATCATCGATGCTATCGGCGGTGTCAACATCGATGTGGAAAAGCGGATGCATTATGAAGATCCCTGGGATGACAACGGCGGCCTCGTCATCGATCTCTATCCGGGTGAACAGCATATGGATGGCAAGAAAGCCATCCAATACGTCCGCTACCGTGATGGTGAAGGCGATATCGGCCGCATTGGGCGTCAGCAGAAATTCATGAAAGCCGTGATGGCCCAGGTGCTTTCTCCGGAAATCCTGCCGCGGCTGCCGGATATCGTCAAGGAAGTCAGCTCGGCTGTCAAGACGGATATGTCGGTAACGGATCTTTTGAGTTTTGCCAAGCAGATGAAGACGTATCAGGCCAATGGCCTTGAGGCGCAGATGGTGCCGGGACAGCCGGCCTATCACAAAGACATCAGCTACTGGATCCCCGATATCACCGATGTACGGGAACTCATGGCATCTGCGCTTGATCTGACGCTGACGACACAAGCGGAAGAAGAGGCACAGGCGGCAGAGGATAAGTACGATGCCGATCTGCCGAAGGACCTCAAGATGCTCGCGCATAAGACGAACGGCAGCACGAAGCTCACCGGGCAGGATGCCAAGGATGAAGAGGATAAGCCGATGAAACCTGAGGAGATCTCGGTCATGGTCATCAACTCAAGCGGCATTGACGGAGCGGGTGCTGAGGTGGCTGCGGTGCTGCAGCGCAAGGGCTTCATCATCTCCGGAGTTGAGACGGGCAAGACGAATGCCAACCCGACCACGACGATCACGACTTCGACGCGCAATACGGATGTGTTCTACGGCATGCCGTTTGCCTGTGTGATTCGCGATGGCGGCAGTTCCAACCAGGCTGTTGTCAACATCGGACGGGATTATAAGAAAAAAGGAAAGTGAGGAGGCGGAGCGCATGCTCCGTCCCTTTCTCTATCGGCATGACGATGTCATGGATTGTTTGAGGTGAATAAAATTTGGGTATGTTGAAGGTAACGGGCCTCAAGAAGGCCTTTGGCATCGACGAGCTCTTTCACGATGTCAGTTTTGAGGTGTCCCGCGGCGACAAGGTTGGTTTTGTCGGTGCCAATGGTGCAGGCAAGACGACGCTGATGCGCTGTCTGCTCGGACTCGAAGAAACGGATGGCGGTACGATCCAGCTCGACGACGCCGGCACGATCGGTTACGTCGAACAGCAGGCGGACTTTGGCGATGGTACGCTTTACGAGGAATTCCTGCGGGCTTTCGATGATGTCATCGCGCTCGGCGAGCGCAAGAAGGCGCTGGAGAAACAGATTGCCGATCATGCCGATGAGGAGACGATGGCCGCCTACGGCAAGGTGGTCGAACGTTTTGAACTGCTCGGCGGCTACGATTTCGAGAGCCGTATCCGCCGCGTGGCCTTTGGCCTGGGCTTTACCGAAGAGGATTTTGACAAGGATGTCGCGCATTTTTCCGGTGGACAGAAGACGCGCATCTGCCTGACGAAAGCGCTGCTGCGCGAACCGGATTTCCTGTTCCTCGACGAGCCGACAAACCATCTTGACATTCACATGATCGAATGGCTGGAGGGCTTCCTCAAGAATTATTCCGGCGGCGTGCTCATCATCTCGCATGACCGTTACTTCCTCGACCGCGTCGCCACGCGTATCCTGGAACTCGCAGGCCGTACGGTTACGAATTACGACGGCAATTACACGTATTACATGAAGGTCAAGACGGAGCGGCGCGCCGCGCTGCAGTCGGCCTATGAAAAACAGCAGGAGCACATCCGCAAGACGGAGGAGTACATCCGCAAATACAAGGCCGGCATCAAGAGCAAACAGGCCCGCGGGCGCCAGAGTCAGCTCAACCGGCTGGAACGCATCGTGCTGCCGCCGGAGGATGCCTCCTTCAATTATTTTGCGCTCAATAAACCGCCGGAGTGTGCACAGCGTGTGGCGGAGCTCGAGGATGTTTCCATGTCCTTCGGCAGCCATACGATCTTTGAGCATCTTTCCCTGCTGATCCGCAGGGGGGACGGTGTCGCGCTTGTCGGCCCCAATGGCGCGGGCAAGACGACGCTGCTGCGCATCCTCGTCGGCGAACTGGAGTCGCCGACGGGCCGCGTCAAGATCGGCAGCCGCGTCAAGATCGGTTACTTCTCGCAGCAGCACGAGGGCCTGCACATGGACCGCACGATCCTTGACGAGCTCATCTACGAATACGGCATCAATGAGGAACAGGCGCGCAAATATCTCGGAGCCTTCCTGTTCCATGGCGATGAGGTCCTGCGCCTCATCGGCGACCTTTCCGGCGGCGAGCAGTCGCGTGTGGCCTTCCTCAAGCTCATGCTGACCGGGGCGAATTTCCTGATTCTCGATGAGCCGACGAACCATCTCGACATCCCGGCGCGCGAGGCCGTGGAGGAGGCGCTGATGGCCTTCCCCGGAACATTCCTGGCAGTTTCGCATGACCGCTATTTCCTCGACAAGGTCGCGAATTGCACGCTGGAGCTCGCCGATGGGAAGCTCACGGAATACCTCGGCAATTACAGCTATTACCTCATGAAGAAGGAACTGGCGGAGGAAGAAGCTGAGGAAGAACGCCTCGCAGCGGAAAAACTCCGCAAGGCCAAAGAGGAGAGGGAAAAGCACAGGCAGAAGCCGGCTGCTGCCGAAAAACATGCTGCGGAGCAGGCGGCTGAGCAGCGCGCGCGTGAAGAAGAGAAAAAACGGGCTGAGATCGGCCGCATCCAGAGCATGAGTGATGCCAAGCGCGAGGAGATGATCCAGCGCGCCGAAGCCGAGATCGCCATGGCCGAAGCCGAGCTCAAGGGCTTGGAATTCCAGATGAATGATCCGGAAATCCAGTCGGACCCGCAGAAGAGCCAGGAGATTGCGGCGGCTTATGCGGCCAAGGAAGAGGAAATCGAACAGCGTTATGCGAAATGGGAGCGTTTGACGGAAGCCTGATGTCAGGCGGGAAGAGAAAGGAGTCGTTATGGCCGTCGTACAGCAGACCCTGATTGGATTTCAGGGACAGGAAGAGATTGAAGGCGTGGTGGACAGCGTCATTTATGCGAGCGATGATGGCAAATTCTCGGTCTTCCGCGTCAAACCGTCACAGCAGAACAGCCGCATCACGGCCACTATCAAGGGAGAGCCGCCGCTCGTGGGACAGCAGGTCCATCTGAAGGGCCAGTGGGTCAACCATGCGCGCTTCGGGCAGCAGTTCCGTGCGGCGAGCATCCGCATCGAGGCACCTTCAAGCGTTGAGGGCATCGAGCGCTTCCTGGCATCGGGCGTCATCGACGGTGTCGGCAAGGCCATGGCCCATCGCCTCGTGACGGCGTTTGGCCAGGACACGCTGACCATCATTGAGGAAAAGCCAAAGCGGCTGCTCGAGGTGCCGGGCATCGGCAGGCAGACGGCTGATAAGATCGTGGCGTCATACCGCTCGCAGTCAGAGCTCGGCGAAATCATGCTGTGGCTTGAGAATCACGGTATCTCGGGCACGTTTGCCGGGCGCATCTTCAAGAAGTATTCCTCGTTCTCGCTCGACATGCTCGAGAATCATCCGTATCAGCTTGCACAGGAAGTCGAAGGCATCGGCTTTGCCACGGCCGACACCATCGCGGCGAGCCTTGGGCTTCCGAAAGACCATGAGCAGCGCGTGATGGCCGGCATCGACTATGCCTTGCAGCAGATAGCTCTGGCCGGGCACTGCTGCATTCCCGCCGGGCCGCTCGTAGAGCGCGCAAGCCGTCTCCTCACGGTCGACAGGGAGCGCGTCCGCGAGGTACTCCGACGCGAACTTCAGGCACAGCGCCTCATCGTCGAAGAGGCACGGGGTGAGACGCTCATTTATCCGCCCTATCTGCATCGTGCTGAGATCAAGACGGCGCGCAAACTGCTCTACCTGCAGCGTTATGCCGATCCCATCGAGCTGGCACAGCCGCCGGCGAGACTCGTCGCACGATGGGAACATGAGACGGGCCTGACGCTCTCCGATGGGCAGCGCCAGGCCATGGCAGCTGTCCTGCTGCACGGTGTCTTCGTGCTGACCGGCGGCCCCGGTACAGGCAAGACGACGGTCATCCGCGGCATGCTGGATCTTCTGGAATCACAGGGCCTCGAGATCCTCTTGGGCGCGCCGACCGGCCGTGCGGCCAAGCGTCTCGCCGAGGCCACGGGGCGCAAGACCATGACCGTTCATCGCATGTTGGAGGCCCAGGGCGGCCAGAGTGGTGCCGGGGCTCCCGTATTCGGCAAGACGGAGGATGAGCAGCTCGAGGCGGATGTCATCATCCTCGATGAAGTCTCGATGATGGATATCGTGCTCATGCAGCATTTCCTGGCGGCCGTACCGGATGGCTGCCATGTCATCCTCGTCGGCGACGTGGATCAGCTGCCGGCCGTTGGTCCCGGTGCCGTGCTCGAGGATATCCTGCGCTCGGGGGCAATCCCGTGCGTCTGCCTGACGGAAATCTTCCGCCAGCACGAGGAGAGCACGATTGTCGTCAACGCTCATGCCATCAATGCCGGCAGGCTGCCGGTCTGCTCGCTGCACGGGGATTTCCAGTTCTGGGAAATGCCGGACGAAGCGGCCACGGCAGCAAAGATTCTCGAATTCTGCACGAAAATCCTGCCGGCACAGGGATTCTCGCCGCTGTTTGACGTGCAGGTGCTGTCGCCGATGCACCGCCAGGCCTGCGGCGTTGACAATCTCAACAAGCTGCTGCAGGAAGCCCTAAATCCCGCCGCGCCCTCGAAGCCGGAATTCGTCAACCGCACGCAGACTTTCCGCCTGGGCGACAAGGTCATGCAGATGAAGAACAATTACAACAAGCAGGTGTTTAACGGTGATATCGGCTTCATCGTGAACATGGAACCGGGCCGCCTCACTGTGCGCTTCGGCGAAGACCTTGAGGTGGACTATGAGCAGGGTGAGATGGGAGAGCTGCAGCTCGCCTATGCGATGAGCGTCCACAAGAGCCAGGGCAGTGAGTACCCCGTCATCATCCTGCCGCTCACCAAGGGGCATTACATCATGCTGCAGCGCAATCTGCTCTACACGGCCGTGACGCGTGCCAAACGCCTCGTCATCCTGCTGGGGTCCCGTGCGGCGCTGAATACCGCTGTGGAGAACGACCGCACGAAACGACGTTACACGCTCCTGGCCGAGCGACTGCATCAGGGCAAGAAAAAAGATTAAATTATTACACAA
This sequence comes from Mitsuokella sp. AF33-22, assembly GCF_003475755.1. Taxonomy (NCBI): domain Bacteria; kingdom Bacillati; phylum Bacillota; class Negativicutes; order Selenomonadales; family Selenomonadaceae; genus Mitsuokella; species Mitsuokella sp. AF33-22. The sequence goes on along the minus strand of NZ_QRQA01000023.1, from coordinate 22,731 downwards.
TTTACGATGAATACAGAATACTTCCTTCTATAATGTAAACAAATGTGGGAAATTAGTGTATACTAATCCTTGGTTGGAAGAATTTATACGATTATACAGAAGGAAGTTGGTATTATGAAAAAGGGATTCATGTTGCTTGCCGGCTTGTTTATCTGGGGAGGCCTGCTGATGCTGCAGGGCACGCCGAAGATCGATGGCGAAATTGCGGCACAGATGGTCGAGGCCGTTCATCCGCAGGCGGAGATCGTCGCGGTGGAGGACACGATGGTCAATAAGGCAGAGGCGTACAAGATCGCCTATTTTGAAGTCGGACAGGGTGCCGGCAGCGTGACGATCGATGCCGATGGTCACGTGCTTGGCCATTGAGCCTGCTGATGGCTTCTTTCTCATGAAAAAAGGATTGGCTCTGCGCGAAGGGGTTGCGCAGGGCCAATCCTTTTTATGCTGTTGTGGAGTGCGTTTGCCGATGCCGTCAGCGTTCGGCCTGGCATGGCAGGGAAGCGCGTTCGTGTGCGCGTCTCGCGAGCAGGGCCGAGGCTGCGGAGGCGAGCGGCACGGTCATGATGACGCCGATGCCGCCCGAGAGGCCCTGCATGATGACGATGTCAAGGCTGTTGGAGTTGACGAGCTGCAGGAAGGGCAGGTCGTAGACGTAGTCGAGCACCCAGGTGCCGAGGCTGCCGCCGAAGACGGCGAGGATCAGCGTCGCGGCCATGGTGCCCATGACATCTTGACCGACGTTCATGCCGCTCTGGAAGAGAGTCCGGGCATTTTTTTCGGGGTTCATCTGGTGGAGCTCCGAGACGGCGGCGGATACGTCCATGGCGATATCGAGCACGGCTCCGAGGCTGGCGAAGAGGATGCCGGCAAAGAGCAGCTGCCCGACATCGATGCGGGTGTTCTGCCCGACGAAGAGCAGGGCTTCGATGTTGGAGACGTTGTAGCCGGAAAGGTGAGCCATCTGTCCGAATACCTCGGCTGAGATACCGGCCGAGAGCACGCCGCCGAAGGCAGCGATGCCGGCGGCCAGGGCCTTGCAGGTGGAGCCGCAGATCAGCCAGACCGTGAGGGCAAGGATCAGGCAGGAGGTGATGACGGCGGCGACGAGCGGCGCGATGCCGTGCATGATCAGGGGGAAGAAGAAGAACAGGAAGCTCACGAAGGTGATTACGAGCGCCAGCACGGATTTGACGCCTTTTTTGCCGCCGACAACCATGAGCAGCAGGCAGAAGAAGGCCAGGAAACCTACGACAGCCTTGAAGCGGTCGTAGCTGTAAACCGTGAACGAGGAGAGGGAGCCTGTCTTGCTGGCCATGGCGATGACGGACATGCCGGGCTCGCAGACCGTGCCGAAGAGCAGGCCGTTCGGGCTGTTGGCCTCGACTTCCGAGCCGTCCTCGAGGCGCAGGCTGACGATCTGGTCACCGATGCGGCTGCCGTTTTCCTGGATATTATCCTGCAGGATGCCCGTGACCGTCGCTTCCTGGAAACTGCGGCCGTCCGTATTGACGAGTTCCGGCTTCGTGACCTGATTGAGCTGCAGGAGTCCAGCGAGGATGAGCGCGATGCCGCAGACAATCGCCAGACGCTTAAGTAATTGTTTCATACGATAGGGACCTCCTAAAGAAAATCCTCCGGCCACGAGGGAAAAGATGGCCGGAGGATTTCACGATAGAGATAGAGAGATGTGGGATGGGGTGATCTATCATCAATCCTTGATGATGCTGTAGGTCTGGTCGATCGGGGTACCAGTCTCGGCATCATAGGTGTCGATGCTGAATTGATTCTTCGTGATGTGGACCACGGAGTACGTCGGGCGCCAGTTCTGGCTGCGGGCTGCGATATAATCCTGCTGCTGCGGAATGAGTTCGTAGAACTTGGAACCCGTAGCGGAGTTCGAGGACATGTAGAAGACACCCTTCGGGTTGCGGAGCGTGCCCTGCTGCATGTCTGCGATGGTGTAGCAGAGGTTCTGGCTTTCGTAAGCGGCTTTTGTATCGCTGTCCTTGAGCGCGGCGTCGATGAGATTGTGATGCTGACCCTGCTGGCCTTTGACCTTGTATTCGGAGAAATCCGCATGCTGCTTGCCATCGCTCGAGAGCTGATACGTGCGGGCATACGTGTGGTCGTGGCCCTGCAGGACAACGTCGATCTTGTTGGCGTCGTAGATCGGCGTGAGCTGCGTGCGCAGCAGGATGCCGTCGGAATCGGAGTGATCGAGGCCGCTGCCGTAGATATCCTGATGCATGACGACGATGCGCCATTTCGTATTCGGATGTGCCTTGATGGCCTTCTTGATCAGGGCTTCATGGTCAGCTGCATTGTAGTTGTTGGCGTTGATGACGATGAAGAGGGCGTTGCCGTAGTTGTAGTAGTAGCCATGGCCGGCTTTTGTCGGATTCGTTTCTTCCGTGAACGGATTCGGCACGTTGAAGTGGTTCTGATAGCCCGTCGTTATGCTGTCGTGGTTGCCGATGCTCGTAGCTTCCGGCAGGCTGCGCAGAGCCTTGGCGGAAAGATAACCGGCGTACTGCTGCTCCTGCAGCTTGATCTTGGCAGGGGACAGATCTTCAGCCGGCTCGTTGATCTGGTCGCCAGGCGAGACGAGGAAGTCAATCTCCGGATGCTGGGCAAGCGCGCTGTTGAGGGTCTTGTTCCAGTTATAGGCATCGTTGCGCGTGGCGAGCAGGCCGTCCTGCTTGTTGCCCTCGGAAGAGGTCTGACCCTTCGAGGCACCGAGCTGCGGGTCGCCGACATACATGAAGGAGAAGTCATCCGGATTGCCCGTCTTGAAGGACTGGACATCCTTCCAGGCACCGTCGATCTTGACCTGGTAGTAATACGTCGTATCCGGCTTGAGGTCCTTGATGGTCGTCTTGTTCGTGTAGTACTGGACACCGTCGATGACCGTGCCGGTCTTGCACGTGCCGAGGAACGAACGGGCGTCGCTCATGTCCTCACTCTTGGCAACGCGGACCTCAGCAGCCTTGGCTTTATCCTTGGAATACCAGGCGAGGTTCATCTGCGTGGCGTCCTTGCCGGGAGCCAGGGAAACCTGCTCGTAGTCATCCTGGATCGTCTTCCAGCTTTCCTTCCACTGTTCCCAGTTCTCATTGCCTGCCTGCGTGGCGACAACTGCCTTTGGTCTGGTGGATGCATCGTTCCAATGCTCGGTTGCGGCAAAACCCGTTGAGGCAATGCAGAGCGCCGTCAGCACATAGGCCGTAAGGCGTTTCTTGTTGTGAATCCACTTCATACTACCAAAACCCTCCTTGAATACAACACTTTCCTTGACAGTTCTCACTTTACCATGCGGCCGCGGGGGGACTGTTACGGTCATGTAAAGTTTCTGTTATTTCCGGCTGCTTCTTTGCAGGCTGGCTGCTTGCGTCATGTGATAGAATGAAAGATATATGTGACATCAGAATGGAGGGCATCATATGGATGAACGGGACGATCTGGATCTCCTGCAGGGCCTCAACGCGGCGCAGCGCGAGGCTGTGACGACCACGGAAGGCTTCGTGCGCGTGCTGGCTGGGGCCGGCTCCGGCAAGACGCGTGCTCTTTCGCACCGCTTTGCCTATCTCGTCGAAGAACTCGGCATCCTGCCCGGCAACATCCTCTGCGTGACCTTCACGAACAAGGCCGCGTCGGAGATGCGCAGCCGCATCCACGCCCTGACGGGCGACAACGATACGGGCTATATCAATACGTTTCACGGCTTCTGTGTCTCCATCCTGCAGGAGGACAGCCATGCCGTCGGCTATCCGAAGAGCTTCCTCGTGCTCGACAATGCCGATATCGATGACATGCTCGCGAAGATCTACGAGGAACGGGGCCTGACGCTGCGCGACATGACGTATGGGCAGGCGCGTGACATGTTCGAGATGCGCAAGCTTGTGCAGCAGCCCGATTACTATAAGGAACTCATCGCCCTGCCGCTCGCGGGGCTCAAGGAAAAATACGACTGCGCGCAGTCGAAGCAGGACATCCTCTTTTACGGCTATCTCTACGAACAGAAGAAATGCTTCGGCCTCGACTACAACGATCTCATCAAATTCTCGCTCCATATTTTCGCGGAGCATGAGGATATCCGCAAAAAATGGCAGCAGCGCCTTGAATACATCATGATCGATGAATTCCAGGATATCGATGAGCCGCAGTACCGCCTCATGAACGTGCTCTGCAGCTGGCACAAGAATCTCTTCGTTGTCGGGGACCCCGACCAGACCATTTACTCGTGGCGCGGCGCCTCAGGGCGGTATCTCCTGGATTTCGATGCGCATTTCCCGGGGACGAAGACGATCTTCATGCTCGAGAATTACCGTTCGACGCCGGAGATCCTCGCCGTCGTCAATTCGCTGATCGCGAAGAATACGAGCCGCGTCGAGAAGGACCTTGTACCGGTATGCCCGCATGGGAAAAAGGTGGTCTGCCATCATGCAGCGGCTGCGGATGAAGAAGGCGCGTGGCTGGCCGGCGAGATCGGCCGGCTGCATGCGGCGGGCGTGCCGTACCGCGATATGGCCGTGCTTTACCGCGCGCATTACATCACGCGCAGCATCGAGGAGCAGCTGTTGAAGGCCGAGCTGCCCTATACGATCTACAGCGGTGTGCAGTTCTTTGCCCGCCGGGAAATCAAGGATGCGCTCTCGTACCTGCGCATGCTCGCGTACCGCGATGACCTGTCCTTCCTGCGCATCGTCAATGTGCCGAAGCGCAACATCGGCGAGCGGCGGAGGAAGTTCCTGACGGCCTATGCCGAGGAGCATCAGCTGACGCTCTGGCAGGCGCTGAAGGAAAGCCTGGCTGATCCCATCTGGCGCGGCACCAAAGCGAAGGATTTCATCAAGCTCATCGAAGATCTGGCCGAACTTTGCGAGGGAGGCTCCGTTTCGGAAATCCTCGCGCGCGTGCTCGACAAGAGCGGCTATGAGATGATGCTGCGCACGGAGGGCAGCCAGGCACGCCTCGACAACCTCGCAGAACTCAAGCAGTCCGTGCGCGAGTACGAAGTGAATTGCGGTGAGGAAGCCGGGCTCATTGACTACCTGAACCATGCGGCGCTCTTCACGAATCAGGATGCGGGCGATCCCGGCGACAAGGTGCGCCTGATGACGGTGCATACGGCCAAGGGGCTTGAGTTCCCGTACGTCTTCCTCTGCGGGCTCAACGAGGGCATCTTCCCTTCGCGCAAGACGCGCACGCCCGAGGCGATGGAGGAGGAGCGCCGCCTGGCCTTTGTCGCGATGACGCGGGCGGAGAAGGGGCTCTGCCTTTCCGATGCCGAAGGTCTCCATATTGACGGTTCGCTGCGCTATCCCTCGCGCTTTATTTTTGATATTGAACCAAAGCTTCTGGATTTTACGGCGCCGCTGCCGGAAAAGCTCGTGCGCGAGGCGAAGGATTACATCCGCGCTTCTTCGCGCCGCCTGCTGCGTCAGGCGGAACCCGCGGCGTTCCGGGAGGGCGACCGCATCACGCACCGCGTGTTCGGCGACGGCACCATCGTGGCGCTCGATGCGGAAAAGGGAGCCTACGTCATCCATTTCGATGAACTCGCGACGAACCGCAGCATCTCGTTCCGCGTCAAACTGCAGCGTCTGTGATTTCCTTTGCATTATGGCGGCGATGGTGCGATAATAATCCCTGTATATTATAGAAAGTGGATTATATAAATCAAAACAAAGAAAGCGGGAATCGTATGGAACGAGAACGACTTTGGACACCGGAATTCCTGGGCATGGGCGGCAGCAATCTGTTCCTCTTCATGTCACAGTACATCATGGTAGCAGCACTTCCAATCTTCATCATGGACAGTCTCGGCGGCGGTGATATGGAAGCGGGTCTGGCCATGAGTTTCTTTCAGATCGGCGCCGTCACCTGCCGGCCTCTGGCCGGCAGGCTCATCGATGCCGTCAACAAGCGCCGGCTGATGATCGCAGCGACGACGGTATTCTTCCTCATCATGCTGGCGTTCAACTGGCTGCACAGCCTGACGTCCATTTATGTGCTGCGCCTTTTGCATGGCTGCATCTTTGCGCTGGCGACGACGGCTGCGGCAGCCATGGCAGCCCTCGTGCTGCCGGCCACGCGCAAGGGAGAGGGGATCGGCTATTTTGCGCTGTCGACGAATCTCGCGATGGTCGTCGGCCCCTTGCTGGGCCTCCTGCTCATCGGCAATCTCGGCAGCACGGCGCTCTTTGCCTTCGTGACGCTTTTGGGCGCGCTGACCTTCTTCGCCGCGAATGCGCGTCGCCTGCCCGATGCCATTATCCTGCCGGCCAAGCGCACGAAGAAGGGCTTCCATCTCAGCGATTTCATCGAGCGCAAGGCACTGGCTCCTGCGGGACTCGGCGGCCTCGTGTTCTTCGCCTACGGCGGTATCCTGACGTTCATCCCGCTCTATGCCAAGAGCCTGGGCCTGCAGGCCGAGACGAGCCTCTTCTTCATGGTCTTTGCACTCGTCATCATCCTGACGCGCCCCGTCATCGGCCGCCTGTTCGATGAGAAGGGCCCGGACTGGACGGTCTGGCCGGGCTTCCTGTTCTTTGCCGCGGGCATGGTCATCTTCAGCCAGGTCCAGTCCGTCACAGGCCTGCTGATTGCGGCGGCAGTGCTCGGCATTGGCTTTGGCGCGCTGAGCCCTGCGTTTCAGACGCTTGCGGTCAAGAGTGCTGCGCCCTCCAGGGCGGGCGTGGCGACGGCCACGTATTTCTGGTCGCTCGACATCAGCGTCGGCCTGGCGGCAGCCATCATGAGCATCGTGGCGGCGAACTTCGGTTATCCGTTCATGTACGGTGCCGTCAACACAGCCATCGTCATCCTGACGGCCGTCTGCTACTACATCTGGCGCCGTCACCAGAAGCGCATCGCACATATCCGGCGCGCCAAGCGGAAAAGACGCGCAAATGCGGACTTGCCACGCGTGCGATAATGGATGTAGAGATGCGCAGGCATCAAAAAGGCAAAGGTCGTGGTCAGATTGACAATTCATACAACGAATAAGGAACGCAAAATCATATGTTTTGGCATCGCCATCGGCATGCTGCTCGGCGTGATTGGCATCAAGCTCATGGGCATGAGCGGCACGGTGATCCTGGCGGCCGTCATCTTCCTCGTGCCGCTCGTGCCGGAGATTTGGGAACATCTGCGCACGGTGAGGACGCCGCAGGCGCAGATGCCCCAGGTGGAACTGCCGCACGTCACCATGCCGCATGTCGATATGCCCCACGTGAAGGTCCCGCACGTCGATATGCCGGACTTCCACATGTCGGAGGAGACGAAGGAAGAATTCACCGAGGACTGGCTCAGCAACCGGGCCATCGTGATCTATTTCATTCTCTTCCTCATCAGTTTCCTGATCGGCTATGTGGTGCTGAACTGAGATTTCAGCAAAATCTTTGCGTCTTATAATACCGCTGTAATTCATCGCCTCTAAGATAGGAGTAACGAGTTTTATTTCTATCTTAGAGGTGATTTTTTGTCTTGGAAAAAAGCAATCTTACTGGCCGGCATTGCCACCGGCATGATCTTCCAGGGAAATCCGGGCGTGGAGGCCGCGGCAAAGACGCCTGCGGTCGTGTCGAGCGTGCAGGGCATCGAGCAGGTCACGGTAGTCACGAAGACGTACGGTGACGGGGAACTGCCGGCCTATGTCGTGCTTAAGTATCCGGAATCCCTTGACAGCCGTACGCTCAAGACGTCGGATTTCTCGGTGGAGGGACGCACGATTGAGAAGGTCCAGACGAATACGGAGCCGAATGACGCGCAGGATGTGCCGGGCTGCTACGTGATCCTGAAGCTCCAGCACACGAATACGGCCTTCGACGGCAATCTCGCGCAGCGTGCCAAGAGCGATGACGCCACGAAGCAGGATGCAAACCCGGCTGGCAAAGAAAAGGCCGCAGGCGATACGGGCGTCGATGCGCCGATGGTTTCGGACCGACAGGCACCGGACCTTTCCGTCAAGGTGAGCCAGCTCAAGGACCTTACGGCTCAGAATGGCAAGACGTATGCCGCGTCCTCCACGGTATACAATGCGTCCTCGACCGTTGAGAACGATGTCGACCGCTTTACGCAACATGTCTACAAGGACCCTGCGACGGGCTATGAGATGCCGTACAATCTCTACCTGCCGCAGGATTATGATCCGAACAAGTTGTATCCGCTCGTCTTCTTCGTGGCCGATGCGAGCGCAAACATCAACAACGACAAGACGCCGCTCTTCCAGGGCAATGGCGCGACGGTCTGGACGGAGCCTGCGGAACAGGCCAAGCATCCCTGCATCGTCCTCGCACCGCAGTATACGGACGATCTTGTCAAGAGCATCGGCATGATGACGACGGATGAGAACGTCTGGACGCCGGGGCTCACGCTCGTCACGGACCTCCTGCAGGACGTCATCAGGAATTACGCCGTCGACACCTCGCGCATTTACGGTACGGGTCAGTCACAGGGCGGCATGACGAATATCGCCATCAGCGACCGCTATCCGGATCTTTTTGCCGCGCAGTGGCTCGTCGCCTGCCAGTGGAATGTGCAGGAAATGGCTGCGATGAAGGACAAGACGCTCTGGATCACGGTCTGCTCGGGCGACAACAAGGCTTTCCCCGGCATGAATGAGGCCACGGCGCTCTGGGAGTCTCTCGGCAGTCCCGTCGCGCGCAACGCTTCGCCGTGGTGGGACAGCAAGGCGCCTGTGGCTGACCTCGATCAGAAGGTACGCAATCTTGCCGCACAGGGCAAGAAGATCAATTACACGGTCTTCGCCGACGGCAACCACATGTACACCTGGTCGTTCGCCTATGGCATCGACGCCATCCGTGACTGGCTCTTTGCCCAGAAAAAATAAAAACAGGCAGTAAAAAATCCCGCTGGCCAGGCCAACGGGATTTTTGCTGTTCATGAGAAGGACGAGTTCAGGAATCGAGCGCCGTATCTGTGATTTCCTCGAGCGTCTTTTGTTTGCTTTCCTTGCCGAGTGCCAGGACGACGGCGGAAATGATGACGAAGACGGAGGCGAACATCAGGAAGATCGTGCTCATGCCGAAGGCATTGGCGAGCATGAGGCCGACGAGCATTGGGGCGATCATGCCGCCGATGCGGCCAAAGCCTGCGGCCCAGCCGGAGCCGAGCGCGCGGATGGTCGTCGGATACTGTTCCGGCGTGTAGGTGTAGATGACGCCCCAGGCGCCGAGGTTGAAGAAGCTCATGGCCGCGCCCCAGGCGAGCAGGGCCGAGGCGGAGCCCGCATTGCCGAAGAAGAAGCTGCAGATGCCCGACATCAGCAGAAATAGGGAGAGCGTGTACTTGCGGCCGATGACATCGACGAGCCAGGCAGCTGCATAATAGCCGGGCAGCTGCGCGAGCGTCATGATGAGCACATATTCAAATGTCTTGACAACGGCAAAGCCCTGGGCGAAGACGATGGACGGCAGCCACATGAAGATGCCGTAGTAGCTGAAGACGATGCCGAACCAGGCCAGCCAGAGCATGATCGTGCGCGTGCGGAACGGTTTTGTCCAGAGTGTCGCGAAGCTCGTCGCAGCGGCCTCCGGCTGCTCACGCTCGGCCGGACTCAGCTCCTTGGCAAACGGGCGGCTCTCGACGTGGAGTTTTTGTTCGAGGTCGAGGATGATGGCTTTTGCTTCTTCAATGCGGCCGTGCGAGATCAGGTAGCGCACGGACTCTGGCATGTGCAGGCGGATCAGGAAGACGTAGAGAGCCGGGATCGTGCCGATGACAAACGCAATCTGCCAGCCAAAGCGCGGAATCAGCAGGTAGGCGATGCAGGCGGCGACGAGCCAGCCGACGCCCCAGAAGCTTTCAAGCAGCACGATGAAGCGGCCGCGCAGATGGCTGGGCGCGTATTCGCTCATGAGCGTTGCCGCGACGGGCAGTTCGCCGCCGAGGCCGAAGCCCACGAGGAAGCGGAAGACGAGCAGTGACTCATAGCTCCAGGCCAATGCGCAGAGACCCGTCGAGATGCTGTAGAGCAGCACGGTGATCGTGAAGACTTTCTTGCGGCCGATGCGGTCCGCGACCGTGCCCGCGAGCACGGCGCCGAGTGCCATGCCGATGAGGCCGATGGAGCCGATCCAGCCGGCCTGGGCGGGCGAGAGTCCCCAGTCTTTCGTGAGCACGGGCAGGACGAAAGCGATGAGCCCCGTATCCATGGAGTCAAACAGCCAGCCAAGACCGGTGACCAGCAGCAGTTTGTAGTGAAAAGAGCTGACGGGCAGCTCCTCCAGGCGTTCCAGAATCATGCAAATAACCTCTTTCCCCTTCAAGAAAACAAAAGATGACTTCGTCCATTCAGCTGTCATGACAGCTGAAATACATACTGTATATTTTACGTACTTTTAAGAAAAAAGCAAGGGGAAACCGGCAAACAAGGGAAACCCGCATCAATCGGTAAGACAGTCGAAGAAAATCAATAGTAAACACGTGAAATCCAGACTTTTGTCAGAGCGGAGCAGGAAAAAGGGGAGTGCGCGGCTAATGTTAATACTGTTAATGCAAATCATGGATGAGATACCGTTTGACCGAAGGAAAGGGGAATATTGGATGAAGAAGGTTTTGACGATTGCCGGCAGTGACTCAAGCGGCGGCGCAGGGATCCAGGCGGATCTCAAGACGATGCTGGCACACGGTGTTTTCGGCATGAGCGCCGTCACGGCACTCACGGCACAGAACACGACGGGTGTGCGCATGGTGCAGGAAGCGTCGCCGGAATTCCTGGCGGCCGAGATTGATGCAGTATTTGAGGATATCCGTCCCGATGCCGTCAAGATTGGCATGGTTTCCTCGGCGGCGCTCATCCGTGTGATTGCCGAAAGACTGCATGCCCATAAGGCCGAACACATCGTCGTCGATCCCGTGATGGTCGCGACGAGCGGCGCGAAGCTGCTCCAGGACTCCGCAAGCCTCGCCCTGCAGCAGGAGCTCTTTCCGCTCGCTGAGGTCATCACGCCAAACATTCCTGAGCTCTCGGCCCTGACCGGCCTTACGGTTGACAGCCGTGAGACGATGGTGCAGGCAGCCCGTTCGCTCCATGCCGCAGCCGGCGTCAGCGTGCTGGCCAAGGGCGGCCACTTCGGCGAGGATGCGAGCGACCTGCTCGTCACGGCGGACGAGGAGAAGTGGTTCGCGGCGCCGCGCATCGACAATCCGAATACACATGGCACAGGCTGCACGCTCTCGAGCGCCATCGCCTCGAATCTGGCCAAGGGCTTCCCGTTGACCGAAGCCGTGGGCCTCGCCAAATCATACCTGACGGGGGCGCTGCTTTCCGGCCTCAATCTCGGCAAGGGCAGCGGTCCGCTCAATCACGGCTGGGCTCTGCAGGGCGATTTCTTCATGGTGGAAAAAAATGCCGGAGCGTGATAAGATGGAAACGATATTTTTGGAAGGAAGGTAAAAATTTTCATCATGAAGCATATGAAGCACATGAAGCGAACAATCAAGAAGATGATGCGCCTGGCTGGCTTCTGCTGTCTGGCGGCTGGACTGGCCGTGCCGGCTGTCACACACGCGGCCGCTGCCGATGGCGGGCATGTCACGGCGACCTCGGTCCTCGATGCCAAGGAAGGCCAGCCGGCCGTCACGGAGACGAAGGCTGCGCAGGAAATCGCGGCCGAGGCCAGAGCCGATGGCGGACAGGCACAGGCGGCTGATGTGCACAGCGTGAGCCTTACCTGGCCCGTCGTGCCGGGAGCTGTCAAATATCAGGTGGAAATCCTGCGCTCGCAGCGTGATGATTTGACGGATGTCATCATGACGCAGAATCAGATTTTCACGAATGGCGTCGATATCGACCTGAGCCGCTTTGGCAAGGCGGCCGCTTCGTTCTGGTGGAAGGTGCGTCCGCTTGATTACAGCGGCAATCCGCTGTCCTCGTATTCCGCTCCGCAGCCTGTCACTTCCGGGGTGCTGAATCCGAAGGCCCCGCAGCCGACGGCCGAATACGACCAGATGGATTACGCCGCCGAATACCCCGTTTACTCCTGGATCCCGATGCCCGGCGCCAAGCACCATGAGGTCCAGGTCTACCGCGAGGTAAACGGCAAGGACATGTACGTCAAGACCCTGCAGGGCGGTGAATACGATGTCTACGACTGGGATGCCTACACGACGCCGGGCCGTTACTACTGGCGCGTGCGTTCCGTCGATGAGAATGGCGCAGCCCTAAGTGACTGGTCCGACAAGAGCGGCTTCTCCGTCACGGCCCCGACGCCGATTGCCGCGCTCGGCGACAGCATCACGCACGGCGGCGGCGTCATGAGCGTGCCACCTTCGTACAAGCTCTACAACTGGGAGACGTATGCCGGCGTTCCCATCAAGAACCTCGGTGTCAGCGGCAATACCACGCAGGATATGCTCGACCGCTTCGAGCACGATGTCCTGCCGTTCTCGCCGCGCGTCCTCGTCATCATGGGCGGCGTCAACGACTACCGTGCCGGCACACTGGGCTGGACTGTCGTGCAGCATCTCAAGGCCCTTAAGGAGAAATGTGCGGCCTACGGCATCATCCCCGTCTTCGTGACGCCGACGCCCATCAATCCGGGCCTCATGATCCACCGCGCGGGCATTGAACATCCGACGCCGGACTGGCTCGTGCATCAGCAGTACGTCTGCGACTGGGTCAAGCGTCAGCCGTATTCCGTGGATGTCGCAAGCTCGCTTGCCGATGAGCGCGGCTGGCTCCGCAGCGATTATACGACGGACGGCCTGCACCCCGACTACCAGGCCAAGAAAGAGATGGGCGAGAAGATCGGCCGTTATCTCTCCGCCACGTTCCCTTGGCTGCTCAACTCATAAATCCCGCCTCGATTCCCATAAAAGCAAAATGCCGCAGGCCGGCAGGAGATTCATCCTGACTGGTCCGCGGCATTTTTCATACATAAAAACGTCACATCTCCTTGTCGGATGACGGAGATGTGACGTCTGGCGTCATATGCGCTTGTGCAATGCGACGTATATATTACTGATTATCGCTGTCTTTGCTCATTTCCTTGTAGACGGAAACGATACGTGCGATGAAATCATAGGACTTGGCGCTCTGTTCCCAAATAGCCTGGAATGCGGGATCGTTCATGACTTTTGCAAAGTCTTTCATTTTTTTTGTTACCTCCTAATCTAGTACCAACTTCTAATACTAGATTATAGCAGGTAATAAAAATTTTGCAACCCCATTTGCCCTATAAATTTTCAATGGCCTGATTAATATGTTTTATTTATCCCTTTGCGTGAATGCCGGTAATCGTGTAGCCGCTGCCGGCCAGTGCCTGGCGAATCTCGTCGTCGCTGACCTCGCGCGTCATCTTGAGTACGGCGTGACCACGGTGCAAATTGACCTCGGCGGCTGCGCCGTCAATCGTGTTGAGTGCCTGTTCGACGCGGATCTTGCAGTTGCCGCAGGTCATGCCCTCGATGTCGACGACCTTCTTGCCGATGACCGTGCCGCTGAGTTTTTTGGGCGGGGGCGCCGTGACCGCGCCGCCGCCGCAGCAGCTGCTCTCCCCGCGGAAATGTTTCAGTACGCCCTTGACCGCGAAGAACAATGCGACCAGGACGAGTATGCCAACGATTGCTGTTGCCATGATGATTCCTCCTCATTGTTATGATAATTTAGTTATATACCATAGTGGGGTATATGTCAATACTGGTTATCACTTTCATTATAAAAACAAATCGTATTTTGGCAGACAGGCGGGAAAAAAGATGCTCAACTTATCTTCACATAAGTGACATAGCTTGTGTATATGTGAAGATAAATGAGAAATTTATTGAGAATAACGAAAAACAAGAGAAAAAATGGCTAAAATGATTGTAATTGCAGGGCTATCTTGATAACATAAGACCTGTCAAGAGGATAACAAAAGAGATTAAACATCACATACGTGAAGAAAAGGAAATCAACATGGTGCCAGTTGAAAAGCGAATCTTGATAAAAGCAGCCAATATGTACTATATGGATCATATGAAACAGAGCGAAATCGCGAAACGCATGGGCGTTGACCGCACAACGGTCAGCAAATACCTCAAGAAGGCCCTCGAATACGGCATCGTCACCATCAATGTGGAAAGCGATTCCTACGAGGAGCTCGAGGCTGCGCTTGAACGGCGCTTCGGCCTTCGCGAAGCCTACATCGTATCCAAAAGCTACGATATGCAGGTCATCAAGCGGAACATGGCGCATGCGGGACTCAACCTGCTGCGGCGCATCGTCTCCGACGGTCAGGTCATCGGCCTGGCCTGGGGCACGAGCATCCGGGAATTGACGCGTTGTGCGAGGCGCGAGCGTCTGCCGAAGCTCGATGCGGATTTCGTTCCCATCGACGGCGGCCCGGAACGCATCGACAGCGATCACCACGTCAACACACTGTGCTACGAACTGGCCAATGCGTTCGGTGCGCGCAGCCATTACATCTACGCGCCGGCCATCACGCGCACGGCCGAGATTCGCGAGGCCATCGTCCACGACGTCAACTACGAGAAGATCTCGAATTTCTGGAAACAGCTCGACATTGCCATCGTCGGCATCGGCGCACCGGTCAAATCCTCGAACCTTGTCTGGTCCGGTGATTTCGGCCGCGAGGCCATCGAATCGATGACCCGCACGGGAGCCGTTGGCGAGATCTGCTCCATTTTCTACGACATCAACGGCAAGCCGGTAAAAACGCCGTTTACCGACCGCACGATTGCGGTCCCACTCGAGAAGCTTTCCACCTTGCCGTACAGCATCGGCATGGCCGCTTCGCGGGAGAAAGTACCGGCCATCATGGGAGCCCTCAGGGGCCACCTCATCAATGTCCTGATTACGGACGAAGACACAGCCAAAATCCTGCTCAACGAATGAGCAGGAAAGGATAAAAAAAGGAGGAATTGCTATGCTTTGGACGTTGTTCCTGGCCGCGATTGTGGTCTGGATCCTGCAGACGGTGCTGGGACTCTGGCAGTTTCGCCGCTTCAGCCGTCACGTCAAGGAGCTGCGCGCCATCGGCCGCGTGGCCATCGGCAAGTCGAAGGGACGCATCCTCGCAGGAGCTGTCGTGCTGCTGTGCATCGACAAGGATTGCCGCATCATCCGTGGAGAAATCATGGAGGGTGTCACGATCTTTGCACGCTGCAAGCACTTCCCGGCACTCGAGGGCCTGAGCCTGCTCGAACTTGACGAAACGGTCTGCAAGGGCAGGGGGCTTTCCCGCCAGCAGGTAAAGGCAGCCCTGAGTGCCCGCAAGGACTACCTGGATTACCAGGAACTCCAGCAGGAGCGTGCTCAGGAACAGGCACAGGCTGTGGCAAAGCCTCTTTTAAAGAAATCATCATAAGCTTTTTCAAGGAGAAAAGGAGAGGTAAAACATGGACACACTGGTTTTCTTAGCCCAAGGATTCATCGGCATGTTCAACAAAGGCGGCGAGACCTTCGTCGGCTGGGTAACGGGCATCATTCCGACACTCGTCTGCCTGCTCGTTGCGATGAACTCCATCGTTGCTTTTGTCGGCCAGGAGAAAGTTGAGAAATTCGCGAAGATCTGCGGCGGTAACGTCGTCACGCGTTACATTCTATTGCCTGTCGTCGGTACGTTCTTCTTCTGCAACCCGATGACACTTTCCCTCGGCAAATTCCTGCCGGAGTATTACAAACCATCGTATTACGCATCAGCTTCGGCATCCTGCCACACGTTGAATGGTCTGTTCCCACATGTCGATCCTGCTGAGCTCTTCGTATTCCTCGGCATCGCCAACGGCATCTCGGCTCTCGGCCTGCCGACGGTTGACCTGGCACTGCGTTACTTCCTCATCGGTATCGTCATCAACTTCCTGCGTGGCTGGATCACCGACTTTACAACGGCCTATGTACAGAAGCAGCAGGGTGTAAAACTCAGCAAGGAACTGGTGAAGCTCGAGGGCTGATGGCCACGAGCAAAAAAAATTACTCAAACAATACATCATATGAACATATATGAAGGAGATATGTATCATGGCAGATTATAAAGATGTTGTTGTCACGGCTGGTTCCGGCGGCTTTGGCGGCCCGCTGGTCCTGCATCCGGACGATAAGAAAAACAAGATTGTCAACATCACGGGCGGCGTGGTTTCTCCAGTTTCTCAGAAACTTGCTGAGATGACGGGCTGTGAACTCGTCGACGGCTTCAAGACGAGCGTCCCCGATGATGAAGTCCTGGCTGTCGTCATCGACTGCGGCGGCACGCTGCGCTGCGGCATCTATCCGCAGAAACGCATCAACACGATTAACCTGAACCCGACCGGCCCGAGCGGCCCGCTCGCCCAGTATATCAAACCAGATATCTACGTTTCTGCTGTACGAGAAAAAAATCTGGCTTTCTCAGATGCTTCGGCGACGCCGGCTGCAACATCAGCGGCTGCGCCCAGTGAAACAGCGGTGCCGGCCAGCCAGGTCAAGTATGATACGTCGAAAAAGATTTCGGAACAACAGGGTGGCTTCATGGCCAAGGTCGGTCAGTTTATGGGCGGCATCGTTTCGGTCTTCTATCAGGCCGGCCGTGAGACAATCAACACGATGATCAAGACCATCCTGCCGTTCATGGCCTTCGTCTCGATGCTCATCGGCATCATCCTTTCCACCGGCATCGGCGATGTCATCGCACATCTGCTGGTTCCTCTGGCTGGCAACATCGGCGGCCTCATCATCTTGTCTCTGATCTGCTCCTTCCCGTTCCTTTCTCCGTTCCTTGGACCGGGCGCCGTCATCGCACAGGTCATCGGTGTTCTCATCGGTGTGGAGATCGGCAAGGGAGCCATTCCGCCGCATCTTGCCCTGCCGGCACTTTTCGCCATCAACGCCCAGTGCGCCTGCGACTTCATCCCGGTCGGCCTTGGCCTTGCCGAGGCAGAGGCACAGACCGTTGAAGTCGGTGTGCCGTCCGTCCTTTACTCCCGTTTCATCACGGGCCCGATTTCCGTCGTCCTTGCATGGCTCGCCAGCTTCGGCCTTTATGAGGCATAAGCTGCCGGCTGAACCCCATTAACCCAACTAATCCCCATTAACCCTTTGATTTTGCTTGATTGTCATTCAGGAGGAACACGATCATGAAGAAATATTACAGCACGACAGTACAGGAGCTTGGCGAACAGGTCAACGCCTTCAAGGGCGCGGGCATGCTCATCATGTTCAACGAGAATGCGCCGCAGGAGCTCCGCGAATACTGCATCCTGCACCGCGGCAACAAGCTCGAGGATACGGTGCAGCCCGGTGATATCCTTAAGCTCGGCGATACTTCCTATAAGGTCGTGTTCGTCGGCAATCAGGTGCAGAAGAACCTC
This sequence comes from Mitsuokella sp. AF33-22, assembly GCF_003475755.1. Taxonomy (NCBI): domain Bacteria; kingdom Bacillati; phylum Bacillota; class Negativicutes; order Selenomonadales; family Selenomonadaceae; genus Mitsuokella; species Mitsuokella sp. AF33-22. Next base: position 5,418 of record NZ_QRQA01000023.1, on the reverse strand, counting down.
AAAGACCTCGGCCACATCACGCTGCGCTTCAATGCCAACAAGGACGGCGAGTCCCTCGAAGGCAGCCTCTACCTTGAGGAGAAGCCGGTCGCCGATGTAGCCCCCGGCGATGAGATTGCAATCTATCGCCCGTAACAGGAACGCAAGATTCGTTACAGACGTTTGGCTACAAACAATAGGATTTTGATTAAGAGAATAGGAGACGATTAATATGACATCCTGGTTGAATCTGGAAGGTAAAACGGCAGTAGTAACGGGCGGTGCATCCGGCATCGGCAAGACGGTCGCCCAGTCGTTCCTCGATAACGGTGCGAACGTCGTGGTCTGCGACATGAACCCGAACGAGCCGGAATTCGAGCTCGGCGAAGGCAAGGGCAAGCTGCTCTACGTCGTGACCGACGTCACGAAGGCCGACAGCGTCAATGCCATGGTCGAGAAGGCCAAGGCAGAATTCGGCAAGCTCGACATCCTCGTCAACAACGCCGGCATCAACATCCCGTGCCTGCTCGTCGACCCGAAGGATCCGCACGGCAAATACGAGCTCAGCGAGAAGATTTACGACAAGGTCACGAGCGTCAACATCAAGGGCGTTTATCTCATGGCACAGGCACTCGGCCATGAATTCGTCAAGAACGGCTCCGGCGTTATCATCAACATGAGCTCCGAGAGCGGCCTTGAAGGCTCCGAGGGCCAGGGCATCTACGCCGCAACCAAGAACGCCGTCAACTCCTTCACGCGTTCCTGGTCGAAAGAGCTCGGCCGCTACAACGTCCGCGTGGTCGGCGTAGCCCCTGGCATCCTCGAGGCGACGGGCCTGCGCACGCTGGCTTATGAGGAAGCACTCTCCTACACGCGCGGCATCACGGTCGATGACCTGCGCAAGGGCTACAAGAGCACGAAGACGACGCCGCTCGGACGCAGCGGCAAGCTCACCGAGGTCGCAAACCTCGTCCTGTTCCTGGCAAGCGACCGTGCTTCCTATATCCATGGCGTTACGTACAACGTGGCCGGCGGCAAGACGAGAGGCTGATTCATTTCACGACAAGGCACAGTCATTCCCCGGAATGGCTGCTGCCTTGCTTGTGGTTTACGAGAAAACGACGAAACAGGGGGATTCCTATGAAACTCATTATCGATGATGCTGATGTCAAGGCTATCCGCCGCATCTGGGACTACTATCCGTGTGCCGGCGTGACGACGAACCCGAGTATCCTGGCCAAGAGCGGCCGGCCGCCGTTTGAGGTGCTGCGTGAGATTCGCGCGATCATCGGCCCGGATGCCCAGCTCCATGCCCAGGTCATCGCCCGTGAGGCTGATGGTATGGTCAAAGATGCCGAGCGCATCGTCAGGGAACTTGGCGACAACACGTACGTCAAGGTGCCGTCGCTGCCGGAGGGTTTCAAGGCGATGAAGGCCCTGCATGCCAAAGGCATCAAAATCACGGCCACGGCCATCTACACGCCGATGCAGGGCTATCTTGCCGGCATGTGCGGCGCGCAGTACGCGGCTCCCTATGTCAACCGCATCGACAATATGGGCTACGACGGCATCAAGGTGGCCTGCGAGATCCACGAGATCTACAAGAAGAATGACATCCCGTGCGAGGTGCTCGCCGCCAGCTTCAAAAACAGCCAGCAGGTCCTCGAGCTCTGCAAATACGGCATCGGCGCGGCCACCGTCGCCTGCTCCGTCATCGACAACTTCGTCAAGAACGCCGCCATCGACGAAGCCGTGGAAGCCTTCATCCACGACTTTGAAGGCCTGACGGCCAAAGGCACGACGATGAGCAGCTGCTGAATCACAGGCACAAAAATGCGACTCCACGCGTATGCTTGGAGTCGTATTTTTGTGCAAGAAATCGTGGTATAATTTGGACAGGAAAGGAGAGATGATACTCATGAATACTGCCTATTATCCGGGCCCGTTCGGGCTCTTCCGCATCGTGGAGGAGGATGCGGTCATCATCGCCATCGACGTCGTGAAGGAAGATGCGGCCGAGGCCGGCGGCGAGCGCACGGAGCTGACGGACCAGGCCGCGCGGGAACTTGCGGAATACCTGGCCGGCAAGCGCCGTGCCTTTACCGTGCCGTATCGCTTCAAGGGGACGCCGTTCCGTCTGCGCGTCTGGCAGGAACTCGTGAAGGTGCCGTACGGTCATACGACGACGTATAAGCAGCTTGCCGAGGCCATCGGGAAGCCGAAGGCATACCATGCCGTCGGTGGCGCCGTCGGAGCCAATCCACTCAGCATCATCGTGCCATGCCACCGCGTCATCGGCAGCGACGGCAGTCTCACGGGCTACGCCTGGGGCCTGCCGATGAAAGAAGCCCTGTTGAAACTCGAGCAGGGCAGGTAACACATAAAACACCGGAGCTTGGCCAGCCGATATCGCTCAGCGGTGCGGCAGAGCCTTCTGGAGCAGCCCGGCCGCGACGACGGCGACAGCCGTGTTGAGCAGTCCTTCGGCGATGAGGCCCGGCGCGGAGGCAAGTCCCGCTGCGAGGCTGTCGTAAAGCAGCGCGCCGAAAAGCGTATAGGCGACAGACATCCAGAGGGAGCCTGCGAGAAAGCCAACCGTCATGCGGGGCAGCGAAGCCGCTTCCTCACGGTCAGGCCGGATGAAGCGCCAGGCGATGTCGGCCATGAAGAATTTGATGACGAGCGTCGGCACGATCCAGAGCGGGAAGCCGCCGAGCAGGTCGGAGAGCGCCGAGCCGAAGCAGGCGGCAAACAGCATCTCTCTGCGTCCGATGAACAGGACCATGAGGAAGATTGCGGCGTCACCGAGATGCGCGTAGCCAAGCGGGATGGGGATGCGCGGCACGAACGTGGCGAGAAAGACGACCGCTGTCATGGCCGCCGCGAGGCAGAGCTGTCGGGTCGTCCAGGACGATTTTGATGCATACGATGTCATGATGATTCCTTCTTTCTTTGTCAAGTGTGTTGACAATAATAGGACTTGTGTCCATCTGAAAGATAGTATATACTGAAATTGACCTTATAGAAATAATCAAAATGTGATAAATAACTAGTATCAGATTGGAGCCATCATGCTGACCTATTCGTTTGAACACCTGGAGGGCGAATCCCTCTATGAGCACCTTTACCGCTGCATCCGCGGCGACATCCTCGCGGGTCGTCTGCGGGCGGGAGAGAAGCTGCCGTCGAAGCGCAGCCTCGCGCGCCAGCTCGGCATCAGCGTGATCACCGTAGAAGGGGCATATGGTCAGTTGGTGGCCGAAGGATATTGTCAGTCTGTCCCGAAAAAAGGCTTTTTCGTGGTCAGGGTCATGGGCGTGCCGCAGGAGAGTCTGCGAAAGGCAGAGCCTGCCGCTGAGCGGGAAGCGCCGCGACCGAGATACTTCGCGGACTTCACGGCCAACAGCCTGCCGCCTGCGGACTTCCCGTTCAAGACCTGGACGCGCCTGCTGCGGCAGGTCATCGCCGGGCAGCCGGAAGCCCTGCTTGAGCGCTCGCCCGGCATGGGCATCCTGAGCCTCCGGGCGACCATCGCCGGTCATCTGCGCAGCTTCCGCGGCCTTGACGTGACGCCCGGTCAGATTGTCATTGGCGCCGGCACCGAATATCTCTACGGCCTGCTCGTGCAGCTTTTGGGACGCGGGAAATGTTTCGGCGTCGAGAATCCCGGCTACGACAAGATCCGCAAGGTCTACCATCGCCACGGCGTCGACTGTGTGCCCGTCGATATGGAGGAAGAAGGAATCTCGCTGCCGGATCTGCAGGCAAAGGCCGTCGATGTGCTTCACATCAGCCCGTCACATCACTTCCCGACGGGCTGCATCACGCCCATCAGCCGCCGCTACGAGCTCCTGGGCTGGGCCAGCGCCGCGCCCGGACGCTATATCATCGAGGACGATTACGACAGCGAATTCCGCCTGACGGGACGCCCCATCCCGACCATGATGGGCATCGATGTCAGCGGCCGCGTCATCTACATGAACACCTTTTCCAAGACGCTGACGCCGACCATCCGCATCAGCTACATGGTACTGCCGGAACGCCTCGTCCGGGACTTTGAGGAAAAGCTCGGCTTCTACAGCTGCACCGTCTCGAACTTCGAGCAGTACACGCTCGCGCGCTTCATCCAGGATGGCTACTTCGAGAAGCATATCAACCGCATGCGCAACAGCTACCGCAAGCGCCGCGAAGCCCTGCTCAAAGCCATGAAAGCGGGCGGCCTGCTCACGCGCGCCGACATCCTCGAACGCGGCTCCGGCCTGCATTTCCTGCTGCGCTTCCACACGAAAAAGAGCGACGAGCAGCTCGAACAGGACTTTGCCGCACACGGCATTCGCATGCGGCCGTTGCACGACTACTATGCGGGTAAGGCTCCCGCTGCCGACCACATCTTCGTGCTCAACTATTCCGGCATGGAAGCCTCCGTGCTGCCGGAAGCCATCGCGCGCATTACGGCCTGCCTCGATGCGTGAGCCGGCGGCATAGATAATCCCTATACGAGCAATAGGCAACGCGTATTTTTCAATACCTTCCATTCGTGATATAATGTCAGAAATGAGTCGTGTTACGTGTTTCGCTGGATGGAGGAAATCACTATGTTAATGGGTCTTACGGTACCGAAACTCTTGCTGATCCTGGGCATCGGCCTCTTGGTCTTCGGCCCGGGCAAATTGCCCCTGGTCGGCAAATCCCTGGGCAAGAGCGTCCGCGAGTTCAAATCGGCTGTCGCCGAGGATGAGAAGCCGGAGCTGAAGCAGCTGGCACAGAGCGAGCAGAAGACGGAAACCGTTGTAAAATAAGAGAATACGAGCCGCACGGGCCCTGTATGCCAAACGCATGCAGGGCCTTTTTGTATGTAGGTTACAGGTGGACACATAAAGATACATAAATTTTCTTTATAAAAGAATAATCGTGCTGTAATATTTATTTTTCAAGGATTCGAGAAGCCAGGAAGCCTTATAGGCAGGAGGGTCAACGTCCTTTATATGCGTATTTCTTAGAAAAACAAAGAAA
>NZ_QRQA01000023.1:0-416 GCF_003475755.1 Mitsuokella sp. AF33-22 | reverse complement strand
GGCAACGTCCTTTATATGCGTATTTCTTAGAAAAACAAAGAAAAATGGATTAAAGTTAGTTTAAAAGTATATTAATTCCTGTGGATAAGAAAGAATCAATTTTTAGCACTGTTTTTTTTTTTTTGATAAATGATATAATCCTCGCAACGAAAAGAAAACGAAGTTAGTGACACGATTTTGGTTGGGGATATGAGCAAGCGTCCGGAAAGGAGAGCCGCGGCAGAGGACCATCTGTAATTGCATAAGACTATCGCATTGCTAATGGAAACCTTTTTGCGCTTTGGGTGTGTTTGTAAGGAGCGTACGACATGAACGGGGATTCCAGGTCATTGATTCAGAAGCCAGAAACTGCTGTCTTGTATGGATTCACGACAGATTCTCTGGCTTCTTTTTGTGTGCTCCTTTCACAGATGATG
>NZ_QRQA01000022.1:0-31729 GCF_003475755.1 Mitsuokella sp. AF33-22 | reverse complement strand
TGCCGGTTAAGCGAAGGCTCCGCGTCAGCGGGGTCTTTTTTTGTGTATGTATATATGTTTTTGCTGTCTGTTATGCTACAATGAAAACGATCTTTTCTTTTTTTATCCGTAAAGGGGATGTATTTATGATTGAGGAATTCAAAAAATTTATTATGCGGGGCAATGTCCTCGATATGGCTGTTGGTATCATCATCGGTGCAGCGTTTGGCAAGATCGTCACTTCGTTTGTCAATGATATCCTGATGCCGCCCATCGGCCTGCTGCTCGGACGTGTTGACTTTTCAAATCTCTTCCTGAACCTTTCCAGCACGCCCGCTGCTACCCTTTCAGAAGCACGCGACGCCGGCCTGCCGGTCATTGCATACGGCTCTTTCCTCAATGCCGTCGTCGACTTCCTGATCGTGGCTTTCGCCATCTTCCTGCTCATCAAGCAGGTCAATCGCCTGATGCCAAAAAAAGAGGCAAAGGCCGCACGCCTTTGCCCCTATTGCCGTCAGGAAATCGCAGATGACGCCACGCGCTGCCCGCACTGTACCTCAGAGATCCCTGCTGCAGCGAAGGAATGATACTTCAAAGGACACCGCTGCTGTCGGTCATGGCTAAGTATTTGGCGGGAATCGCTTCGTCGAGACGATAAATAATCGTGATAGGCTGAGACCCGCGATGGCTGACAATATGCGCCGTACCAAGGAACGCATAGTTTTCCGTATGTCCAAAAGCATTTTTCTTGTTTTCACGGACGAAGAGCAGTATGATATTTCCGTTTTTATTCTGCTGGATATATCGCTGGCCTGTAGGCGACTGCTCGGAGGTCGTGCTCTGTGATTGCCAATGGAAAAGATGGCTATTGATGGAATAATCCTCATAACGCGTGGTATCAGAAAATTCGTTGCTGCTCTTATTCAAGGTGACGAGAAAGACGTCTGTAGGCTGCGTGACAATGCTGCTGTTTTTTGCGTGCAGGTATTTTACACCTTCTCGCACGCTTGACGGCTTTTCCAAACCGAGACCGGCAAAAATCTGGTCGCGCGAATAATGATAATGGACTTCTAACGGGCAGAGGTAAGGGACCTCTGCTCGTTTTGTTATCATGCCGATGTGCTGATACTGGTAGTCCAAGAGCTCCAACAGTTCTTTCTTGAGCGGTGTAATTTGGTTCAGCTGTGTGATGGCTTCCTGGGGCGTGTGCATGCCAGCTGCTTGGTAATCCTTACTCCAGATTGTGAATTGCCACATGCGCAAATACTGTGCAGTCAAGCCAGGATCCTGCGGAGCAGAATTCGTAAACGACGCCTGCAAGAATTGGAGCCAATGCGGGGCGTCGATTCCCAGTATGCGAGGGAATGCTTTTTTCATCAGAGTTTCTTCTTCACTGACGGGAAAATCCTCTATGATGCCAGCTTCTGCGCAGAGCCGTGCATAGCTGCGATTTCCATTATAAAATACCTGTGGTGAGAGCTGCGCCGCCTGCAGGAAGTCAGCGAGCCCCGGTACGATATGATTGTTGACGGTATAGAGCTCTCTGATGAGTTCCCGATAGTAATCGTTTTTGCTCAGGCGTTTGCGGATATTCTCCAGTATGTATTTTTGTGCGATTTCTTCGAGTTGTATGGAGCATCCCTTTGGAACGTGTGGAAAACCTGTCTGTATCTCTTGACGGATTTTCACGGGCTGGTCATGTCCGAGCAGTGCCTGCAGGCGGTTCGCGAAATCGTAACTGCGGTTGGATTGTGCAACGAAATCGAGTACCGTCAGACAATCTTTACCGGGAGCGAGGCGTAATCCACGCCCCAGCTGCTGCAGGAATACCGTAATGCTGTTGGTTGGCCGCAGAAAAAGAACCGTATTTACGGCGGGAATGTCGACGCCTTCATTGAAAAGATCGACAACGAACAAGAAAGTCAGGCGGCCGGTCTCAAGATCCTGACAGGCACGCAGGCGTTCTGCATTTGGCGTCTCACTATCCAGAGCGCGCGCTTGTATTTCATGCGCATTGAAATAAGCTGCCATGAAATGCGCATGTTTTTTGCTGACGCAGAACCCTAGGCCCTTCACATCGTGGATATCGGCAGTGTACTGGTCGACACTTTGCAGGATGGCTTTGGCGCGCTTTTGGGCTGGGAGGCTTTCCAGGACATAGAGATTGTTCAGGGCATTCGTATCGTATTGCCCATGTAGCCATTTTACTGTGCTGAGGTCAATGGGGTCTTCTACGCCGAAGTAATGGAACGGGCATAGCAGGCGCCGTTCAATAGCATCGGGAAGACGGATTTCCGCAGCAATGCGATGGTCGAAATAGGTGAGGATATCCTTGCCGTCCATGCGTTCTGGAGTGGCTGTCAGCCCTAGCAGGATCTTGGGCGTGAAATAGTTTAACAATCTCTGGTAGGACGCAGCTGCCGCATGGTGGAATTCATCGACGATGATCATGTCATAATAAGAAGGGGATAGTCTATCCCATAAATGGCAGCTATTGAATGTCTGGATGGACATAAAGAGATAGGCAGGATTTTCGGCATGGCTGCTGCCGACGGACAGTTCACCGAATGCAGGATCGTGCAGGACTTGTTGAAAACAGGACCGGCTCTGTCGCAGGATTTCTTCCCGATGAGCGATGAAAAGCAGATGGGGTCTGTTTTGACGGCTTTGTGCGAAGCGCCGATAATCAAAGGCTGCGATAGCCGTCTTGCCGGTTCCCGTAGCGGCGACAATGAGATTCCGCCAATGATGGCGCTGCTGGCGTTCGACCTGCAGGGCATCGAGGATGGCCTGTTGATACGGATAGGGCCGCAACGTGAAATGATACAGCTGGTATTGGCTGGCTGTCATATCACGGTTTTTCGCATGGTCAATTGCCTGACGAAGCTGCTGGAATTCATCTGTGCTGCCGGCATAGAGTTCGAAATCGTCGGCGTGCCAATACGTCTCAAAGGTTGCGGTCATTTTTTCGAGGATTCCTGGCAGATCCTGCTGAGTTACCTTCATGTTCCATTCCAGTCCATCGGCAATTGCGGCATGAGAGAGGTTGGAGGATCCAACGTAGGCCGTGGAGTATCCACTTTCGCGATGAAAGATATAAGCCTTGGCATGCAGGCGAGTTTCCTTGACATTGTAGGAAATCCGTATACGGGTATTTGGCAGCTCTGCCAGTTTCTGAATTGCTTTTGGATCGGTTGCCCCCATATAAGTAGTCGTGATAATGCGAAGTCGACCGCCGCGCGCAGTGAATTTCCGCAGCTGAGGCAGGATCAAAGTCAGGCCGGAGAATCGTATGAAGGAAACCAGGAAATCATTATATCACGAAAAGAAATACAGTATACACCAAGAGACGTAGTTCATGTGTTTATGAGGCTTAAACAGTGCTGAAGGATGTTCCACAAGGTTATCCACATGATTTTCGTTGACAATATGGAAAAAAGATGAAGGATACCGTCATTTTCCAGAAAATAATCGTAGTTATCCACAATATCCACAGATAAGCTTGTGCACAATGTGGATAACTCTGCGAAGAAATCGTGCTTGCATAATGGAGACAGATGGTTAGAATATAAATATATGAGCTTACAGATGGGGGGATCTTTATGGAAAAATTGACATTGGAAAAGGCCCGTGAAATCCTGAAGAAACATACGACGGAGGAGCATCTCTTTACGCATGCCGCAGCCGTCAGCGCAGCCATGGGCGCAATGGCCCGTCATTTTGGCGAAGATGAGGAGCACTGGCGTGCGATTGGCTATCTACATGATGTGGATTATGAGGCGTATCCCGATGAGCACTGCCACCATGTGCGGGAGTTCCTCGAGCCGGAAGGAGTTCCCGAGGCGGATATCCTTGCCATCATTTCGCACGGCTACGGCATCACGACGGAGGAGCGGGAACCGCAGACTTCCTTGGAAAAGAGCTTGTTCACGGTGGATGAGCTGACCGGCATCATCCAGGCGTATGCACTGATGCGTCCGGAAAAGATGGAGGGCATGGCCGTCAAGAGCCTCAAGAAGAAATTCAAGGATAAGCGTTTTGCCGCGAAATGCAACCGTGAAATCATCAAGCGCGGCTTTTCAATGCTGGGCATGGAGCCGGGCGAGGTCATGCAGTGCTGCATCGAGGGGATGCAGGAGCATCATGAAGAATTGGGCTTGTAAGTTCGTCATACAGGAATGGAGCAGCCACCAGCATATTATACTGGCGGCTGCTCCATTTTCTTGTCTTATGGTATTTTATCGTTCCTGACGTCCGGCTCCGGGGCCATCAGCGGCGACGGCAACATCGGTTTCGGCAAAGGTCTTCATATTGTTCAGCATATCGATGGAGGCCTTGAGGATGGATGTGCCGAGGCTGGCCAGCAGGCCGCCGGGAATCTTCAAGTCGAGCTGCAGGAGTTCCGGTTGGACGGGCAGTAGGTAAGGCCGCACATCCGGGCAGAGCTTGGCCGTATAGCGGGCTGCCAGGCAGGTGGTTTCATCATCGAGCAGGATCAGGCTGGAATTGCGTGCGGAGGCCAGGATGGCACCCATCAGGGCAGAAATCGTGTTCCGGTACATGGCGGGGACATGCTGCAGGAACGTATCTTCCGCATAGCGCAGGCTGCCGTCGGGCAGCAGCAGAGCCTGGTGAAGATCGGCGGCCATGGTCCCGAATGGTGCGTCGGGGTCAATTTCGGTCGTGGCCAGGCCGACGATGGCGCGGAAGCCGCTCATCTCTTCCCCGCATTCGCGTCCAAAATTGAAAGCGGCGGCAGGGGAAGCAGATGGGTAAAGATGGGCGAGCCGGACGCGGAAGTCTGCGTGGTCGGCGAAGGCCTGGGTGAGCTTCATCTGCATGGCATTTGACTTTTGCCCCGTGAAGCAAAGCAGGCCGAGATCTCCTGAGATGATGGTCGGCCGTTCGTCGCGGTCGATGCCGGCGTATTCTACGGCAATCTGTTCGAGTGCACCGAGGCTGTAGATGGGCTTGGCCAGGTTGTCGATGCGGCGCTGGCAGCGCTCCATGGACGGCCGGTCGAGCGGCATGATGGTGTGGAAGTAGAAGTCAAAGGTCTTATCCGTAAGATGCGGGTTTTCTGCCCCCATATGGCGATGTTCGAACGGAGGCTCTTCCTCGATGTCCTCGTTTTCATCGATTGACTGCCAGGCGCAGAGAGCCGCGTTCAGCAGATCCGCCGCAATGGCTGAGCCGCCGGTTTCTCCAAGCCGCAGGTCAAGGCGCAGGAACGGAGAAAGTCCAAGCTTTTGGAGCATATGGCGGTGCGAGCGTTCGGAGCCGAGGTGGGACGGCAGCAGATAGGCGGCAGAATCCGGCGCGAGGGCCTGGGCAATGAGCGCTGCGGCGCTGGAATTGGCGCCATCGAGGATCACGGTGCAGCGATGTGCTGCGGCACTGAGGATAAGACCGGCAATGCAGCCAAATTCAAAGCCGCCTACCTTGGCGAGGACATCGAGGCCATCGTTATCATCCGGCTGATTGACCGCGAGGCTCTGACGCACGATGCCGATTTTGTGCTGCAGGCGCTCGTCAGAGATATTCGTGCCGCGGCCAGTGGCCTGCTCGGCGGTCAGATGACAGAAAACAGCGGCGATGGCTGCGCTGGCAGTCGTGTTGGCAATGCCCATCTCGCCGGGCAGGAAGCAGTTGTATCCTTTGGCGATAAGGTCGTTGGCAAGTCCGATGCCCGCTTCAATGGACGCTTTCGCCTGTTCCCGCGTCATGGCCGGCCCTTTTGCCATATCGGCCGTGCCCGGTGCAATGCGGCGGTCGATGAGTTCCGGGATATCATCCATGGGGACGGCAATGCCCATATTGACGACGAAGAGGTCGGAGTTGGCAAAGTCCGCGAAGACATTGGCTGCGGCGCCGCGGCTGATGAGGTAGTTGCGCGTCATCTGAGCAGTCGTCTCGGGCGGATAGGCGCTGACGTCCTCGCAGGCAACACCGTGGTCGGCGCAGCAGATTACCGTTGCTTTTTGCGGGAGTTCCGGGTGCAGGCAGCCGCGCATATCGAGATAGCGGCATAAGAGAGGCAGCAGCTTTCCGAGCTGCGGGGTATCGCCTTCGAGCAGGATCTGCAGCTTTTTCCTGACGGTGCTTGAGATTTCGGCGGATGGGGCCTGGATGGCCCGGATGGTGTCTTGCAGAAGACTCATAGACGTTCTCCTTTCGGGACTTGTTTTAAGGAAAGGCCGATGCGGCCGCGCTTCTCGTCGACGCTGATGACCATGACTTTGAGTGTGTCACCGATGGCGACGACCTCAAGGGGATGCTTGACGCGCCTGTGTGAAAGCTCAGAGATATGGATGAGGCCATCCTGATGCAGGCCGATATCGACAAAGGCGCCGAAGTCCGTGACGTTGCGCACGGTGCCGCGCAGGATGGTGCCGGGCTTGAGGTCGGAGAGCTTGACGATGGCCTGGCGCGTCAAAGGAGCGGGCAAATCCTCGCGCGGATCGCGGCCGGGGCTCACGAGCGCGTCGAGGATATCGTGGACCGTGGGCAATCCCGCCGCGAGCTCCTTGGCGAGTCGCGTTTCGTCCTGCGGCTTCATCATCTCTCGCTTCATCTTGATCAGTGGCAGCTTATCCTTGTCCTTGAGGTCACTGAGGGCAAAGCCGAGCTTTTGCAGGAGTTCCTGTGCAAGCTGGTAGGATTCGGGATGCACGGGGGTATCGTCAAGCGGCGATTTTCCCTCGTGGATGCGCAGGAAGCCGGCACATTGCGTGAAGGCTGCCGGTCCGAGCCGTGGGACCTTGAGCAGCTGGCGGCGGCTCGTGAAGCGGCCGTTCTCGTCGCGGAAGGTCACGATGTTCTTCGCGGTGGTCGCGTTGATGCCGGCCACATGGCGCAACAGCGCAGGAGAAGCCGTGTTGAGGTCGACGCCGACATGGTTGACGGCGGCCTCAATCGTGGCGTCAAGCGTATGGGCGAGTTCCGTCTGGTTGACATCGTGCTGGTACTGGCCGACACCGATGGCCTGCGGGTCGATCTTGACGAGTTCGGCCAGCGGGTCCTGTACGCGCCGGGCAATGGAAACGGCGCCGCGGATGACGACGTCGTAATCGGGCAGCTCTTTCTTGGCCAGCTTGGAAGCCGAGTAGACGGAGGCGCCGGCTTCATTCGTGATGAGGTAGTGGACATCGTGCAGCTCGTACTCGCGGATGAGTTCCGCGGCGAACTGCTCGGTTTCGTAAGAGGCCGTACCGTTGCCGATGGAAAGCAGGGTCACGTGATGCGCGCGGATGGAAGCGAGCACCTTGCGCTTTGCCGCTTCATAGGCGCCTTTGCTTTGCGTGATCTGCAGCACGCCGTAATCGAGCACGCGGCCCGTGGAATCGACGACGGCCATCTTGCAGCCATTGCGGTAGCCGGGATCGAGCCCCATGACGGTGTGTCCGGCGAGCGGGGCCTGGAGCAGGAGCTGGCGCAGGTTGACGCCAAACAGATGGATGGCCTGAGCTTCAGCTTCCTCGGTGAGCTTGGCGCGCAGCTCGCGTTCCAGTGAAGGGAAGAGCAGGCGCTTGTACCCGTCTTCAATTGCGGCCTGCAGGGCATCCTCCCAGATGGAGGGGCGTTTGTGGACCTGCCGGTAAATCAGGCGGCAGTTTGCTTCGGTATCCGTTTTCAGCGTGACGTTCAGGCAGCCGAGTTTCTCCCCGCGGTTGATGGCCAGCGTGCGATGTGCCGGCAGGTGGGAAAGCGGCTCCTCGTATGCTGCGTACATCTGGAAAACGGCAGCCTGTTCCTCCGGCGCCTTGGGAGAGGCTTTCGTCTCGATGACCGCTGTGCGCCAGAGACGTTCGCGCATGGCCTTGCGCAGGCTGGCATCTTCCATGATGGTTTCGGCGACGATATCCATGGCACCGGCCAGCGCGTCCTCCACGGTGGCGACAGGACCGCCGTCCTGCACGAACGCGGCTGCTTTCTGGGCTGGCGTGCCCTTGGTGTCCATCTGGAGCAGCATTGCGTTGGCCAGTGGTTCGAGACCGCGTTCACGGGCCATCTGCGCGCGCGTGCGCTTTTTCTGCTTATAGGGAAGATAGAGGTCTTCCAGCTCCTGCAATTTTGTCGCCTGTTCAATGGAGGCGCGCAGCTCATCGGTGAGCTTGCCCTGCTCTTCGATGCGGTTTATGATTTCTTCCTGGCGCTTGCTGAGATTGCGCAGGTAGCCGAGGCGGTCTTCGAGCTGCCGGAGCTGTTCGTCTTCCAGTGAACCGGTGGCTTCCTTGCGGTAGCGCGCGATGAAGGGGACGGTATTGCCAGCGTCCAGCAGTTCAATGGCGGCCCGCACCTGTTCGGGACGGATCTTGAGCTCTGCCGCAATGAGTTTATCGATTGCTTCTGTTTTTATGATGATACACCTCTTTCTATCGCTGGCTGGCGATGCAATTTGTGTCAATTATGACACGATACTGTCTCCATTATAGTATAGCTGGCATTTTTTTGCCATGTATGCCGTTGGCGAAGATTCTCTCTGGGCCGCGGGCAGGAAAATGGTGTATAATAAATACTGTCAGATTTTTTGCAGATGGTTTACAGAATAGCCGACTAAGATAGGGGAAACAGGACATGCAGGTAGTGGTACTCGCCAGCGGCAGCAAGGGCAATGCCGTGTACGTGGAGATGGATGGGACGAAACTGCTCATCGATGCAGGTATCAGCGCAACGCGCATCAAGAAGCGGTTGGCAGAAGAACAGGTCGATGTTTCGACACTCGACGGGATTCTCGTCACGCACGAACACCGTGATCACATCGCCGGACTGGCCACGTTGTCAAAATGGTACCGCCTGCCCATCTTTACGCGGCGCGGGACCATCGAGCACATGAGCTGCCGTCAGGCCATCCCCGATGACTGCTTTCATCCGATTGACGGGGCTTTCCGCCTCGGGGATTTGACAATCGATCCCTTCAGGATTCCGCACGATGCGGCGGATCCCGTCGGCTACCGCGTCATGGGCTCGCAAAACTGCACACTCGCCACAGACCTCGGTTTCGTCACCTCGAGCGTTCAGGCTGCGATTGACGGGGCTGATGTGCTGGTGCTAGAGGCCAATCATGATCCGGAGGTGCTCAAGCACGGCGATTATCCCTGGGCGCTCAAGCGGCGCATCCTGTCGAATCGCGGCCATCTCGCCAACGCCGATGCCGCCTGGGCACTGGTCCGCATGAAGAAGCGGCCTGAGCATGTATTTTTGGCACATCTGTCGGAGAAGAACAATACGCCGGAACTGGCTTCCGAAACGGTGGCATCCATCCTGAAGCAGCAGGGCGTGTCCCTGGAGCTCAGCCTGACTGCTCAGGATGAGCCGGTGCGCCTGCACTGACGCGATCCGGGCAGATGATTATTTGGAGGATAAGAAAGCGGAGGATGATTCACATGAAGAATATCTTTGCGAACAGGAAGCATAAAAAAGCCGGCATTGCCATTGCAGCCATGCTGGCCATCTCGGCCGTGACCTTTACGGGCTGCTCAGCCGGTACGGCGAATAATTCGTCGTCTTCGGCCGCAGCGACGGAGGCGGCAAAGCCGGCAGCATCGGTTTCGACCGAGGGTCTCTCTGATGCCCGCAACACGCCGGTCGTCCGCGCAGCCAAGGCTGTCGGCCCCACGGTCGTCGGCATCACGAACAAGGCCGTGGCTCGCGACTGGTTCAATAATCCGGTGGAAACAGAAGGTGTCGGCTCCGGCGTCATTTTCCGCAGTGACGGCTACATCGTCACGAACAACCATGTCGTCAACGGCGCGAAGGAGCTCATTGTCTCGCTGCCGGGCGGCAAGACGCTCAAGGGCAAGCTGGTCGGTGCCGATGAACTCACCGACCTGGCCGTCGTCAAAGTGGATGCGACGGACCTGCCGGCTGCGACGTTCGGCGATTCCGACCAGATTGTCGTCGGTGAACCGGCCATTGCCATCGGTAACCCGCTGGGCCTTGAATTCCAGGGCAGCGTGACGAGCGGTGTCATCAGTGCGCTCAATCGTACGCTCGAGACGAGTGATACGCGTCTCAAGCTCATCCAGACGGATGCGGCCATCAACCCGGGCAACTCGGGCGGTGCGCTGGCCAACGCAGACGGCCAGGTCATCGGCATCAACAGCATCAAGGTTGCAGCGAGCGGCGTTGAGGGCATGGGCTTCGCCATCCCCATCAATACGGTGCAGGAAGTCATCAACGAGATCATGGACAAAGGCTACGTCGCCCATCCGTACCTCGGCATCTCGGTCTTTGATCCGCAGACAGCCGCACGCTACGGCTATCAGCTCAACATCGACAAGGGCGTTTACGTATTCAAGGTCGTCATCGGCGGCCCGAGCGACAAAGCCGGCCTGCAGCGCGGCGATATCATCCTCAAGCTCGATGGTGAGGATGTCAACAGTGTGACGGATCTGCGCTCCAAGGTCGCCTCCCACAAGGTTGGCGATACCGTCAAGGCGACGATTGACCGCAACGGCCATGAGCGTGAAGTCGA
Source organism: Mitsuokella sp. AF33-22 (assembly GCF_003475755.1). Lineage (NCBI taxonomy): Bacteria > Bacillati > Bacillota > Negativicutes > Selenomonadales > Selenomonadaceae > Mitsuokella > Mitsuokella sp. AF33-22. Next base: position 21,273 of record NZ_QRQA01000022.1, on the reverse strand, counting down.
TATCTCGCTCGAAGAGATGCCGCAGGACAATAAGTAAGGCGGCAGCAGCACATGAAAATCACGATTGTCTGCGCCGGCAAAATCAAAGAGAAGTATCTTTCCATGGGAATCGCGGAATTCCTCAAGCGCCTCAAGCCGTTTGCTCAAGTCGAGATCCGGGAAATCCATGAGGAAAAGATGCCGGATGATCCGTCGCCGGCGGAAAAAGAGCAGACGCTCGCACGTGAGGGAGAGAAACTCCTGAAGCTCGTGCCGCAGGGCAGCTACCTGTTCGTGCTCGACGTTTACGGCCGGGAGAAGTCATCCGAAGAGCTGGCCGCCTCCATTGCACAGCTCGGCCTCAGCGGCCGCAGCAGCATCACGTTCCTGATCGGTGGAGCCTTCGGGTTGTCTGAGGAGGTCCGGAAGCGGGCGGATGAGCGCCTGAGCTTCTCGCCGATGACCTTTACGCATCAGATGGTACGTCTCCTGCTCGTCGAACAAATATACCGGGCATTCAAGATCAATCGCGGCGAGAAATATCACTGGTAAAGACCTGCAGGCTTCAGGCTTTGCCGCCAAAACAGGAAAACGTCTCCGTACATCGTTCATGATGTGGAGACGTTTTCTTGTTTCTTTGCCGGAATAGTCGTTTCTGCGGGCGTTTTTTGTTATAATAAAAAATAGACCTTCTTATGATGGAACGGACTTCGTGGTCCAGAGATAAATCAAGGTGGTGACGATATGAGAGGCTTTTTATGGGGCATGTCAGTCTTGTCTTTCCTGATCGGATGCGCGTCGCTGGATGGCGCGGTGGAACAGGGGACACAGGGAGTCTTTTTGTATGCGGGCATGACGGCCGTCTGCATGGTGCTCAGCGTTGCGTTGGGGTATCGGGCCTGGCATTATCGCAGCGGCAGACAGAGATTCCAGGCAAAGCTGCCGCTCAAGGAGCTTTCGGATGATGAAGCCGAACTCGTGGCGGAGAGCTGGCAGAAGGCACTGACGGATTATGACCGCATTGAGAAGGCGAGCCAGACCATCCGTGATGGCGAACTGCGCCAGCAGCTCCTGACCATGCAGCAGATTGCAGCGAACCTGCTTACCTATCTCGAAAAGCATCCGCAGAGCATTTCTGCAGCCCGTCGCTTCATTGACACGTATCAGGACCGGGCGGCGTCCATGGCCGAGGAGTACCATGAACTCGAGAAGACGGGCCTCGATACGGATCAGGTCAATGAGACCAGGGAACACATCAAGGAAACCCTGTCTTCCTTTGATGAAGCTTATGAAAAGGAGTTTGAACGCGTCCTCGGGGAGAAGCTCCTCGACATGGATGCAGAGCTCTCGGTCCTGCAGAAGACGATGGAGGCCGATGGCATTCACAACGCGAGTGCCGGTGACGGACAGCCGGAAGCAAAAGAAGACGGGAGTCTTGTCAAAGGAATTATCGATGGCCTCAAGCCGATGTCGTGCCGCCATGATCATGCCCCGGTGAACCGGGCCGGCCGCAAGCATCCGCGCCGCCGCGCATTCCGCGTGGCTGAGGAGCTGCCGGCTGTCATGCCGCAGGAGCTGCGCTCGGATGTCCTCAAGGAGAAGCTCATCATGAGCGCCCTGGCCATCTTCGGTGGTGCCATTGGCGCGCATAAGTTCTATCAGGGCAAGACGAAATGGGGAATCCTGTATCTCCTGTTCTGGTGGACGGCAATTCCCGGCATCGTGGGTATTTGTGAGGGCGTGCGCTATCTGTTCATGCCGATGGATCATTTTTATACTGAGTATTATCGTGGAAATGGACGGTGACTGTTATGATTAAACCGAATCCGGATTTGGCCGATCTCATGAAGATGCATAAGGACAAGCAGGCGGACGGGCAGCAAAAGGAAATCCCCGTACAGACTAAGCAGGAAATCGAAAAAGCGGTCGATACCCTGTCGCCGGAAGAGCGGGAAAAAGTACAGCAGATCAAGGATCACATCGATTTGACGAATACCGAATCCCTGCTGACGTATGGCGCGCCGGCACAGAAGAAGATAGCGGAGTTCTCCGACAGCGTGCTCGCGCAGGTCCGCACGAAGGACAGCGGCGAAGTCGGGCAGCTGCTCGGCAGCCTCGTGACGCAGGTCAAGGAATACGATGAGAAGAGTCAGGGCGGCTTTTTGCGCAAGGTGCCGCTTATCGGCAGTCTCGTCAACAAGACGGAGAACATCAAGGCCGGCTACGAGAAGCTCTCGGTGCAGGTCGAACGCATTGCGGGCAGCCTCGAACAGGCCAGACTCAAGATGATGAAGGATGTCGTGCTGTTCGACAAGCTTTACGATGAGAACTTCGCCTATTTCAAGGAACTGCAGCTCTACATTGAAGCCGGCGAGGAGAAGGTCCGGGAGATGCGTGAGGTGGAATTGCCGAAGCTTCATGAGCAGGCAGCAGCAGCCAATGACCCGATGGCCGTGCAGGTCGTCGCCGATTATGAGGCCAATGTCGACCGCTTTGAGAAGAAGATCCACGACCTCAAGATCAGCAAGACGATTGCCATTCAGACGGCGCCGCAGATCCGCCTGATCCAGAACAACGATAAGGCCCTCATCGACCGCGTACAGACGGCCATCTATTCGACGATTCCGCTCTGGAAGAATCAGCTTGTCATCGCCCTGGGCCTTTCGGCACAGCAGAAGGTGCTGCGCATGCAGCAGGCGGTCAACAACACGACGAATGAGCTTCTGAAGCGCAATGCGGAGCTTCTGCATCAGAACTCGGTGGAGACGGCTAAAGAAAACGAACGCAGCATCGTCGATATCGAGACGGTGCGCGAGGTCAATGAGAAACTCATCCAGACGATTGAGGATACCGTGCGGATCCAGCAGGAGGGCCGCGCCAAGCGTCAGGCTGCCGAGCAGGAGCTCACGGCCATCGAAGGCAAATTGCGCGATACACTGCTGAAGAACAGCGGCCGCCAGACCAATCAATGAACCCGTGGAGAAGGATTAGACTTGGAGTGAACGAATGAGATGAAGAGGGATAGAAGGGGCAGGATACAAAAGCATATCCTGGGCATGGTCTATATACTGGGGGCGCTTTTTGGCGTCATGGTGCTCCGCTATGCCTGGCTCCAGCTGGTGCAGGGGGACAATCTGGCGCAGCGCATGCGCGAGCAGGTTGGCTCGGATTTTGCCATCCAGTCGCCGCGCGGCACCATCCTGGACCGTAACGGACGCGAGATGGCCGTGAGCGTCATGACGAAATCGCTGTATGTGGATCCCAACCATGTCAAAGACCCCGATGAGCTGGCAGCCAATCTGGCACCGCTCATCAATATGCCGGAACAGGAGATCCTCGACGACATCAATGTCGGCGGCGGCTTCGTCTGGATCAAGCGCCGCATGGAGCATGACGAATACGAGCAGGTCCGCGCGATGATCCGGGAAAACGAATACACGGATTGCCTGGGCTTCCGCGACGAGGCCAAGCGCTACTATCCGAATGATATGCTGGCGGCCAATGTCATCGGCTTCGTGGGCACGGATGACAAGGGCCTTGACGGCATCGAGCAGGGCCTCGACAGCCTGCTCAAGGGCGAGGTCAAGGAGAAATTCCTGACGACGGACCGTCAGAACCGGCCAATCCTCGACTCCATCTTCTCGAGTCAGCGCAGCTATCAGGGGGAATACTGCAAGAGCGTCGAGCTGACGCTCGACAGCTCCATCCAGTTCATCGTCGAGCAGGAACTTGACCGGGCCATGGCAGAAAACAATCCGAAGGGCATCACCTGCGTGGTCATGGATCCCAAGACGGGAGAGATCCTGGCCATGGCTTCGCGTCCGTCGTACAACCCCAACCGCTTCTGGGACTATCAGCCGGAGGTCTGGAAGAACAAGGCGGTATCCTTCATCTATGAGCCGGGCTCGACCTTCAAGTCCGTCGTTGCCGCAGCCGCGCTGCAGGAAAAGGTCGTATCGCCGAATCAGGTCTTCGTCGACCCCGGCTACGTCATGGTTTCCGGCCGCCGCATCCAGAACTGGAGCGGCACGAGCTTCGGCACGGTCACGTTCACCGATGTCGTCAAGCAGTCGCTGAACACGGGCTTTGCCCAGGTCGGCCTGCGCCTCGGCGCGCACAAGCTCACGGAATACGCCAAGCTGTTTGGCTTTGGCACGCCGACGGGCATCGAGCTGCCGGGCGAGGAGAGCGGCCTGCTCTTCAACCCCGATGATATGCGGGATTCCGATACGGCCACGATGTCCATCGGCCAGAGTATTGCCGTTACGCCGCTGCAGCTCGTCACGGCCATGTCAGCCATCGCGAATGACGGCGTGCTGCTCAAGCCGCATATCGTCAAGACAATCACGAATGCCGACGGTTCGGTCTACGAGGAAAAGGGCACGACGGAAGTGCGCCGTACCATCGAGTCGGCCACGGATAAAACGCTCGTGGGCCTCCTGGAGCAGGTCGTCGCGAGCGGCGGCGGCAAGAAAGCTGCCGTCAAGGGCTACCGCATTGCCGGCAAGACCGGTACGGCGCAGAAGATCCGCCCGGATGGCACGGGCTACATGGACGGGCGTTACATCGCTTCGTTCTGCGGCTTTGCACCCGTAGAGGATCCGCGCGTTACGGTGCTCGTCATCATCGACGATCCGGGAACCGGCAATTACTACGGCGGACAGATTGCTGCGCCGGTGGCCAAGCGCATCTTCACGCAGCTCTTCCGCTACATGCACATCGAGCCTTCGAGCGATCCCTTTGCCGGGATGAACCAGAAGGCTGCTCAGGCCAAGCCGAAGACGACGGCCACCTACACCGGTGAAGTGCCGGAAGGCAAGGTTGTCGTACCGGACTTTTCGGGCAAGAGCCTGCGGGAGGCGGCCCAGCTGGCCTCGGAACGCGGCCTGAGCTGTGATCCAGAGGGCTCCGGCTATGCCGTCTCGCAGAACATTCCCGCCAATACGCTCGTGGATAAAGGCACGAGCGTAACCGTTACCTTCCAGTCGGGCGGCTGATGGCATCAGGCTTTGCCTGTGGGATGTTCCAGCAGGTTCAGCAGAGCAGTTTTCACGACAGACGGTTCAATGGCATTCATGCAGGCATTTGTCTTATGCCTGCATTTTGTTTTGCAGCAGGCATGGCAGTCATTGGGCGTCAGGATGAAATGATGGCCTTTGGTCAGCGGCCCGTAGATATCAGGATGTGTCGGCCCCCAGAGTGAGAGCGTCGGCAGCCCCACAGCTTCTGCGATGTACAGCGGGCCCGTATCGCCCGTCAGCAGCAGGTCGGCTTCGTGGAATACGCCGGCCAGCTGCAGGAGATTGGTCCTGCCGGCAAGTGAGAGCGACGGGCGGGAGCCCATGGTCCGCTGCGCTATTTCAATATAGGGCGCGTCTGCCGGCGCGCCGGTGAAGACAATCTGGATGTCAGATGGCAGATCGCTCAGGGTCCTGCCGAAGTACTCCGGCGGCCAGTTCTTGTCCGGCCAGGTCGTGCGCACGTTGACGAGTAGCAGCGGCCGTGCGGGATTATGGCTCACGATGCCGTGCTTTGCAAGCAGTGTTTGCGCAAAATGTATCGCTTCTTCGGGCAGATTCAGCACGAGTCCCGGCCTGAAGTCGCCTGCTTCGATGCCGAGCGGATAGAGTGCCGTCATGTACCGCCGGATCTTATGGCGGTCCGGGATGTCGGGGGCCATCTCCGTCATGAAGAGGAAATTGCCCTCATGGCGCTCATGGATGCCGATGCGACGCGGGGCATGGCTCATATGGGTCAGCAGTCCTGAGAGGAAGAGCCCCTGGATGTCGAGCGCGATATCGAATGTGTACGGTGCCAGCAGCCGGCGTGCCTCCTTCAGCGCATGGTACAGCCTGCGGACATCCAGATGACGGGCCGCGTCATCAAAGGGACGGCGGTCCCAGACGAGCAGGCGGTCGATGTCGGGATTGCCCTCGAGCAGGAGGCTGGCCGGCGGACTGACGAGCCAGGTGATGTGGCAGCTCGGGCAGAGCCGCTTGAGATTGTGGACGACGGACGTGGAGTGGAGCACGTCGCCGATGGCACTGAGCCGCACGATCAGGATACGTGCGTTCTTCGGAAGTTTTGATTCGTTCATGGGATAAGTCCTTTGCTGATTCTTAAAATATGTTACAATGAAAAATGGGCTTTCATTGCAGGATTTCTTTATCTTAATCTTAGCATAGAGAGCCTTGAGAAAAAAGCGTATTCCCCAATGACGGCCCGTTTCTCTTACGGGACCCGGCAGGACGGGTAAAACAGGAAAGAGAGGGAGAACGATTGCTCAGTGATATCCAGATCCGTTCCATTGCGACGGATGCGGCCTATGAGCGTGGCATGCGTTACTTCAGGCAGGGGCGTGTCCGTGAACTCGTGCAAACGGACCATAAGGGATGCCGCTTTTCTGCTGTGGTAGCCGGCAGCCATGACTATGAAGTACATATCGTCCTGACAAAGGATCTGAGCGAAGTCGAACAGTATCATTGCACCTGCCCGGCTGCCATGCGCTATATGGGCGTCTGCAAGCACGTCGTGGCGGCACTCAAGGATATCGAATGTTTCCAGCGGGATTATGCTGCGGCCCACGCCGATGCCAGCCTGCCGGCTCCCTCGGCAAATGGGGAGATGCGCCCAAAGGCGGACGTGAAACAACGCCCGCGCAGCACGGATGGTGCTGGCCGTCAGCTCCTCGAGATGTTTGCGGGCAGGCATGGCGCTTACGCTGCTGTCCAGGATTCCGTCTACCTCGTGCCGCGCCTCTTTGTGGATGGCCGGGCCGGGGATATGACGTGCTGGCTCGAATTCCGTCTTGGCACGGACCGCCTGTACATCCTGCGCGACGTATTCGGTTTCGTGCGGGCTGTGGAAAACGGCCAGGAATGGGAACTCGGACGCCATACGACAATCCAGACTGCCGGTCTGCGATGGGCAGACCGCATTTCAGAGGGCATCTGGCGCCTGATGATGCAGGCCCGGCGCGATGAGCAGAGCCTGGCACAGGGGATAGCGGAGCGGGCTTATCTCAATACCTTCCATCGCAGCCAGTACTTTGAGCATAAGAAATTTTATCTGTCAGCCAGTGCACTGCAGTCGTTTCTCGAGCTCGTGGGAGAGGAGCGATTTGAACTTCATATCTGCGGCAGCGACGCCATTGATGTCTGCCTGTCTGCTGGAGACCCGGAGATTTCGCTGGACGTCATGGCACAGGATGATGGCGGCAGTATCCGGCTGGAGACGGGTGATATGGTGCCCCTTGACAACGATTGCCGCTTCCTTTACCAGGATGGCCGCATTTATCGGGAAAGTCCGGCTTTTTCCCGTCTCATCAAGCCCCTGCTGCAGGCCTTCTGGTCTCGGAGCCTCATTCATCTCGACGCGGCCGACGTATCGCGGTTCTTTGGCGAGGTCATGCCGCAGCTCGATCATGTCATCGAACTCCATGTCGATCCGGTTTTCCAGGAACGCTACTGCCTGACGCCGCTGACGGCGGAGCTTTACATCGATTACGAAGGCGAAGGGCTGGCCATACGGCTGCTGTTCTGCTACGATGACGTGCGCTTCAATCCAATCCTGGAGCAGATGCCTCCGCAGGCAGGCGGCCGTATCCTTGTGCGCAATGAGCAGGAAGAGCAGCGTCTCTTGCAGCAGCTCGCAGCCTTCGGCTTTCATCAGCAGGGCGACCGGCTGGTACAGGAAGAGGAGGAGCAAAGCTATGCCTTTCTCACTGAAGGTCTGCCGGCCCTGCCCGATTGGGTGGAAGTCTTTTACGCCGAACTCTTCCAGAAACGCCCCGTTCGTCCCTTGCCCAAGATCTCAGCCGGCGTCAGCGTCAATGATGCGAATCTGCTCGAAGTGACCTTCAACATGAAGGGCCTCGACTTCGAGGAACTCCTGTCTATCTTGGCGTCCTATCGTCAGAAGAAGCGCTATCATCGTATGAAGGACAGGAGCTTCGTGACGCTGGGGGAACAGCAGCTGCAGTCACTGGCGGATTTTGTCGAGAATACGGGACTCGATAAAAGACATCCGCAGGACGGCAGCAAGGTGGAACTGCCGCTCTCAGAGGCCATGTACCTCGATACGCTGGCCCGGGAGGATGAGAGCCTGCAGCTCGTGCGCAGCCGGCGTTTTCGCGAAATCGTGCGCAATATCCGCAACCCGCAGGACGGCGATTTTGATGTTCCGGAATCCTTGCGCGATGTCCTGCGCGATTATCAGGTCACAGGCTTTGAGTGGCTTTCCACGCTGGCATCTTACGGCCTTGGCGGCATCCTCGCGGATGATATGGGCCTCGGCAAGACACTGCAGGTCATCGCGTTCCTGCTGGCGCGCAAGGATGCATCACAGCCGCCTTCGCTGGTTGTGGTGCCGACGTCACTGCTCTACAACTGGCTTGAGGAAATCCATCACTTTGCACCGTCTCTTTCGGCCTGCGCCGTGACCGGCACGAAGGCAGAGCGCACGGTCCAGCTGGAACGCGCGATGCAGAGCGACGTCCTCGTCACGACGTACAATATGATCAAGCGCGATATCGCACTGTACGGACAGAAGAAATTCCGCTACGTCTTCCTGGACGAAGCCCAGCACATCAAGAACCCTGCCACGCAGAGCGCACGCGCCGTCAAGAAGCTCTCGATGGGCAGCTGCTTTGCGCTGACCGGCACACCCATTGAGAATACGTTGACGGAGCTCTGGTCGATTTTCGACTTCCTGATGCCCGGCTATCTCTTCAGTCACGCGCGCTTCAAGCAGCATTTTGAAGTGCCGATTGTCCGCTCGGAGGATAAGACGGCGATGCAGGAACTCCGGCGCCGCGTCATGCCCTTCATCCTGCGCCGCATGAAGAAGGACGTCCTGCGCGAGCTGCCCGATAAAGTGGAACGGCAGATTGCCGGCGAGATGACGCCGAAGCAGGCGAAGGTCTATCGTGCTTACTTCATGAAAAGCCAGAAAACCTTTGCTGCTGAGCTTGGTGATATGAACAGCGGTGACAATCGCATCCGCATCCTCGCCATCCTCACGCGCCTGCGCCAGATTGCCTGTGACCCGTCGCTCTTCATCGAGAACTACGACGGCGGCTCGGGTAAGCTGGATCTTCTCGAGGAGCTCGTGGCCGACGCTGTGGCTAGCGGCCATCGCCTGCTGATTTTCTCGCAGTTCACGACCATGCTTTCGCATATCGCCGCGCGCCTGCGCCAGCTCGGCCTGGCTTTTCTCTATCTGGATGGAGCGACGCCGGCTCTGGAGCGCATGAATCTCGTCAAGAAATTCAATGATGGCAGCACGCCGCTCTTCCTCATTTCGCTCAAAGCAGGCGGAACGGGACTCAATCTCACTGGCGCCGACATGGTGGTCCATTTCGACCCCTGGTGGAATCCGGCCGTCGAAGACCAGGCGACGGACCGCGCTTACCGCCTCGGACAAAAACGCAATGTGCAGGTGGTCAAGCTCATCATGAAAGACACGGTAGAAGAAAAAATCTACCAGCTGCAGCAGCGCAAGAAATCCCTGATCGACCAGATGATACGACCTGGCGAGAATTTCTTGTCAAAGCTCACCGAAGAAGAGATTCGCGAATTGTTTCGCGGCTGAAAAAAGCGGGCACAAAAGCAATTCCCTCGAGTTGCTTTTGTGCCCGCTTTCTGATACGCGAAGAGGGACTGCCGCAATCCTGTAGCAATCCCTCTTCAAAGCAGGGGTCCAGAGTGCCGTTCGCTTTAAATGCCTAAAACCTGCGAATAGCAGGTGGGTACCTTAAGTCCGGTTTCTGCATTCGCCGAGGCGAACATACGTCGGAATCAAATCAGGTTCCCTAGGAAAAATGTAGGTTAGACACTAATAAAGCTCACGCACACCCCAGGCTTATCCTTCTTTGTATGTATAATATCATAAAAAATATACAGGTGCAAGACTTGACAAATCGGACGGCAAGGCAGGTTGTAGAAAACAGCGAAATCCTTTATAATTATAGGACGGAAACAGGTTTTTAGCGTTCGATAACCGAAAAAAATCGTGCCCATGGCACGCGTAAAAGGAGAAATAAAACATGGCAATTACGTACAGCGTGGCAATCAGCTATCAGAAGGACCTCGGCTGGATTGATTACGACGCCGATCAGAAAAAGGCGACGGTTCATTTGGCCAATGAGGAAGGCAGGAAGCGCGTGGAGGATTACCTCGGCAAGACGCATCAGATCAATGTCCCGCATGAGACGCTGATGGATTTCACGCACGAGACGATTGACCCGCAGGCCGACGTCAAGAGTCTGCAGACGGCCCTGACCCGCCTCTGGGAAGCCACGGATGTCAGCGTTGACTGGAGCCGTCCTGTCGAGTATGTTCGTCTCCATCCGCACTATTGATAAACGAAATTTTATGATGGAAGCCCGTCTTTTTTTGCTGTTGTAATCAGCAGGATAGGACGGGCTATTTTCTATGCCGTGGCGTATTTGATCGCCAATCGTGTATAGCACTTTCCTCATATCTGGCGATAAAGTCTCGCAGGGTTGCGTTCTCGTGGCCGTAGACTTGTGTCAGGAAGGGCACAAGGTTTCGTTTTGTAGCGTATTGGTCGAGAGCGATGTAGTAGGGCAACTGGTTCTCGGCTTTGATGGAGATGGGCAGGAAGCCGCCTGCCATGAGCTGGTAGTTCATGATTATGCGGGATGTCCTGCCGTTGCCGTCCGCGAACGGGTGGATGCGCACAAACTCAGCGTGCGTCCATGCGGCAAACTCTACGGGATGCATGTTCTTCCTGTTGATTGGCATGTCCGCAAAGAAGAACCTGATTTGTTGAAGCATGTCGTATGGTTCGGGCGGACGATGCGACGCGCCGATGATGCGCACGGCATGGGGACGGTAGATGCCGCCTGGTATGATGTTCTGCATCAGGATTTCGTGGATGTCCTTCACGAGTTCTTCATCCAGCGGGCGGGCTTCTCGGATAAGCTGGCGAACGTAGGTAAAGGCGCGGTCGTGGTTCGTGACCTCGTACACCTCACGGAGCTTCTTGCCGCCAATGGAAATGCCGTCATCGAGCAGCACCTTCGTTTCCACAAGGGAAAGCGTATTGCCTTCAATCTGGGTGGAGTCGTGGGCATACGTTATGTCGAAGTCGCGGTTGTAGTTGTCGAGCACGTCAGGCGGCAGTGTGCTGGCGATGCAGGACATATCGGCCTTGAATCGGTCAAGAGACGTGTAGTCGAAGTCGGTCATGGTCGCGTTTCGTCCTTTCAGCGTGATAAAATGGAATAGCATTCATGGGGTGAGCGGCTGGCACTTCTGGTAGGTATACCCCTATTATGATTATGGTGCAACAATCCTATTGAAGTCAATAAAATCTACATCCCATAGGTGAGGCCATGGGATGGGGCAGGGCAGGATTTCCTTTCAGATGGTCTAGGCTGCGATTCCAGGCCCCGTCCGTGCCGAAGAATGGAACAAGGTAATGCGGAAACAGTCTGATCTTGAACGGGCAGCCGTGGTATTATAGGGAAAACTACTGATTTCATAGAAAAATCACCTGTAAGGGCAGCAGTATGACTGCTCGATTTACAGGTGATTTTTGTTTTCATGGATTATTTATTCGGGTGGAGTTCTTCCGGATGGCGCGTCAGGTAATAGGCTGGATTTTCCATTGCCATGACCTGGGGAAGTGGTATGTGGCGAAAGATTGGAAGATGCAGGTGATAGCGGACCCAATAAAGTGCCCAGATGCCGATAGCGAGGAAGAGGGCAAATGTGAGCTTGAAGATCAGCATCCGCTCATCGGGATCGGTCGAAATGTAGTAGATCATATATATCGTCGCAATGATGCCGATTGCCTGGAAAAGTGGGAAGAGTGGCATCTTGAAGCTGCGCGGTGCCTGTGCCATTTTCTTGCGGAGAATGATGACATTGACGTGGCAGATGATATAGGTGACCATCCAGAAGAGGGACGAGCAAAGAATCAGGAATGTAATCGCTTCACCACTGCTGATATCGGTCGTCTCAATCAGGATTGTCGCGATACCAAGCAGCCAGATGATGAGGTATGGCGCGCCATATTTGTTCTTTTTCTGAAAGATGGCAGGCAAGAGACGGATTTTTGCCATGCCACAGCAGATTTCTGCGACGGAGCAAATGATTGAGTTCTGCGTGCTGACAGCGGCAAAAAGGGCAGCGACGATCATCCACCAGCGACCCGGTTCACCGAGGAGCGCTGTCGCGTAGAGAAGGTGCGGGGAGTCGTCTGCGCCGACGGCAGCCCAAGGGGTATAGTGGGAGAAGCCGAGAACCATGACACATTGGATGATGCCCATGATTGCGAGGGAAATGATCATCGCGCGAGGGACATTGCGCTTCGGGTTCTTCATATCCTTTCCCAAGGGTACGATGAACTCAGAACCGATGAAGAGCCAGAATGCGGTCGTCATCAGCGGGAAGATATCACCCGGAGAAAAGGATAGGACAGGCGGCTGATTGACCTCGATACCAGTACCAAGTCCCAGGGCGCCAATCAGGCCAAGCAGAAAGAGAGAGATAACCATGAAGGATGCGATGACGGTCTGTACAAGAGCCGACATCGTCATACCGCGCAGGTTGATGAAAATCAGCACAATCGTCAGTGCGACGCTGTAGACCGAGGTCGGAATGTCGCCGCCGATAAAGTTTGCCATGACGTTTGCAAACATTGCACCCTCGGCAGGTGCCGCAAAGACGTTGCTGATGATGTAGCCACCGACCATGACGACGATTGTTACGAATGGGCCAAGGCCGACGAGCGTGTACTGGGCGAGACCGCCGGTAAGGTTTGGCATCAGGGCATTCAACTCTGCGATGGAACCTGCGGCCATCATATTCACCATGCACACAAGGATTAGAGCAATGATGAACGTGATACCGACTGTGCTCGCCCCTGAAGCGAGCGGGATAAAGCAGCTTGTCGCGATAATCATCCCGATACCGGTTGACACTGCGCCAAACAGGCTGATTTTGTTTTGCATGCGCGTTTCCTCCTCCACTAATGGATTGTGGCAGGAGTAAATCTCCTGCTTCGTTATGAAGTGATTATTCCACATTGTCTCCTTTTTCACAATGGGGAAAAAGATGCGATATACTGCTACCAAAGCATACTTTTCTGCTACTAAAGTACACCTTGTTCTCAGTCGAAAGAAGATAGGAAAAGAAGATTGGATGAAGTGTTTCAAAAAAAGTAGACTTTCGTAGTAGATGGTGCTATTATATCTTCATATAACAGAAATATGTTTCTTCCACAATGGAATAGAACAAAATCTGGCGCGAAAGCGTCTGGCAATGGTGCCGCATAGGGATGGGTGCAGTGATATGCTGCAGACGTCTCCTGTGCGGCTTTATTATTTTTGTATGGAAGCAACTTCTTATCAGGAGGGATTTACAATGCTGAAGGAATCTGAGTGGCTGACAGTCAACAATGTTTTGCTGGAACTTTATGCACAGGAAAATCTTGCGCAACTGACAAACAAGCTGATGCGCATTATCCGCATACTGATTCCATATACAAAAGGATTTCTTCTGCTGCTTGATGAAGAGGAAAAGGTTGACCGGGAAAATAGTGTCTTCTTCGGAATGTCAAACGAGGAAATCCGACAATACCTGCATACTTATTATGAAAAGGACTACATGCGTTATGTCGGCGATATGGCACAGGAGACAACGGTTTATCGGGATACGGACATCATCGACAACAGTATTCGGCAGAAGACGGAGTTTTATCAGAGCTTCTTGAAGCAGGCGGATATCCCCTATGGATGCGGACTGATGATTCAGCATGGAGGAAAGAAAATTGCAGCTTTCAGCCTTTTCCGGAGAGCACAGCTCGGCAATTTTACGCAGCAGAATATCGAGGTTCTCTCTGTTCTTCGGAAACATATTGAAAATATGCTGATTCGTGCGATGGCACCATCAAGAGAGCAGGATTTCAGGGAACGTGTCGCTTCTTTCGCAAAAGCCTATCATCTGACGGGCCGAGAGGAAGAGGTACTCGCTTTGATGGCGGAAGGACTCTCAAACCAGGAAATCTGCCAGATACTTGTCGTCAGTCTCTCGACAATCAAGAAGCACATCTACAATCTTTTCAGTAAGACAAAAGTCAACAGCCGCATGCAGCTCTTGCATCTTTTGATGCAGGGCAGGTGTACGAAAGTAGAAGAAGGTGCTACTTTTGCGGCAAAGGAAGCGATTTAAATCCCCTTTTCGGACCATAGAAAGGGTCTCCTAAACGGATTATAGTCTAGGTATGAAATGTGACAGAAGGAAAAAGCCCGACGGCTTTTGATTCTGATCCAGCCTGATAATCCGAAAGGGAGGCCTTTTATTATGCAGAAGATTTTTTCCAAAACCTTTCATCCTGGTGAAAAATGGTCTAGTCCAATTGGGCGTAACCGCTACCTTCATTTCAAGGCACTTGGCCCGAATGCAAATGTCTCGCTCCTTTTATATAACCTGCATGATCTGACAGAGCGCTACAATATGCCGGATACGCTGAAAGCACAGTTTACTGCGCATCTTACGGCGGGAAATGTTCTGATGAGCGATAATGGCCGCGTGCTTGCAAGTATCACGCAGGACAGTCTCGGTTGGCACGACTCCATCTCTGGTTGGACGACACGCATGATGACAGATGAGAAATACGGCAAGACGAGCTATCAGGAAAACCGTAACGACTATTATCGCGCTGGTGATGAGAACTTCAAAGTTGAGCTCGTGCGCAATGGTCTTTCGACACGCGACCTCGTTCCGTGTGTTAACCTCTTTTCAAAAGTATTTGTCAAGGATGATGGCAGTATGCACTATGATACCGAATGGTGTCCCAAGGATGCGACGGTAACACTTCGCACGGAGATGGATGTCCTCTTGATTGTGTCGAATACGCCGAATCCGCTTGATCCGACAGAAACGTATCCATCAGTACCAATTGAGCTCGATGTGTTCGAGGCTCCACCGGCAGATCTGATGGATCCCTGCGTACAGCATCGTCAGGAAAACTATCGTGCCTTTGAAAATACCTGGGATTACCTCAATCTGATGGGGTTGAAATAACGAACGGAAAGATAAAGGAGGAGCAACATGTACGGACTCATTGAAAAAGAAAGCGACTTAAAAGTAGAAGATGCCATCTATGATGAGAGCATTGGTGCTGGGCTTGGCTGGATTCATGAGCTGAAGAAGGGGCAGTCATTCCGCATCGTCGACATCGAGGGCAATCAAGCAGTCGATACTACGTTTTACGATGCGCACAATGTCGAGGATCACTACGGGGCTATCACGACGATTACGGCGCAGAAGAATATCTACCTGACAACGGGCAGTATCCTTCGCGCAGAGTCGGGAAAGCCGCTACTCGAGATCACAGCGGATTTGACGGGACGTCATGATACCCTAGGGGGGGCGTGTTCGTCGCAGAGCAACACGGTACGCTACTCACGTGATAAACGCTACATGCAGAGTTGCCGCGATGACTTCATGTTGCAGCTTGCAGAAAATGAGTGCTTCGGGATCAAGAAACGCGATCTTGCCCCGAATATCAATTTTTTCATGAATGTACCGGTCACCGAGGCCGGCGGGCTGAAGTTCGATGATGGTGTATCATCGCCGGGCAAATATGTCGAGATGAAGGCTCTTGAGGATGTCGTCATCTTGATCAGCAACTGTCCGCAGCTTAACAATCCGTGCAATGCCTACAACCCGACACCAGTAAGACTGCTGATTTGGGATGAATGAGAAGGAGGGCGTCTGAATGTTTACCAAAGTTCTGATTGCAAATCGCGGTGCTATTGCAACGCGCATTGAGCGCACACTCCGGAAGATGGGCGTGAAGTCTGTCGCCATCTATGCGACGGCTGACCGTGATAGTCTGCATGTCAGCGAGGCCGATGAGGCCGTTTCGCTTGGTGATGGCACGGTCAAGGAGACGTATCTCGATGCGGAGAAAATCTTGAAGATTGCAAAGGAGACGCATGCTGAAGCTATTCATCCTGGCTATGGATTTCTCAGCGAGAATACCGACTTTGCAAAAGCCTGCGAAGATGCCGGCATCCGCTTCATCGGGCCGACGGCAGAGGAAATCCAGCGCTTTGGTCTGAAACATTCGGCGCGTGCCCTGGCAGAGTCCGCGAATGTCCCACTCCTGCCGGGCACAGGTCTTTTAAGCGGCCTTGAAGAGGCCGTGAAGGAAGCAAAGCGGATTGGCTATCCGGTCATGCTGAAAAGCACGGCAGGTGGCGGTGGTATCGGTATCCGTATTTGTGAAAACGAAGAAGACTTGCGTCGTGACTACGATGCGGTAAAGCATCTTGCTGCC
This sequence comes from Mitsuokella sp. AF33-22, assembly GCF_003475755.1. NCBI lineage: Bacteria > Bacillati > Bacillota > Negativicutes > Selenomonadales > Selenomonadaceae > Mitsuokella > Mitsuokella sp. AF33-22. The sequence goes on along the minus strand of NZ_QRQA01000022.1, from coordinate 4,977 downwards.
GTGAACTTCAAGGACAGTGGTGTATTCCTTGAAAAATATGTCCGCCGCGCGCGTCACGTCGAAGTCCAGATTTTCGGCAATGCAGAAGGCGAGGCCGTTGCAATCGGCGAGCGTGATTGCTCCGTGCAGCGCCGCAACCAGAAGGTCGTGGAAGAATCGCCTGCGCCGAATCTCAGTGACAATGTGCGCCAGAAGATGTATCAGGCAGCGGTGAACCTTGCGCATGCAGCTTCTTATCGGAATGCCGGAACAGTAGAGTTCCTCTATGATGAAGAGAGCGAAGGTTTTTATTTCCTTGAGGTCAATACGCGTCTGCAGGTCGAGCATGGCATCACAGAGGAAGTCATGGGCGTCGACCTTGTTGAGTGGATGATCCGCGAGGCAGCTGGAGAGCTCCGAGATTTAGCGAGTAAAATAGGCAAACCGAATGGCCATGCAATCGAGATCCGTGTTTATGCCGAGGACTGCAGCAATGATTTCCGCCCGAGCAGCGGACGCCTTGACGACTGCCGCTTCGACCCAAAGGCGCGTGTCGAGACTTGGGTGAAGCCGCATATCACGATTTCACCGCTTTACGATCCGATGCTTGCGAAGATTATTGTTCATGAGCCTACGCGTGAGGCAGCCGTGAAAGAGATGCAACGTGTCATAAAGGCGACGAAGCTTTACGGCGTTACGACGAATCTTGAATATCTTTCCTCACTCTTTCAGGAGAAATCATATCAGGAAGGGAAGCTCTTTACAAAGATGCTTGATACCTTCCATCCGGAGGAGCATGCACTCGAGGTACTCGACGGCGGTATTCAGAGCACGGTGCAGGATGCCAAAGGAATGCTCGGCTTCTGGACAGTCGGTGTGCCGACATGCGGTGCGATGGATGCTTACAGTTTTCGACTCGGGAACAGACTTCTCGGAAATGATGAGAATGCGGCCGGCATCGAGATGACGATGCGCGGCGGCAGCTATCGCTTCCGTACGACGACGACGTTCTGCCTGACGGGCGCTGAGATGCATGCTACGCTCGACGGAGATAGCGTGCCGCTTTATCAGGCAACGAATGCATCGCCAGGCAGTGTGCTGAAGCTCGGCACGGCAAAACAGGGCATGCGTACATATCTCCTCGTCGCGGGCGGCCTCGATATACCGAAGGTCATGGACAGCACGTCGACATTTGTCGATGGAAAGTTCGGCGGGCATAATGGCCGCGCGCTTCGCACAGGTGATGTCTTGAATCTTACCGACAAATGTCTGACAGGCTCGATTGACTCCTTCCCTGAGGAGTATGCACCAAAGATCACAAACCATTGGACGCTTGGTGTACTACCCGGTCCGCAGCCGACGGAGGAATATCTCGCCGCTTCTTATCTGACCACCCTCACGAGTGCCGAATACACCGTAAATTTCGACAGCGCCCGCACCGGTGTCCGTCTGAATGGACCAGTGCCGGAGTGGTCACGAGAGGATGGCGGCGAGGCGGGACTTCATCCGTCGAACATACACGATAATGCCTATGCCATTGGCACACTCGATCTCACCGGCGATCAGTCCATCCTGCTCGGCCCGGACGGACCGAGTCTTGGTGGCTTCGTCTGTCCGGTGACACTTGCTAAGGCCGAGCTCTGGAAGATGGGCCAGCTTCATCCAGGTGACAAGGTCCATTTTCAGCTGCTAAATGAGGCGCAGGCAGCAGAGCTTCGCGAGGCGCAGGAGAAAAATATTGCTTTTGACTATACTGCCGTCACGCTGCCAGCGCCGGTAAAGGTCAATGCGATAGATGCAATCCTCGCACAAGGCATGGCCGATGATCTTCCATATGACATCCGTCTCGATGGTGAGGAAAACATCCTCGTCGAGATTGGCAAGATGGAGCTTGATATCGCTCTCCGCTTCTGCGTCCATATTTTGATGGAGACGCTGAAGACAGAAAATCTTCCAATCATCGACATGACGCCAGGCATTCGCTCCCTTCAAGTGCATTTTGACTGTAGTAGAATCACGGCACGCAAGATGGCAGAAAAAGTCGAAAAGCTCCTCTTGAGACTCGGTGATATCGACGATATCGAAGTCCCGTCGCGCATTGTCTATCTCCCGCTTTCCTGGGATGATCCGCAGACACAACTTGCTGCAAAGCGCTATCAGGAGACCACGCGTCCTGATGCGCCATGGTGTCCCAGCAATCCTGAGTTCATTCGCCGCATCAATGGCCTTGCGAGTATTGACGACGTCCGGGATATCGTCTTCCAGGCAGATTATCTCGTACTTGGTCTCGGCGATGTCTATCTCGGTGCACCGGTCGCGACACCAGTCGACCCGCGCCAGCGCCTTGTCACGACGAAGTACAACCCGGCACGTCCATGGACGCCAGAAAATGCCGTTGGCATCGGTGGTGCATACCTCTGCGTCTACGGTATGGAGGGGCCTGGCGGCTATCAGTTTGTCGGCCGTACTATCCAGATGTGGAATTCGCTGCAGACGACGAAGTACTTCTCAGAAGGCAAGCCATGGCTCCTTGATTTTTTCGATCAGATTCGCTTTTTCCCATGCTCCGCGGATGAAATCTTACAGTATCGCGAAGACTTTTTGCGCGGCAAGTACGATATCCGTGTCGAAGAGACGACGTTCAGTCTCGGCAAATACAAGGAATATCTCACATCAATCGAGGATAGCGCGAAGGCATTCAAAGCGCATCAAGAGGCAGCTTTTGAAGCAGAGCGTCAGAGGTGGCACGAGCAGGGGCTTGATACCTTCGTATCCGATGTCCCAGAGTCGGTGCATAATGAAGTCGAGCTCAAGGACAGCGAAGACGGCATCCCCGCCAATGTCCCAGGCAGTGTTTGGAAGGTAGAGGTAAAGGAAGGCCAAAAAATCACCAAAGGAGATACGCTCTTTGTGCTCGAAAGCATGAAGATGGAGATTCCAATTACGGCGTCAGAAGATGGCGTGGTGTCCCGCATCTTCGTTGATTCCGGCAGTCCAGTCAATGCAGGCGATCTCCTCGCTGCTTATGAGGCAGGATGAGATGATCTCTACGCACTGGAGGAGGTATCTGATGAAGAACAATGTACCAGAAATACTGACAATCCCTGCGTTAAAAGCAGGGTACGAGCACAAGGCCTTTACGCCGGAAGATGTCCTTTCTGCCATCCTTTCCCGCGTAGAGGCGCATAAAGACAACCCAATCTGGATTACGCCGCCAGAAGAAAAATGGATTACGATATACCTCAGAAGGCTCCCGCCGATGGATTTTTCGAAATATCCGCTGTGGGGAATCCCATTTGCAATCAAGGATAATATCGACCTTGAGGGAATCCCTACGACCGCCGCCTGCCCTTCGTATTCCTATACGCCGGGGAAAAGCGCGTTCGTTATCGATCGACTGATCAAAGCCGGTGCAATCCCACTCGGCAAGACGAATCTCGATCAGTTTGCAACGGGCCTTGTTGGGACACGCAGTCCGTATGGCGAGGTGCAGAACGCCTGGCAACCGGAATGCATCAGCGGCGGTTCGAGTTCCGGCAGTGCTGTCAGCGTCGCACTCGGGCAGGCAGCGTTCTCTCTTGGTACCGATACAGCAGGTTCAGGGCGTGTGCCGGCGATGCTGAATACCCTTATCGGCTACAAACCACCAATCGGTGCGTGGTCCAGTGCCGGCGTCGTGCCAGCCTGTCAGAGTCTCGACTGCGTGACGGTTTTTGCACACTCGCTTGAGGAGGTAGAAATCGTCGACCAAGTAGCGCGTGCCCTCGATCCGGTCTGTGTTTGGTCAAGAGACCTTCCGCTCAAGGTGAAACGTCTGCCGGCAAAGATTCTGCTCCCAAAGGATATGCCGACATTCTACGGACCTTGGGCCGAGAACTACCAGATAAAGTGGATGCATGCACTCCGTCTTTTAGAGCAATCTGGAAGCAAAATCGAGTGCATCGATACCAGCTTCTTCTCAAAGGCTGCAAGCCTTCTTTACGATGGTGCCTATGTGGCAGAGCGTTGGGCAGATCTCGGCGAATTCGTCACGGCTCACGAGGAGGATATCTTTCCCGTTACGAAGAATATCCTCAAGAGCGGTGGGCGCGAAGCGTTGAGCGCTGCAAGGCTTTTCAAGGACTTCCATCAGTTGAGTATTTACCGCAAGCAGGCAAATCAGCTGCTTGAGAACGCCGTCCTAGTGCTCCCAACTGCTGGTGGTTCGTTTACGCGGGATGAGGTGCGGGAAAATCCCGTCGAGACAAACAGTCAGATGGGTCTTTATACGAACCACTGTAATCTTCTTGACCTCGCAGCAATCGCAATTCCGGAAAACAGCGAAGACCACGACCATCCATTTGGCATCACCTGTTTCAGCCTTCATGACCAGGAGCAATTTATCCGCGCATTGGCAGGAGAATTCCTGAAAGCAAACGGTGCCGAGAAGGGCGAATGAAATATTCTGTATACATGCTGGAAATAGGCCGTTTCAGAAGAAAAGAAATAGACGTTATGACGTCATGATGGTAAAATGTAAAAGTCGATAATAGGAAATATGCAGTTTATTTATCGTGACAATCAAAAAATCTGTAAAGGCTGTTTTGCGACAATGGTGCCGCATACGATATCGGACCTGCACGAGCGTGCATGTATCTGGCATCGTATGCGGTTTTTGTTTGAAAGCTGCCTGTTTTAGTACAAAGGAGTTATCAATCATGTCATCTGAGTTAGTCCGTATTGAAATCATTGCCGCACAAAACAAGAGTACCGCTGTCGTCAACTGCCTGGAAAAGCTTGGAGTCGGCGGCGTCACGATATTTCAAGCACTCGGTTCTGGAATCCAGAAAGGGACATTTGAGTATGAACCGGAGGAAAATAAGGAGATCCGTCTCCTGCCAAAAGTACTTCTGCTGGTAATCTGTGAAAAAGAGCAGGTCACGGCGATTGTTGATGCTGTGAAAGTCGAGCTTTATACCGGTTGTTCGCGTCGGGTGAAATTCGCCAAATTGCGTCGGT
>NZ_QRQA01000021.1:0-36726 GCF_003475755.1 Mitsuokella sp. AF33-22 | reverse complement strand
ACACACCCAAAGCGCAAAAAGGTTTCCATTAGCAATGCGATAGTCTTATGCAATTACAGATGGTCCTCTGCCGCGGCTCTCCTTTCCGGACGCTTGCTCATATCCCCAACCAAAATCGTGTCACTAACTTCGTTTTCTTTTCGTTGCGAGGATTATATCATTTATCAAAAAAAAAAAAACAGTGCTAAAAATTGATTCTTTCTTATCCACAGGAATTAATATACTTTTAAACTAACTTTAATCCATTTTTCTTTGTTTTTCTAAGAAATACGCATATAAAGGACGTTGCCCCCCTGCCCATAAGGCTTCCTGGCTTCTCGAATCCTTGAAAAATAAATATCACAGCGCGATTATCCTTTCATAAATAACATTTATGTATCTTTATATATCCACTTGTAACATACATAAAAAAAAGACCCTGTATGCGTTTGACATACAGGGCCCGTGCGGCTCGTATTCTCTTATTTTACAACGGTTTCCGTCTTCTGCTCGCTCTGTGCCAGCTGCTTCAGCTCCGGCTTCTCATCCTCGGCGACAGCCGATTTGAACTCGCGGACGCTCTTGCCCAAGATCATATTTACTGGGCATCATCCAGCAGGAAATCGACAATGTTGATATTGCGTATGCCATCGAAATCTTTGATATAGGTACGATCCATCGTCAAAATAACCTTTTCATACTGATCCCGGATTTTCCGAAGCGGTTCCAATTCGCGTTCTCGTGTTTTTTCATCCAGAATACTTGCCGAAACCTGATAGTAGATTTTCTGATCCGGCTTGGATGCAATGAAGTCTACCTCCAGGGTTCCCAGTTTACCTACACCGACCTCATACCCGCGCCGCAGCAACTCGAGATACACAATATTTTCCAAGACATGACCATAATCTCCGCCATGAAATCCGAGCAGCGCATTGCGCAGCCCAGTATCAACGATATAGTACTTTTCCATAGTCTTCAGATACAATTTCCCTTTTATGTCGTAACGGCTGGCACGATAAAAAATAAATGCATTCTCGAGCATCTTTAGATAATTATCAACGGTCAATGCCGAGGTCTTGCGCCCCTTGCTGGTCAAGTAGCCACTGATCTTGCTGGTTGATACCGGATTGCCAACGTTATCTGCCAAGAAACGCACGATATGCTCCAAAAGGGCCGGGTCACGGACGGCATTGCGTTGTATGACATCTTTCATCAGGACCGTATTATAAATGCCACTCAAAACCATTTGGACGGTATCAATATGTTGCGGAATACCAGGGATGACTGGCAGACTGCCAAACTGGAGGTAACGTTGAAAGGCCATATCTGTTTGCTGACGTTCTGCTTCAGGCAAAAAATCAAGGTATTCTCGGAAGGAGAGCGGATAGACTTCAATCAATGCGTAACGTCCCGACAACAGGGTAGCAATCTCAGAGGATAAAAGCTTGGCATTGGAGCCCGTCAGATAAATATCGGCCATTCCTTCGACAAAAATGGAGTTGATGGCGCGTTCCCAGTGGTCAACGAGCTGAATCTCATCCAGCATCAAATAAACATGTGACTGCCCATGCATTTGCTCTTGCAAAAAAGTGTACAACTGACGATAATCTTTAATCTCATCGAAACGCATCCATTCAAAATTCAGATGAATGATCTGATTGGCCGCCACGCCGTCTTGTTTCAAACTTTCCTCCAATAAATCGAGCAAGGTTGATTTGCCGACACGGCGCATTCCGGTCAATACTTTGATAAGCGGCTGATCTTTTAGCGAAAGTAATTTTCTTAAGTATAAATTTCTTTTTACCATATTTCATCACCTTTTATAATTATAACATAAAAAATAACGTAATATTTAAGTTTTTATATTATACTTATAAAATTTTTCTTTTTTTATAAAATAAGGCCTGTGCACAACATAACTGTCGTACACAGACCTTATTGTCATTCACCAAACTTAGAAATGGTATGCCATATAGACATTGCCGCCGAGGCCTTTATGCTGGCCGGCATATGCCTGCATGCTGAGATTGACCTCCCAGGGATTTTCCTGGTTGGATTCGAGCTTCCAGCCGGCTTCTGCCATCAGGCTGCTGCCGCCGATATCGGCTTTGCGGATGGGAGAGCTGAGGCCAGCTGCGGAAACCGTGCCGTTGCTTTCCCCATCGAACTCATAATCCCAGGCCAGACCGTAGTAGTAATTGTTCCAGCCCGACCGGTTGTTCACGCGCGCACCGATGCGCAGCAGGCTGCTGTTCATCCCATCCAGCTGGTAGTTTGCTTCTCCAGCGAGGAACGAATCGCCGCCGACATGCGTGTAAAAATACTTGCCATACACATCGAGATCACGCGCGGCGCGCTGCGTACCGCCCAGGCTCGTGCTTTCCACCTTGTCCGTCAAATCAAAGATGTGGCCAAAGCCCACATGGCCGCTCCAGTAACTGCTGCTGGTGTTGTAGCCATAGGCACTGCCGTCGCTGCTGTGGAGGACGGAATCCGCATTGTTCTTCAAATTGCCGAAGTGCAGGGAACCTTCCACATAGTTCTTGTTTTTGCTCAGGTATTTTGCCATCAGGCCGCCACCATTGTAATGCGCGTCGCCGCTGCCCGCATAGCCGGCACCATCCACACTGTAGTGGCCTCTACCGTATTCATAGAACAGGCCATAGGAGAAATCCCCGTCTTTCGTGGCCGCTTCATTGCCGATGCCAACGAGGCCATTCCACGTGTACGTCTTGCTCTCGCTGCCCGTATCGTACGTGTCCTTGCTGCCGCCCAGGCTGGCAAATGTAAAACCGCCCTTTTCCTGACCGTTGAAATTCGTCAGCACGCTGTCCAGGCGGTCACGACCTGCTGCCAGGACGCCGAGGGCCGCCTCATTGGCGATCAACGCGTTATGCGTCTGCTTTGAGGTATCGACTTTGATTTCCGTTCCATTCTTTTTCTGGACCGTATCCATCGTGTAGATGACATTGCCGTTCGCATCAAGAGAGGCAACGCCCGTGCCTTCGAGGGCATTGCTGATATTCCACTTGCCCTGCTTCGTCGTCAGATTGCCGGCCGCAAGGGTCTTATTGCCCTGCGTATCCAGGAGCGTCATGGAGTAATCCCCGGCCTTGGTGATATTCTCCAACGATTTTGCCGTAAAGCCGATATTCTCCGTATGTACCTTGGTATTGGCAAGGTCAAACTTCCGGCTGTCCGCGAGAGTCAGGACCGTGCCGTCCGTCTGCCAGTCGATAGTCTTGTAGGTAATATCCTCCAGGGAACGAAGGCCATAGGATAAAATATTGTTGTCCGACAGGGAAAGCCCTGCCTTGCCAGTGACTTCCACCCCGCCGTCAGCATACATCTGAGTCAGCGTCTGCTGGTATTTATCCTTTCCGGATTCATACAGCTTATCCAGTCCCTTCACCGTAGCGGCTCCGGAAGCATCAATGAGCACATCGTCTTTGAGGACCTGTCCTCCATCTGCAGAAGCGAAATGGTCCAGATTCAGCGTCACATTATCCGGCAGACTCACCGTATCCGTCACCGCCAGGGCCGGCTGGGAATAATCCACATTATAGAAGGCGATTTTGTCGAAATTACAGATACCCCGAACCTTGCTGCCATGCCAATCAGCCGCTTCGCCAGTGATGATGGTTTTACCGTCCTGATCCGTGGAAAGTTCCGCCGTATAGCCTACATTCAGTGTGTTGCCGCTGTGATTGGTTTCACCATCACCCCCCGGTCCTTGAAAATAGGACGGGTCCTGTGCAATATCCAAGGGAGTAAGCCAGCCATACAAATCGGCCTGGCTCAGATTCATGGTGCCGCTCAAATTGACCATATTGTCCTGGGCCTTACCACCATACATAAGAGCTCCCCCGGCCACCTGGATGGTTTCTCCCGGGTTCTTCAACTGCTGCATGATTTCATTGACATCTTCTTCATATCCATCATCCACCGTATTCTTTACCATCGACAGGACTTTTTCCTTTTGGATGGGGATCAGCTTGGCTCCGTTCAGGTTCAACACATTGCCGGAAGCAACATCAGAACTCTGCCCTCCAAAAGTACCTGCGCCCCCCAGGAGGTAACTGGTGACCGTCCCCTTGACATCAACCAAATTATGAGAAACAGCTACACCTACTACGCCGCCTACGGCTATGGAAGTTACAGCAGCGTCCTGGCCGATGGAAACCCGATTGCTTTCTGCCGTCTCGGCATAGCCTCCTGCCAGCCCCAAAGCAGATATATCCGTCTTCCCGTCCACAGAAACAACATTTCCTTGGGCAAGGGTCGATCCATACCCGCCAACCGTCACCATATTGTTCTCCAGTTTTCCGCCGGTAATGGATACGTGGTTATCCATAACATTGTCAGCGTAGCCGCCGGCAATGAATTCAGCACCTCTGACGGTTCCGCCGCTGAAAAATACCTGGTTTCCCTTGGCCGTACTTGTAACCGTACTTGGAGTTCCTTCAACATATCCACCATAGATGCCGTCTCCCTCCGGACTATCTGAAGTAAGCGTAATGTCCACTGTGCCTCCGATGGATACCTTGTTATTGTCAGCAGCCGATTCCGAAAAACCTCCGTAGATGAGCTGGGAATCGAACTTCCCATTGGTGGTGGATACCTGATTCTCGCTGGCTTTTGTACGTCCATAACCCCCAAAGACAACTTCTATTTGATGGCTTCCACTGCTACTGAAATTCACCTGATTGCCGATGGCCTCCCCAGCCTCAGCATATCCGCCGCCTGCCCCCTCGTCAGCGGTAATGGATGCGCTGCCGGTGACAAAAAGGGTATTTCTTGAAGCATTTCCGCTCGTTGTATAACCACCGCAAAGCAGGCTTTCAGTCCGATCTTTGTCAATGGTCACCTGCTGCCCCGTCACATCCGCTGCCCAGGCCGGCACCGTGCCGGCGAGCAGGGAAGCCACCACGGCTAACGTCAATTTTTTCCCGCAAATTCTTCTCATGGCTATGACCTCCTATTTTTAACGCTCTTTGCTCAACTCATCATCAGAACTGGAAATTCAGGCCGGCTTCCAGCGACCAGCTATGTTCGATCTTTGGACCGAAGGATTTCTCACAATTGACAAATGCATAGGCATCCTTGTTAAGATGCGTCGTGAGGCCAAGGCCCACGTCGTACCAGCTGCCGTCATTATGGCCCGTGACGTTCATTTTGCCCGTCATGTCGCTGGCCGAAACATCCTGATTGCCGAGGAACTCATGCAGGAAGTCCGCGCTGATGTAGAACGTCGTCTTCTCGCCAAGATCCTGTCCGAGGCGGAAGCCGAGGCGGCTGATGAAGCTGTCCGTGCCGGACAGATGGACGCGCGTTCCCTGTGTCGTGCGGTAATCGGCGCTGCCCAGATACGTGTACTGAGCCTGTGCCTGCGGTTCGATGTACCAGGAAGAAGAGAGCGGCATCTTGCGGCCGTATTCAAAGCTCAGCGAATACGCATCATTGTGGTAATCGCCCTGCACCGGCATGCCGCTCTCCGGCAGCAAGGTGAATTTATTGAACAGGCGGCCGTATTTGGCGACGAAGTCCGTGTAATGACCTTTATTGCCCAGGCGGGTATCGTAGAACCAGGCACCATAGCGCTTCGTGTCACTGCTGCCGTTGAGTTCTTTGTAGTTTGCACTGCCGTTCATCCAGTCAAGTGCCGCACCCTGGATGTGTTTGCCAAAGTTCGTTTCATTCCGCGTCCAGTCATAGCCGACTTCGACCATCGTATTCTTGGCATCATACAGGCCCGTACGCCCCAGCTGATCGTGACGGATGCGGGCCCACGTGCCATCGCCGTCCGTGCTGTAGCGGGCTTCGCCGAGGCGCTTGTTGAGCGTATCGGTATAAATTTCGGAAATGGCATTCATGTAGTCCAGATGAATGGCCTTCTTGATAACCTTGCCGCTGTCCGAAGGCGTGACCACCGCTTCATCCACGAACCAGTTGGTCCCTTCCTTGACCGGGTTTTCGATGGTTTCGGTCTTCAGGTATTCCGGCAGGAGATTGCCATCTGCATCGGTGGTCTGCTTCCTGGCCATGGCATCCGTCATGATCTTTTCCTGATCCGGGACTTCCTTGGTAAAGCCTTTACCGGAAAAGACAGCTGTGACATAGTCGTTGCCGGGCTTGTAAGTGCCCATACCATTTTTGCCCCCGTTGAATTTCTCATTGGCAGCAGTATCCTCCGGGTTGAACTTCTCGTTCTTCACTTTTAAGGTAACGTTGTTGATGCCCTGATCCTTGGCCAGGCTCACATCGAATTTGGCAGCCGGATCCCGTTTGTAGTCATCCCCGCCGGTGGTGGCAAAGCGGATGCCCTTCAGTTCTTCCACCTTGGTATCTGGAAGCAGATACGCCTGGATGTGCTGAACCCCGGACTGGCTCAGGTCCTTGACATAAATCATGTCGGATTTGGCCGCATCCTTGGAAAAGTCCATCAGGAAGGTACCACCTTCACCGATGAGCTTGCCGATAGCAACGGACACTCCATGGCCCTTCCGGGTATCCACCAGACCGCCATGGTTGAAATCCAGCGAGGTAATGAAGCTCTTGCCCCGGGTCTGCCATTTGCTGCCGGGGTCCATGGTCAGGTTGATGGTGCCAGCATCCAGACGGGGGACGCCGTACATGGCGTAAGATTGATCTTCCAGAAATTTCCAATTGTACAGCTTGCCCAGAGCGGATTTATTCAAATCAGAAGACACATCCACCTGGCGGGGGGTGAGCTGTCCGGCAGCGTCAAAATCCGTATAATCATCGGCCTGGCCTTCAAAATAGCTGCCGTCCTGGAGATGGAGATTTACAGTGCCGCCATTTTTGGCATAGATATCCCCATACAGTTTCAGATGGCCGGCCAGGTTGATGTTCCCGTATTGATGTCCTTGATAAATTTGAATGGCTTTCTCCGCCTCTTTCACCACTTCTTCCAGATATTCTTTATCTTCTGAACCGGGATTTTCCAATTGTTTTTTATAAAACTGATATTGTGCTTCCTCAATCGACAGATGATTCCCTGCGTCTGCAAGCACATTGCCATTGATGGTATAATTCCCCTCCGGATTGTTCAAATTGATTTTTCCCAAGAAAGGTCCTGCCATGGCGAACTGCTTGAGATTTGCCGACTTGTAATCCGGAACAGAAGCCGTATACGCTCCTGCATACACATTTTCTTTTCCCGTCATGTTGATGTCTGCATTCTCTACATTGACCACACCCATGCCGCCGTACAGACCTACGGACAAATCCTCGCCGTGGATGTCCGAGATTTCCAGATCATGGAAATCCGTATGGTTGTTATCCCAGTCATATCCGGAGACTGCATACAGGACAGTCCCTACAGCTGACCCTTTGGCGGAAGAAATGTTCCGGATCTGGGTTTTTCCGGTGACCACAAAGGGGAGGTCTTTGCTCTCTTCAAGATTGTCAACGTTTATCATTCCCAGGCTGTTCCCCAGGCCAAAAGCAAGGGACCTATCCGGGCTGTCCGTGGTATTGGCAACGTTCTCAACAGTCACGTTGGTCTTACCCCCCTCTGTATAAGGGGACAAGTCGGCAGCTCCCAGTAAGGTGCCATAAACCTGCAGGGCCGTATCAGTGGTTACTCCATCCACATGGAGCCAATCTGTTTTCAGATTGTTCTGGACCATTTTGCGAGTGCCATAATCTTCCACCGGTTCCGAGTATAGGCCGATGATAGTATTTGCCTGATTGTCTTTGCTGGAAATGACTCCGCTAATAGAAATGACCGGAGCTGCCAAAGTGGAGCTTTGTAATTCAACGCCCACTGCATGGTAATACGGGTTTGGGAATTGAACTGTAAGGTTGGAAATCTGGATGCCCTTTTTCCCTTCCAAAGTAGAACGATAGAGCATTACGGTATCATTGTCTGCAGGGACGCTGCTGCCATCCAGGGAAACTTTATCCGCTGTGACGGTGCTATTCTCCATCATCAGTTTTCCCTCCAGCTGCCAATCCCCTTTGGTCAGGGTCTTGCCCGTGATATACTCCATCTCCTCCGCCTGTTCCGCATATACCGGCAGACTCGTCCCGAGTGTCAGGGCCAGCAAAATGGCCATTGTCAGTTTTTTATTCATCCGTCCTGCATGTTTCATGATATCCCCGCAATCTCCTTTACATCATCTGTGAAAGGAGCACACAAAAAGAAGCCAGAGAATCTGTCGTGAATCCATACAAGACAGCAGTTTCTGGCTTCTGAATCAATGACCTGGAATCCCCGTTCATGTCGTACGCTCCTTACAAACACACCCAAAGCGCAAAAAGGTTTCCATTAGCAATGCGATGGTCTTATGCAATTACGGACGGTCCTCTGCCGCGGCTCTCCTTTCCGGACGCTTGCTCATATCCCCAACCAAAATCGTGTCACTAACTTCGTTTTCTTTTCGTTGCGAAGATTATAACATTTATCAAAAAAAAAAAAACAGTGCTAAAAATTGATTATTTCTTATTCACAGGAATTAATATACTTTTAAACTAACTTTAATCCATTTTTCTTTGTTTTTCTAAGAAATACGCATATAAAGGACGTTGACCCTCCTGCCTATAAGGCTTCCTGGCTTCTCGAATCCTTGAAAAATAAATATTACAGCACGATTATTCTTTTATAAAGAAAATTTATGTATCTTTATGTGTCCACCTGTAACCTACATACAAAAAGGCCCTGCATGCGTTTGGCATACAGGGCCCGTGCGGCTCGTATTCTCTTATTTTACAACGGTTTCCGTCTTCTGCTCGCTCTGTGCCAGCTGCTTCAGCTCCGGCTTCTCATCCTCGGCGACAGCCGATTTGAACTCGCGGACGCTCTTGCCCAGGGATTTGCCGACCAGGGGCAATTTGCCCGGGCCGAAGACCAAGAGGCCGATGCCCAGGATCAGCAAGAGTTTCGGTACCGTAAGACCCATTAACATAGTGATTTCCTCCATCCAGCGAAACACGTAACACGACTCATTTCTGACATTATATCACGAATGGAAGGTATTGAAAAATACGCGTTGCCTATTGCTCGTATAGGGATTATCTATGCCGCCGGCTCACGCATCGAGGCAGGCCGTAATGCGCGCGATGGCTTCCGGCAGCACGGAGGCTTCCATGCCGGAATAGTTGAGCACGAAGATGTGGTCGGCAGCGGGAGCCTTACCCGCATAGTAGTCGTGCAACGGCCGCATGCGAATGCCGTGTGCGGCAAAGTCCTGTTCGAGCTGCTCGTCGCTCTTTTTCGTGTGGAAGCGCAGCAGGAAATGCAGGCCGGAGCCGCGTTCGAGGATGTCGGCGCGCGTGAGCAGGCCGCCCGCTTTCATGGCTTTGAGCAGGGCTTCGCGGCGCTTGCGGTAGCTGTTGCGCATGCGGTTGATATGCTTCTCGAAGTAGCCATCCTGGATGAAGCGCGCGAGCGTGTACTGCTCGAAGTTCGAGACGGTGCAGCTGTAGAAGCCGAGCTTTTCCTCAAAGTCCCGGACGAGGCGTTCCGGCAGTACCATGTAGCTGATGCGGATGGTCGGCGTCAGCGTCTTGGAAAAGGTGTTCATGTAGATGACGCGGCCGCTGACATCGATGCCCATCATGGTCGGGATGGGGCGTCCCGTCAGGCGGAATTCGCTGTCGTAATCGTCCTCGATGATATAGCGTCCGGGCGCGGCGCTGGCCCAGCCCAGGAGCTCGTAGCGGCGGCTGATGGGCGTGATGCAGCCCGTCGGGAAGTGATGTGACGGGCTGATGTGAAGCACATCGACGGCCTTTGCCTGCAGATCCGGCAGCGAGATTCCTTCTTCCTCCATATCGACGGGCACACAGTCGACGCCGTGGCGATGGTAGACCTTGCGGATCTTGTCGTAGCCGGGATTCTCGACGCCGAAACATTTCCCGCGTCCCAAAAGCTGCACGAGCAGGCCGTAGAGATATTCGGTGCCGGCGCCAATGACAATCTGACCGGGCGTCACGTCAAGGCCGCGGAAGCTGCGCAGATGACCGGCGATGGTCGCCCGGAGGCTCAGGATGCCCATGCCGGGCGAGCGCTCAAGCAGGGCTTCCGGCTGCCCGGCGATGACCTGCCGCAGCAGGCGCGTCCAGGTCTTGAACGGGAAGTCCGCAGGCGGCAGGCTGTTGGCCGTGAAGTCCGCGAAGTATCTCGGTCGCGGCGCTTCCCGCTCAGCGGCAGGCTCTGCCTTTCGCAGACTCTCCTGCGGCACGCCCATGACCCTGACCACGAAAAAGCCTTTTTTCGGGACAGACTGACAATATCCTTCGGCCACCAACTGACCATATGCCCCTTCTACGGTGATCACGCTGATGCCGAGCTGGCGCGCGAGGCTGCGCTTCGACGGCAGCTTCTCTCCCGCCCGCAGACGACCCGCGAGGATGTCGCCGCGGATGCAGCGGTAAAGGTGCTCATAGAGGGATTCGCCCTCCAGGTGTTCAAACGAATAGGTCAGCATGATGGCTCCAATCTGATACTAGTTATTTATCACATTTTGATTATTTCTATAAGGTCAATTTCAGTATATACTATCTTTCAGATGGACACAAGTCCTATTATTGTCAACACACTTGACAAAGAAAGAAGGAATCATCATGACATCGTATGCATCAAAATCGTCCTGGACGACCCGACAGCTCTGCCTCGCGGCGGCCATGACAGCGGTCGTCTTTCTCGCCACGTTCGTGCCGCGCATCCCCATCCCGCTTGGCTACGCGCATCTCGGTGACGCCGCAATCTTCCTCATGGTCCTGTTCATCGGACGCAGAGAGATGCTGTTTGCCGCCTGCTTCGGCTCGGCGCTCTCCGACCTGCTCGGCGGCTTCCCGCTCTGGATCGTGCCGACGCTCGTCATCAAATTCTTCATGGCCGACATCGCCTGGCGCTTCATCCGGCCTGACCGTGAGGAAGCGGCTTCGCTGCCCCGCATGACGGTTGGCTTTCTCGCAGGCTCCCTCTGGATGTCTGTCGCCTATACGCTTTTCGGCGCGCTGCTTTACGACAGCCTCGCAGCGGGACTTGCCTCCGCGCCGGGCCTCATCGCCGAAGGACTGCTCAACACGGCTGTCGCCGTCGTCGCGGCCGGGCTGCTCCAGAAGGCTCTGCCGCACCGCTGAGCGATATCGGCTGGCCAAGCTCCGGTGTTTTATGTGTTACCTGCCCTGCTCGAGTTTCAACAGGGCTTCTTTCATCGGCAGGCCCCAGGCGTAGCCCGTGAGACTGCCGTCGCTGCCGATGACGCGGTGGCATGGCACGATGATGCTGAGTGGATTGGCTCCGACGGCGCCACCGACGGCATGGTATGCCTTCGGCTTCCCGATGGCCTCGGCAAGCTGCTTATACGTCGTCGTATGACCGTACGGCACCTTCACGAGTTCCTGCCAGACGCGCAGACGGAACGGCGTCCCCTTGAAGCGATACGGCACGGTAAAGGCACGGCGCTTGCCGGCCAGGTATTCCGCAAGTTCCCGCGCGGCCTGGTCCGTCAGCTCCGTGCGCTCGCCGCCGGCCTCGGCCGCATCTTCCTTCACGACGTCGATGGCGATGATGACCGCATCCTCCTCCACGATGCGGAAGAGCCCGAACGGGCCCGGATAATAGGCAGTATTCATGAGTATCATCTCTCCTTTCCTGTCCAAATTATACCACGATTTCTTGCACAAAAATACGACTCCAAGCATACGCGTGGAGTCGCATTTTTGTGCCTGTGATTCAGCAGCTGCTCATCGTCGTGCCTTTGGCCGTCAGGCCTTCAAAGTCGTGGATGAAGGCTTCCACGGCTTCGTCGATGGCGGCGTTCTTGACGAAGTTGTCGATGACGGAGCAGGCGACGGTGGCCGCGCCGATGCCGTATTTGCAGAGCTCGAGGACCTGCTGGCTGTTTTTGAAGCTGGCGGCGAGCACCTCGCACGGGATGTCATTCTTCTTGTAGATCTCGTGGATCTCGCAGGCCACCTTGATGCCGTCGTAGCCCATATTGTCGATGCGGTTGACATAGGGAGCCGCGTACTGCGCGCCGCACATGCCGGCAAGATAGCCCTGCATCGGCGTGTAGATGGCCGTGGCCGTGATTTTGATGCCTTTGGCATGCAGGGCCTTCATCGCCTTGAAACCCTCCGGCAGCGACGGCACCTTGACGTACGTGTTGTCGCCAAGTTCCCTGACGATGCGCTCGGCATCTTTGACCATACCATCAGCCTCACGGGCGATGACCTGGGCATGGAGCTGGGCATCCGGGCCGATGATCGCGCGAATCTCACGCAGCACCTCAAACGGCGGCCGGCCGCTCTTGGCCAGGATACTCGGGTTCGTCGTCACGCCGGCACACGGATAGTAGTCCCAGATGCGGCGGATAGCCTTGACATCAGCATCATCGATAATGAGTTTCATAGGAATCCCCCTGTTTCGTCGTTTTCTCGTAAACCACAAGCAAGGCAGCAGCCATTCCGGGGAATGACTGTGCCTTGTCGTGAAATGAATCAGCCTCTCGTCTTGCCGCCGGCCACGTTGTACGTAACGCCATGGATATAGGAAGCACGGTCGCTTGCCAGGAACAGGACGAGGTTTGCGACCTCGGTGAGCTTGCCGCTGCGTCCGAGCGGCGTCGTCTTCGTGCTCTTGTAGCCCTTGCGCAGGTCATCGACCGTGATGCCGCGCGTGTAGGAGAGTGCTTCCTCATAAGCCAGCGTGCGCAGGCCCGTCGCCTCGAGGATGCCAGGGGCTACGCCGACCACGCGGACGTTGTAGCGGCCGAGCTCTTTCGACCAGGAACGCGTGAAGGAGTTGACGGCGTTCTTGGTTGCGGCGTAGATGCCCTGGCCCTCGGAGCCTTCAAGGCCGCTCTCGGAGCTCA
Source organism: Mitsuokella sp. AF33-22 (assembly GCF_003475755.1). Classification (NCBI taxonomy): domain Bacteria; kingdom Bacillati; phylum Bacillota; class Negativicutes; order Selenomonadales; family Selenomonadaceae; genus Mitsuokella; species Mitsuokella sp. AF33-22. The sequence continues at coordinate 23,899 of NZ_QRQA01000021.1, read as the reverse complement.
TGTTGATGATAACGCCGGAGCCGTTCTTGACGAATTCATGGCCGAGTGCCTGTGCCATGAGATAAACGCCCTTGATGTTGACGCTCGTGACCTTGTCGTAAATCTTCTCGCTGAGCTCGTATTTGCCGTGCGGATCCTTCGGGTCGACGAGCAGGCACGGGATGTTGATGCCGGCGTTGTTGACGAGGATGTCGAGCTTGCCGAATTCTGCCTTGGCCTTCTCGACCATGGCATTGACGCTGTCGGCCTTCGTGACGTCGGTCACGACGTAGAGCAGCTTGCCCTTGCCTTCGCCGAGCTCGAATTCCGGCTCGTTCGGGTTCATGTCGCAGACCACGACGTTCGCACCGTTATCGAGGAACGACTGGGCGACCGTCTTGCCGATGCCGGATGCACCGCCCGTTACTACTGCCGTTTTACCTTCCAGATTCAACCAGGATGTCATATTAATCGTCTCCTATTCTCTTAATCAAAATCCTATTGTTTGTAGCCAAACGTCTGTAACGAATCTTGCGTTCCTGTTACGGGCGATAGATTGCAATCTCATCGCCGGGGGCTACATCGGCGACCGGCTTCTCCTCAAGGTAGAGGCTGCCTTCGAGGGACTCGCCGTCCTTGTTGGCATTGAAGCGCAGCGTGATGTGGCCGAGGTCTTTGAGGTTCTTCTGCACCTGATTGCCGACGAACACGACCTTATAGGAAGTATCGCCGAGCTTAAGGATATCACCGGGCTGCACCGTATCCTCGAGCTTGTTGCCGCGGTGCAGGATGCAGTATTCGCGGAGCTCCTGCGGCGCATTCTCGTTGAACATGATGAGCATGCCCGCGCCCTTGAAGGCGTTGACCTGTTCGCCAAGCTCCTGTACTGTCGTGCTGTAATATTTCTTCATGATCGTGTTCCTCCTGAATGACAATCAAGCAAAATCAAAGGGTTAATGGGGATTAGTTGGGTTAATGGGGTTCAGCCGGCAGCTTATGCCTCATAAAGGCCGAAGCTGGCGAGCCATGCAAGGACGACGGAAATCGGGCCCGTGATGAAACGGGAGTAAAGGACGGACGGCACACCGACTTCAACGGTCTGTGCCTCTGCCTCGGCAAGGCCAAGGCCGACCGGGATGAAGTCGCAGGCGCACTGGGCGTTGATGGCGAAAAGTGCCGGCAGGGCAAGATGCGGCGGAATGGCTCCCTTGCCGATCTCCACACCGATGAGAACACCGATGACCTGTGCGATGACGGCGCCCGGTCCAAGGAACGGAGAAAGGAACGGGAAGGAGCAGATCAGAGACAAGATGATGAGGCCGCCGATGTTGCCAGCCAGAGGAACCAGCAGATGTGCGATGACATCGCCGATGCCGGTGGAAAGGATGATGCCGATGAGCATCGAGACGAAGGCCATGAACGGCAGGATGGTCTTGATCATCGTGTTGATTGTCTCACGGCCGGCCTGATAGAAGACCGAAACGATGCCGCCCATAAACTGACCGACCTTGGCCATGAAGCCACCCTGTTGTTCCGAAATCTTTTTCGACGTATCATACTTGACCTGGCTGGCCGGCACCGCTGTTTCACTGGGCGCAGCCGCTGATGTTGCAGCCGGCGTCGCCGAAGCATCTGAGAAAGCCAGATTTTTTTCTCGTACAGCAGAAACGTAGATATCTGGTTTGATATACTGGGCGAGCGGGCCGCTCGGGCCGGTCGGGTTCAGGTTAATCGTGTTGATGCGTTTCTGCGGATAGATGCCGCAGCGCAGCGTGCCGCCGCAGTCGATGACGACAGCCAGGACTTCATCATCGGGGACGCTCGTCTTGAAGCCGTCGACGAGTTCACAGCCCGTCATCTCAGCAAGTTTCTGAGAAACTGGAGAAACCACGCCGCCCGTGATGTTGACAATCTTGTTTTTCTTATCGTCCGGATGCAGGACCAGCGGGCCGCCAAAGCCGCCGGAACCAGCCGTGACAACAACATCTTTATAATCTGCCATGATACATATCTCCTTCATATATGTTCATATGATGTATTGTTTGAGTAATTTTTTTTGCTCGTGGCCATCAGCCCTCGAGCTTCACCAGTTCCTTGCTGAGTTTTACACCCTGCTGCTTCTGTACATAGGCCGTTGTAAAGTCGGTGATCCAGCCACGCAGGAAGTTGATGACGATACCGATGAGGAAGTAACGCAGTGCCAGGTCAACCGTCGGCAGGCCGAGAGCCGAGATGCCGTTGGCGATGCCGAGGAATACGAAGAGCTCAGCAGGATCGACATGTGGGAACAGACCATTCAACGTGTGGCAGGATGCCGAAGCTGATGCGTAATACGATGGTTTGTAATACTCCGGCAGGAATTTGCCGAGGGAAAGTGTCATCGGGTTGCAGAAGAAGAACGTACCGACGACAGGCAATAGAATGTAACGCGTGACGACGTTACCGCCGCAGATCTTCGCGAATTTCTCAACTTTCTCCTGGCCGACAAAAGCAACGATGGAGTTCATCGCAACGAGCAGGCAGACGAGTGTCGGAATGATGCCCGTTACCCAGCCGACGAAGGTCTCGCCGCCTTTGTTGAACATGCCGATGAATCCTTGGGCTAAGAAAACCAGTGTGTCCATGTTTTACCTCTCCTTTTCTCCTTGAAAAAGCTTATGATGATTTCTTTAAAAGAGGCTTTGCCACAGCCTGTGCCTGTTCCTGAGCACGCTCCTGCTGGAGTTCCTGGTAATCCAGGTAGTCCTTGCGGGCACTCAGGGCTGCCTTTACCTGCTGGCGGGAAAGCCCCCTGCCCTTGCAGACCGTTTCGTCAAGTTCGAGCAGGCTCAGGCCCTCGAGTGCCGGGAAGTGCTTGCAGCGTGCAAAGATCGTGACACCCTCCATGATTTCTCCACGGATGATGCGGCAATCCTTGTCGATGCACAGCAGCACGACAGCTCCTGCGAGGATGCGTCCCTTCGACTTGCCGATGGCCACGCGGCCGATGGCGCGCAGCTCCTTGACGTGACGGCTGAAGCGGCGAAACTGCCAGAGTCCCAGCACCGTCTGCAGGATCCAGACCACAATCGCGGCCAGGAACAACGTCCAAAGCATAGCAATTCCTCCTTTTTTTATCCTTTCCTGCTCATTCGTTGAGCAGGATTTTGGCTGTGTCTTCGTCCGTAATCAGGACATTGATGAGGTGGCCCCTGAGGGCTCCCATGATGGCCGGTACTTTCTCCCGCGAAGCGGCCATGCCGATGCTGTACGGCAAGGTGGAAAGCTTCTCGAGTGGGACCGCAATCGTGCGGTCGGTAAACGGCGTTTTTACCGGCTTGCCGTTGATGTCGTAGAAAATGGAGCAGATCTCGCCAACGGCTCCCGTGCGGGTCATCGATTCGATGGCCTCGCGGCCGAAATCACCGGACCAGACAAGGTTCGAGGATTTGACCGGTGCGCCGATGCCGACGATGGCAATGTCGAGCTGTTTCCAGAAATTCGAGATCTTCTCGTAGTTGACGTCGTGGACGATGGCCTCGCGAATCTCGGCCGTGCGCGTGATGGCCGGCGCGTAGATGTAATGGCTGCGCGCACCGAACGCATTGGCCAGTTCGTAGCACAGTGTGTTGACGTGGTGATCGCTGTCGATGCGTTCCGGGCCGCCGTCGATGGGAACGAAATCCGCATCGAGCTTCGGCAGACGCTCGCGCCTCGCACAACGCGTCAATTCCCGGATGCTCGTGCCCCAGGCCAGGCCGATGACCTGACCGTCGGAGACGATGCGCCGCAGCAGGTTGAGTCCCGCATGCGCCATGTTCCGCTTGATGACCTGCATATCGTAGCTTTTGGATACGATGTAGGCTTCGCGAAGGCCGAAGCGCCGTTCAAGCGCAGCCTCGAGCTCCTCGTAGGAATCGCTTTCCACATTGATGGTGACGATGCCGTATTCGAGGGCCTTCTTGAGGTATTTGCTGACCGTTGTGCGGTCAACGCCCATGCGTTTCGCGATTTCGCTCTGTTTCATATGATCCATATAGTACATATTGGCTGCTTTTATCAAGATTCGCTTTTCAACTGGCACCATGTTGATTTCCTTTTCTTCACGTATGTGATGTTTAATCTCTTTTGTTATCCTCTTGACAGGTCTTATGTTATCAAGATAGCCCTGCAATTACAATCATTTTAGCCATTTTTTCTCTTGTTTTTCGTTATTCTCAATAAATTTCTCATTTATCTTCACATATACACAAGCTATGTCACTTATGTGAAGATAAGTTGAGCATCTTTTTTCCCGCCTGTCTGCCAAAATACGATTTGTTTTTATAATGAAAGTGATAACCAGTATTGACATATACCCCACTATGGTATATAACTAAATTATCATAACAATGAGGAGGAATCATCATGGCAACAGCAATCGTTGGCATACTCGTCCTGGTCGCATTGTTCTTCGCGGTCAAGGGCGTACTGAAACATTTCCGCGGGGAGAGCAGCTGCTGCGGCGGCGGCGCGGTCACGGCGCCCCCGCCCAAAAAACTCAGCGGCACGGTCATCGGCAAGAAGGTCGTCGACATCGAGGGCATGACCTGCGGCAACTGCAAGATCCGCGTCGAACAGGCACTCAACACGATTGACGGCGCAGCCGCCGAGGTCAATTTGCACCGTGGTCACGCCGTACTCAAGATGACGCGCGAGGTCAGCGACGACGAGATTCGCCAGGCACTGGCCGGCAGCGGCTACACGATTACCGGCATTCACGCAAAGGGATAAATAAAACATATTAATCAGGCCATTGAAAATTTATAGGGCAAATGGGGTTGCAAAATTTTTATTACCTGCTATAATCTAGTATTAGAAGTTGGTACTAGATTAGGAGGTAACAAAAAAAATGAAAGACTTTGCAAAAGTCATGAACGATCCCGCATTCCAGGCTATTTGGGAACAGAGCGCCAAGTCCTATGATTTCATCGCACGTATCGTTTCCGTCTACAAGGAAATGAGCAAAGACAGCGATAATCAGTAATATATACGTCGCATTGCACAAGCGCATATGACGCCAGACGTCACATCTCCGTCATCCGACAAGGAGATGTGACGTTTTTATGTATGAAAAATGCCGCGGACCAGTCAGGATGAATCTCCTGCCGGCCTGCGGCATTTTGCTTTTATGGGAATCGAGGCGGGATTTATGAGTTGAGCAGCCAAGGGAACGTGGCGGAGAGATAACGGCCGATCTTCTCGCCCATCTCTTTCTTGGCCTGGTAGTCGGGGTGCAGGCCGTCCGTCGTATAATCGCTGCGGAGCCAGCCGCGCTCATCGGCAAGCGAGCTTGCGACATCCACGGAATACGGCTGACGCTTGACCCAGTCGCAGACGTACTGCTGATGCACGAGCCAGTCCGGCGTCGGATGTTCAATGCCCGCGCGGTGGATCATGAGGCCCGGATTGATGGGCGTCGGCGTCACGAAGACGGGGATGATGCCGTAGGCCGCACATTTCTCCTTAAGGGCCTTGAGATGCTGCACGACAGTCCAGCCCAGTGTGCCGGCACGGTAGTCGTTGACGCCGCCCATGATGACGAGGACGCGCGGCGAGAACGGCAGGACATCGTGCTCGAAGCGGTCGAGCATATCCTGCGTGGTATTGCCGCTGACACCGAGGTTCTTGATGGGAACGCCGGCATACGTCTCCCAGTTGTAGAGCTTGTACGAAGGTGGCACGCTCATGACGCCGCCGCCGTGCGTGATGCTGTCGCCGAGCGCGGCAATCGGCGTCGGGGCCGTGACGGAGAAGCCGCTCTTGTCGGACCAGTCACTTAGGGCTGCGCCATTCTCATCGACGGAACGCACGCGCCAGTAGTAACGGCCCGGCGTCGTGTAGGCATCCCAGTCGTAGACATCGTATTCACCGCCCTGCAGGGTCTTGACGTACATGTCCTTGCCGTTTACCTCGCGGTAGACCTGGACCTCATGGTGCTTGGCGCCGGGCATCGGGATCCAGGAGTAAACGGGGTATTCGGCGGCGTAATCCATCTGGTCGTATTCGGCCGTCGGCTGCGGGGCCTTCGGATTCAGCACCCCGGAAGTGACAGGCTGCGGAGCGGAATACGAGGACAGCGGATTGCCGCTGTAATCAAGCGGACGCACCTTCCACCAGAACGAAGCGGCCGCCTTGCCAAAGCGGCTCAGGTCGATATCGACGCCATTCGTGAAAATCTGATTCTGCGTCATGATGACATCCGTCAAATCATCACGCTGCGAGCGCAGGATTTCCACCTGATATTTGACAGCTCCCGGCACGACGGGCCAGGTAAGGCTCACGCTGTGCACATCAGCCGCCTGTGCCTGTCCGCCATCGGCTCTGGCCTCGGCCGCGATTTCCTGCGCAGCCTTCGTCTCCGTGACGGCCGGCTGGCCTTCCTTGGCATCGAGGACCGAGGTCGCCGTGACATGCCCGCCATCGGCAGCGGCCGCGTGTGTGACAGCCGGCACGGCCAGTCCAGCCGCCAGACAGCAGAAGCCAGCCAGGCGCATCATCTTCTTGATTGTTCGCTTCATGTGCTTCATATGCTTCATGATGAAAATTTTTACCTTCCTTCCAAAAATATCGTTTCCATCTTATCACGCTCCGGCATTTTTTTCCACCATGAAGAAATCGCCCTGCAGAGCCCAGCCGTGATTGAGCGGACCGCTGCCCTTGCCGAGATTGAGGCCGGAAAGCAGCGCCCCCGTCAGGTATGATTTGGCGAGGCCCACGGCTTCGGTCAACGGGAAGCCCTTGGCCAGATTCGAGGCGATGGCGCTCGAGAGCGTGCAGCCTGTGCCATGTGTATTCGGATTGTCGATGCGCGGCGCCGCGAACCACTTCTCCTCGTCCGCCGTGACGAGCAGGTCGCTCGCATCCTCGCCGAAGTGGCCGCCCTTGGCCAGCACGCTGACGCCGGCTGCGGCATGGAGCGAACGGGCTGCCTGCACCATCGTCTCACGGCTGTCAACCGTAAGGCCGGTCAGGGCCGAGAGCTCAGGAATGTTTGGCGTGATGACCTCAGCGAGCGGAAAGAGCTCCTGCTGCAGGGCGAGGCTTGCGGAGTCCTGGAGCAGCTTCGCGCCGCTCGTCGCGACCATCACGGGATCGACGACGATGTGTTCGGCCTTATGGGCATGCAGTCTTTCGGCAATCACACGGATGAGCGCCGCCGAGGAAACCATGCCAATCTTGACGGCATCGGGACGGATATCCTCAAATACTGCATCAATCTCGGCCGCCAGGAATTCCGGCGACGCTTCCTGCACCATGCGCACACCCGTCGTGTTCTGTGCCGTGAGTGCCGTGACGGCGCTCATGCCGAAAACACCGTGTGCCAGCATCGTCTTGAGATCCGCCTGGATCCCTGCGCCGCCGCTTGAGTCACTGCCGGCAATCGTCAAAACCTTCTTCATCCAATATTCCCCTTTCCTTCGGTCAAACGGTATCTCATCCATGATTTGCATTAACAGTATTAACATTAGCCGCGCACTCCCCTTTTTCCTGCTCCGCTCTGACAAAAGTCTGGATTTCACGTGTTTACTATTGATTTTCTTCGACTGTCTTACCGATTGATGCGGGTTTCCCTTGTTTGCCGGTTTCCCCTTGCTTTTTTCTTAAAAGTACGTAAAATATACAGTATGTATTTCAGCTGTCATGACAGCTGAATGGACGAAGTCATCTTTTGTTTTCTTGAAGGGGAAAGAGGTTATTTGCATGATTCTGGAACGCCTGGAGGAGCTGCCCGTCAGCTCTTTTCACTACAAACTGCTGCTGGTCACCGGTCTTGGCTGGCTGTTTGACTCCATGGATACGGGGCTCATCGCTTTCGTCCTGCCCGTGCTCACGAAAGACTGGGGACTCTCGCCCGCCCAGGCCGGCTGGATCGGCTCCATCGGCCTCATCGGCATGGCACTCGGCGCCGTGCTCGCGGGCACGGTCGCGGACCGCATCGGCCGCAAGAAAGTCTTCACGATCACCGTGCTGCTCTACAGCATCTCGACGGGTCTCTGCGCATTGGCCTGGAGCTATGAGTCACTGCTCGTCTTCCGCTTCCTCGTGGGCTTCGGCCTCGGCGGCGAACTGCCCGTCGCGGCAACGCTCATGAGCGAATACGCGCCCAGCCATCTGCGCGGCCGCTTCATCGTGCTGCTTGAAAGCTTCTGGGGCGTCGGCTGGCTCGTCGCCGCCTGCATCGCCTACCTGCTGATTCCGCGCTTTGGCTGGCAGATTGCGTTTGTCATCGGCACGATCCCGGCTCTCTACGTCTTCCTGATCCGCCTGCACATGCCAGAGTCCGTGCGCTACCTGATCTCGCACGGCCGCATTGAAGAAGCAAAAGCCATCATCCTCGACCTCGAACAAAAACTCCACGTCGAGAGCCGCCCGTTTGCCAAGGAGCTGAGTCCGGCCGAGCGTGAGCAGCCGGAGGCCGCTGCGACGAGCTTCGCGACACTCTGGACAAAACCGTTCCGCACGCGCACGATCATGCTCTGGCTGGCCTGGTTCGGCATCGTCTTCAGCTACTACGGCATCTTCATGTGGCTGCCGTCCATCGTCTTCGCCCAGGGCTTTGCCGTTGTCAAGACATTTGAATATGTGCTCATCATGACGCTCGCGCAGCTGCCCGGCTATTATGCAGCTGCCTGGCTCGTCGATGTCATCGGCCGCAAGTACACGCTCTCCCTATTTCTGCTGATGTCGGGCATCTGCAGCTTCTTCTTCGGCAATGCGGGCTCCGCCTCGGCCCTGCTCGCCTGGGGCGCGGCCATGAGCTTCTTCAACCTCGGCGCCTGGGGCGTCATCTACACCTACACGCCGGAACAGTATCCGACGACCATCCGCGCGCTCGGCTCCGGCTGGGCCGCAGGCTTTGGCCGCATCGGCGGCATGATCGCCCCAATGCTCGTCGGCCTCATGCTCGCCAATGCCTTCGGCATGAGCACGATCTTCCTGATGTTCGCCTCCGTCTTCGTCATCATTTCCGCCGTCGTCCTGGCACTCGGCAAGGAAAGCAAACAAAAGACGCTCGAGGAAATCACAGATACGGCGCTCGATTCCTGAACTCGTCCTTCTCATGAACAGCAAAAATCCCGTTGGCCTGGCCAGCGGGATTTTTTACTGCCTGTTTTTATTTTTTCTGGGCAAAGAGCCAGTCACGGATGGCGTCGATGCCATAGGCGAACGACCAGGTGTACATGTGGTTGCCGTCGGCGAAGACCGTGTAATTGATCTTCTTGCCCTGTGCGGCAAGATTGCGTACCTTCTGATCGAGGTCAGCCACAGGCGCCTTGCTGTCCCACCACGGCGAAGCGTTGCGCGCGACGGGACTGCCGAGAGACTCCCAGAGCGCCGTGGCCTCATTCATGCCGGGGAAAGCCTTGTTGTCGCCCGAGCAGACCGTGATCCAGAGCGTCTTGTCCTTCATCGCAGCCATTTCCTGCACATTCCACTGGCAGGCGACGAGCCACTGCGCGGCAAAAAGATCCGGATAGCGGTCGCTGATGGCGATATTCGTCATGCCGCCCTGTGACTGACCCGTACCGTAAATGCGCGAGGTGTCGACGGCGTAATTCCTGATGACGTCCTGCAGGAGGTCCGTGACGAGCGTGAGCCCCGGCGTCCAGACGTTCTCATCCGTCGTCATCATGCCGATGCTCTTGACAAGATCGTCCGTATACTGCGGTGCGAGGACGATGCAGGGATGCTTGGCCTGTTCCGCAGGCTCCGTCCAGACCGTCGCGCCATTGCCCTGGAAGAGCGGCGTCTTGTCGTTGTTGATGTTTGCGCTCGCATCGGCCACGAAGAAGACGAGCGGATACAACTTGTTCGGATCATAATCCTGCGGCAGGTAGAGATTGTACGGCATCTCATAGCCCGTCGCAGGGTCCTTGTAGACATGTTGCGTAAAGCGGTCGACATCGTTCTCAACGGTCGAGGACGCATTGTATACCGTGGAGGACGCGGCATACGTCTTGCCATTCTGAGCCGTAAGGTCCTTGAGCTGGCTCACCTTGACGGAAAGGTCCGGTGCCTGTCGGTCCGAAACCATCGGCGCATCGACGCCCGTATCGCCTGCGGCCTTTTCTTTGCCAGCCGGGTTTGCATCCTGCTTCGTGGCGTCATCGCTCTTGGCACGCTGCGCGAGATTGCCGTCGAAGGCCGTATTCGTGTGCTGGAGCTTCAGGATCACGTAGCAGCCCGGCACATCCTGCGCGTCATTCGGCTCCGTATTCGTCTGGACCTTCTCAATCGTGCGTCCCTCCACCGAGAAATCCGACGTCTTGAGCGTACGGCTGTCAAGGGATTCCGGATACTTAAGCACGACATAGGCCGGCAGTTCCCCGTCACCGTACGTCTTCGTGACTACCGTGACCTGCTCGATGCCCTGCACGCTCGACACGACCGCAGGCGTCTTTGCCGCGGCCTCCACGCCCGGATTTCCCTGGAAGATCATGCCGGTGGCAATGCCGGCCAGTAAGATTGCTTTTTTCCAAGACAAAAAATCACCTCTAAGATAGAAATAAAACTCGTTACTCCTATCTTAGAGGCGATGAATTACAGCGGTATTATAAGACGCAAAGATTTTGCTGAAATCTCAGTTCAGCACCACATAGCCGATCAGGAAACTGATGAGGAAGAGAATGAAATAGATCACGATGGCCCGGTTGCTGAGCCAGTCCTCGGTGAATTCTTCCTTCGTCTCCTCCGACATGTGGAAGTCCGGCATATCGACGTGCGGGACCTTCACGTGGGGCATATCGACATGCGGCATGGTGACGTGCGGCAGTTCCACCTGGGGCATCTGCGCCTGCGGCGTCCTCACCGTGCGCAGATGTTCCCAAATCTCCGGCACGAGCGGCACGAGGAAGATGACGGCCGCCAGGATCACCGTGCCGCTCATGCCCATGAGCTTGATGCCAATCACGCCGAGCAGCATGCCGATGGCGATGCCAAAACATATGATTTTGCGTTCCTTATTCGTTGTATGAATTGTCAATCTGACCACGACCTTTGCCTTTTTGATGCCTGCGCATCTCTACATCCATTATCGCACGCGTGGCAAGTCCGCATTTGCGCGTCTTTTCCGCTTGGCGCGCCGGATATGTGCGATGCGCTTCTGGTGACGGCGCCAGATGTAGTAGCAGACGGCCGTCAGGATGACGATGGCTGTGTTGACGGCACCGTACATGAACGGATAACCGAAGTTCGCCGCCACGATGCTCATGATGGCTGCCGCCAGGCCGACGCTGATGTCGAGCGACCAGAAATACGTGGCCGTCGCCACGCCCGCCCTGGAGGGCGCAGCACTCTTGACCGCAAGCGTCTGAAACGCAGGGCTCAGCGCGCCAAAGCCAATGCCGAGCACTGCCGCCGCAATCAGCAGGCCTGTGACGGACTGGACCTGGCTGAAGATGACCATGCCCGCGGCAAAGAACAGGAAGCCCGGCCAGACCGTCCAGTCCGGGCCCTTCTCATCGAACAGGCGGCCGATGACGGGGCGCGTCAGGATGATGACGAGTGCAAAGACCATGAAGAAGAGGCTCGTCTCGGCCTGCAGGCCCAGGCTCTTGGCATAGAGCGGGATGAACGTCAGGATACCGCCGTAGGCGAAGAACACGAGGCCGCCGAGTCCCGCAGGAGCCAGTGCCTTGCGCTCGATGAAATCGCTGAGATGGAAGCCCTTCTTCGTGCGCTTGGCCGGCAGGATAATGGCATCGGGCAGGCGACGCGCATTCGCGGCGAAGAAGGTCAGCGCGCCCAAAAGCGTCACGAAGGCAAAGAGCGCCGTGCTGCCGAGATTGCCGATGAGCAGGAGGCCCAGCAAGGGGCCGACGACCATCGCGAGATTCGTCGACAGCGCAAAATAGCCGATCCCCTCTCCCTTGCGCGTGGCCGGCAGCACGAGGGCTGCCATGGCTGCCGCAGCCGTCGTCGCCAGCGCAAAGATGCAGCCATGCAAAAGGCGCAGCACATAAATGGACGTCAGGCTGTGCAGCCAGTTGAACGCCAGCATGATGAGGAAGAATACCGTCGTCGCTGCGATCATCAGCCGGCGCTTGTTGACGGCATCGATGAGCCTGCCGGCCAGAGGCCGGCAGGTGACGGCGCCGATCTGAAAGAAACTCATGGCCAGACCCGCTTCCATATCACCGCCGCCGAGACTGTCCATGATGAAGATTGGAAGTGCTGCTACCATGATGTACTGTGACATGAAGAGGAACAGATTGCTGCCGCCCATGCCCAGGAATTCCGGTGTCCAAAGTCGTTCTCGTTCCATACGATTCCCGCTTTCTTTGTTTTGATTTATATAATCCACTTTCTATAATATACAGGGATTATTATCGCACCATCGCCGCCATAATGCAAAGGAAATCACAGACGCTGCAGTTTGACGCGGAACGAGATGCTGCGGTTCGTCGCGAGTTCATCGAAATGGATGACGTAGGCTCCCTTTTCCGCATCGAGCGCCACGATGGTGCCGTCGCCGAACACGCGGTGCGTGATGCGGTCGCCCTCCCGGAACGCCGCGGGTTCCGCCTGACGCAGCAGGCGGCGCGAAGAAGCGCGGATGTAATCCTTCGCCTCGCGCACGAGCTTTTCCGGCAGCGGCGCCGTAAAATCCAGAAGCTTTGGTTCAATATCAAAAATAAAGCGCGAGGGATAGCGCAGCGAACCGTCAATATGGAGACCTTCGGCATCGGAAAGGCAGAGCCCCTTCTCCGCCCGCGTCATCGCGACAAAGGCCAGGCGGCGCTCCTCCTCCATCGCCTCGGGCGTGCGCGTCTTGCGCGAAGGGAAGATGCCCTCGTTGAGCCCGCAGAGGAAGACGTACGGGAACTCAAGCCCCTTGGCCGTATGCACCGTCATCAGGCGCACCTTGTCGCCGGGATCGCCCGCATCCTGATTCGTGAAGAGCGCCGCATGGTTCAGGTAGTCAATGAGCCCGGCTTCCTCACCGCAATTCACTTCGTACTCGCGCACGGACTGCTTGAGTTCTGCGAGGTTGTCGAGGCGTGCCTGGCTGCCCTCCGTGCGCAGCATCATCTCATAGCCGCTCTTGTCGAGCACGCGCGCGAGGATTTCCGAAACGGAGCCTCCCTCGCAAAGTTCGGCCAGATCTTCGATGAGCTTGATGAAATCCTTCGCTTTGGTGCCGCGCCAGATGGGATCAGCCAGGCTTTCCTTCAGCGCCTGCCAGAGCGTCAGCTGATGCTCCTCGGCATAGGCCGTCAGGAACTTCCTCCGCCGCTCGCCGATGTTGCGCTTCGGCACATTGACGATGCGCAGGAAGGACAGGTCATCGCGGTACGCGAGCATGCGCAGGTACGAGAGCGCATCCTTGATTTCCCGGCGGGCAAAGAACTGCACACCGCTGTAGATCGTATAGGGCAGCTCGGCCTTCAACAGCTGCTCCTCGATGCTGCGCGTGATGTAATGCGCGCGGTAAAGCACGGCCATATCGCGGTACGGCACGCCCGCCGCATGCAGCCGGCCGATCTCGCCGGCCAGCCACGCGCCTTCTTCATCCGCAGCCGCTGCATGATGGCAGACCACCTTTTTCCCATGCGGGCATACCGGTACAAGGTCCTTCTCGACGCGGCTCGTATTCTTCGCGATCAGCGAATTGACGACGGCGAGGATCTCCGGCGTCGAACGGTAATTCTCGAGCATGAAGATCGTCTTCGTCCCCGGGAAATGCGCATCGAAATCCAGGAGATACCGCCCTGAGGCGCCGCGCCACGAGTAAATGGTCTGGTCGGGGTCCCCGACAACGAAGAGATTCTTGTGCCAGCTGCAGAGCACGTTCATGAGGCGGTACTGCGGCTCATCGATATCCTGGAATTCATCGATCATGATGTATTCAAGGCGCTGCTGCCATTTTTTGCGGATATCCTCATGCTCCGCGAAAATATGGAGCGAGAATTTGATGAGATCGTTGTAGTCGAGGCCGAAGCATTTCTTCTGTTCGTAGAGATAGCCGTAAAAGAGGATGTCCTGCTTCGACTGCGCGCAGTCGTATTTTTCCTTGAGCCCCGCGAGCGGCAGGGCGATGAGTTCCTTATAGTAATCGGGCTGCTGCACAAGCTTGCGCATCTCGAACATGTCACGCGCCTGCCCATACGTCATGTCGCGCAGCGTCAGGCCCCGTTCCTCGTAGATCTTCGCGAGCATGTCATCGATATCGGCATTGTCGAGCACGAGGAAGCTCTTCGGATAGCCGACGGCATGGCTGTCCTCCTGCAGGATGGAGACACAGAAGCCGTGAAACGTATTGATATAGCCCGTATCGTTGTCGCCCGTCAGGGCGTGGATGCGGCTGCGCATCTCCGACGCGGCCTTGTTCGTGAAGGTCACGCAGAGGATGTTGCCGGGCAGGATGCCGAGTTCTTCGACGAGATAGGCAAAGCGGTGCGAAAGAGCACGCGTCTTGCCGGAGCCGGCCCCAGCCAGCACGCGCACGAAGCCTTCCGTGGTCGTCACAGCCTCGCGCTGCGCCGCGTTGAGGCCCTGCAGGAGATCCAGATCGTCCCGTTCATCCATATGATGCCCTCCATTCTGATGTCACATATATCTTTCATTCTATCACATGACGCAAGCAGCCAGCCTGCAAAGAAGCAGCCGGAAATAACAGAAACTTTACATGACCGTAACAGTCCCCCCGCGGCCGCATGGTAAAGTGAGAACTGTCAAGGAAAGTGTTGTATTCAAGGAGGGTTTTGGTAGTATGAAGTGGATTCACAACAAGAAACGCCTTACGGCCTATGTGCTGACGGCGCTCTGCATTGCCTCAACGGGTTTTGCCGCAACCGAGCATTGGAACGATGCATCCACCAGACCAAAGGCAGTTGTCGCCACGCAGGCAGGCAATGAGAACTGGGAACAGTGGAAGGAAAGCTGGAAGACGATCCAGGATGACTACGAGCAGGTTTCCCTGGCTCCCGGCAAGGACGCCACGCAGATGAACCTCGCCTGGTATTCCAAGGATAAAGCCAAGGCTGCTGAGGTCCGCGTTGCCAAGAGTGAGGACATGAGCGACGCCCGTTCGTTCCTCGGCACGTGCAAGACCGGCACGGTCATCGACGGTGTCCAGTACTACACGAACAAGACGACCATCAAGGACCTCAAGCCGGATACGACGTATTACTACCAGGTCAAGATCGACGGTGCCTGGAAGGATGTCCAGTCCTTCAAGACGGGCAATCCGGATGACTTCTCCTTCATGTATGTCGGCGACCCGCAGCTCGGTGCCTCGAAGGGTCAGACCTCTTCCGAGGGCAACAAGCAGGACGGCCTGCTCGCCACGCGCAACGATGCCTATAACTGGAACAAGACCCTCAACAGCGCGCTTGCCCAGCATCCGGAGATTGACTTCCTCGTCTCGCCTGGCGACCAGATCAACGAGCCGGCTGAAGATCTGTCCCCTGCCAAGATCAAGCTGCAGGAGCAGCAGTACGCCGGTTATCTTTCCGCCAAGGCTCTGCGCAGCCTGCCGGAAGCTACGAGCATCGGCAACCACGACAGCATAACGACGGGCTATCAGAACCACTTCAACGTGCCGAATCCGTTCACGGAAGAAACGAATCCGACAAAAGCCGGCCATGGCTACTACTACAACTACGGCAACGCCCTCTTCATCGTCATCAACGCCAACAACTACAATGCAGCTGACCATGAAGCCCTGATCAAGAAGGCCATCAAGGCACATCCGAATACGAAATGGCGCATCGTCGTCATGCATCAGGATATCTACGGCAGCGGCCTCGATCACTCCGATTCCGACGGCATCCTGCTGCGCACGCAGCTCACGCCGATCTACGACGCCAACAAGATCGACGTTGTCCTGCAGGGCCACGACCACACGTATGCCCGCACGTATCAGCTCTCGAGCGATGGCAAGCAGCATGCGGATTTCTCCGAATACAAGGTCAAAGGCCAGCAGGGTCAGCATCACAATCTCATCGACGCCGCGCTCAAGGACAGCGATACAAAAGCCGCTTACGAAAGCCAGAACCTCTGCTACACCATCGCAGACATGCAGCAGGGCACGCTCCGCAACCCGAAGGGTGTCTTCTACATGTCCTCGAACTCCGCTACGGGTTCCAAGTTCTACGAACTCATTCCGCAGCAGCAGGATTATATCGCAGCCCGCAGCCAGAACTGGCGCCCGACGTACTCCGTGGTCCACATCACGAAGAATCAATTCAGCATCGACACCTATGATGCCGAGACTGGTACCCCGATCGACCAGACCTACAGCATCATCAAGGATTGATGATAGATCACCCCATCCCACATCTCTCTATCTCTATCGTGAAATCCTCCGGCCATCTTTTCCCTCGTGGCCGGAGGATTTTCTTTAGGAGGTCCCTATCGTATGAAACAATTACTTAAGCGTCTGGCGATTGTCTGCGGCATCGCGCTCATCCTCGCTGGACTCCTGCAGCTCAATCAGGTCACGAAGCCGGAACTCGTCAATACGGACGGCCGCAGTTTCCAGGAAGCGACGGTCACGGGCATCCTGCAGGATAATATCCAGGAAAACGGCAGCCGCATCGGTGACCAGATCGTCAGCCTGCGCCTCGAGGACGGCTCGGAAGTCGAGGCCAACAGCCCGAACGGCCTGCTCTTCGGCACGGTCTGCGAGCCCGGCATGTCCGTCATCGCCATGGCCAGCAAGACAGGCTCCCTCTCCTCGTTCACGGTTTACAGCTACGACCGCTTCAAGGCTGTCGTAGGTTTCCTGGCCTTCTTCTGCCTGCTGCTCATGGTTGTCGGCGGCAAAAAAGGCGTCAAATCCGTGCTGGCGCTCGTAATCACCTTCGTGAGCTTCCTGTTCTTCTTCTTCCCCCTGATCATGCACGGCATCGCGCCGCTCGTCGCCGCCGTCATCACCTCCTGCCTGATCCTTGCCCTCACGGTCTGGCTGATCTGCGGCTCCACCTGCAAGGCCCTGGCCGCCGGCATCGCTGCCTTCGGCGGCGTGCTCTCGGCCGGTATCTCAGCCGAGGTATTCGGACAGATGGCTCACCTTTCCGGCTACAACGTCTCCAACATCGAAGCCCTGCTCTTCGTCGGGCAGAACACCCGCATCGATGTCGGGCAGCTGCTCTTTGCCGGCATCCTCTTCGCCAGCCTCGGAGCCGTGCTCGATATCGCCATGGACGTATCCGCCGCCGTCTCGGAGCTCCACCAGATGAACCCCGAAAAAAATGCCCGGACTCTCTTCCAGAGCGGCATGAACGTCGGTCAAGATGTCATGGGCACCATGGCCGCGACGCTGATCCTCGCCGTCTTCGGCGGCAGCCTCGGCACCTGGGTGCTCGACTACGTCTACGACCTGCCCTTCCTGCAGCTCGTCAACTCCAACAGCCTTGACATCGTCATCATGCAGGGCCTCTCGGGCGGCATCGGCGTCATCATGACCGTGCCGCTCGCCTCCGCAGCCTCGGCCCTGCTCGCGAGACGCGCACACGAACGCGCTTCCCTGCCATGCCAGGCCGAACGCTGACGGCATCGGCAAACGCACTCCACAACAGCATAAAAAGGATTGGCCCTGCGCAACCCCTTCGCGCAGAGCCAATCCTTTTTTCATGAGAAAGAAGCCATCAGCAGGCTCAATGGCCAAGCACGTGACCATCGGCATCGATCGTCACGCTGCCGGCACCCTGTCCGACTTCAAAATAGGCGATCTTGTACGCCTCTGCCTTATTGACCATCGTGTCCTCCACCGCGACGATCTCCGCCTGCGGATGAACGGCCTCGACCATCTGTGCCGCAATTTCGCCATCGATCTTCGGCGTGCCCTGCAGCATCAGCAGGCCTCCCCAGATAAACAAGCCGGCAAGCAACATGAATCCCTTTTTCATAATACCAACTTCCTTCTGTATAATCGTATAAATTCTTCCAACCAAGGATTAGTATACACTAATTTCCCACATTTGTTTACATTATAGAAGGAAGTATTCTGTATTCATCGTAAATTGTGTAATAATTTAATCTTTTTTCTTGCCCTGATGCAGTCGCTCGGCCAGGAGCGTGTAACGTCGTTTCGTGCGGTCGTTCTCCACAGCGGTATTCAGCGCCGCACGGGACCCCAGCAGGATGACGAGGCGTTTGGCACGCGTCACGGCCGTGTAGAGCAGATTGCGCTGCAGCATGATGTAATGCCCCTTGGTGAGCGGCAGGATGATGACGGGGTACTCACTGCCCTGGCTCTTGTGGACGCTCATCGCATAGGCGAGCTGCAGCTCTCCCATCTCACCCTGCTCATAGTCCACCTCAAGGTCTTCGCCGAAGCGCACAGTGAGGCGGCCCGGTTCCATGTTCACGATGAAGCCGATATCACCGTTAAACACCTGCTTGTTGTAATTGTTCTTCATCTGCATGACCTTGTCGCCCAGGCGGAAAGTCTGCGTGCGGTTGACGAATTCCGGCTTCGAGGGCGCGGCGGGATTTAGGGCTTCCTGCAGCAGCTTGTTGAGATTGTCAACGCCGCAGGCCTGGCGGTGCATCGGCGACAGCACCTGCACGTCAAACAGCGGCGAGAATCCCTGTGCCGGCAGGATTTTCGTGCAGAATTCGAGAATCTTTGCTGCCGTGGCCGCTTCGTCCGGCATTTCCCAGAACTGGAAATCCCCGTGCAGCGAGCAGACCGGCAGCCTGCCGGCATTGATGGCATGAGCGTTGACGACAATCGTGCTCTCCTCGTGCTGGCGGAAGATTTCCGTCAGGCAGACGCACGGGATTGCCCCCGAGCGCAGGATATCCTCGAGCACGGCACCGGGACCAACGGCCGGCAGCTGATCCACGTCGCCGACGAGGATGACATGGCAGCCATCCGGTACGGCCGCCAGGAAATGCTGCATGAGCACGATATCCATCATCGAGACTTCATCGAGGATGATGACATCCGCCTCGAGCTGCTCATCCTCCGTCTTGCCGAATACGGGAGCCCCGGCACCACTCTGGCCGCCCTGGGCCTCCAACATGCGATGAACGGTCATGGTCTTGCGCCCCGTGGCCTCGGCGAGACGCTTGGCCGCACGGCCGGTCGGCGCGCCCAAGAGGATCTCGAGGCCCTGTGATTCCAGAAGATCCAGCATGCCGCGGATGACCGTCGTCTTGCCTGTACCGGGGCCGCCGGTCAGCACGAAGACACCGTGCAGCAGGACAGCTGCCATGGCCTGGCGCTGCCCATCGGAGAGCGTCAGGCCCGTCTCATGTTCCCATCGTGCGACGAGTCTCGCCGGCGGCTGTGCCAGCTCGATGGGATCGGCATAACGCTGCAGGTAGAGCAGTTTGCGCGCCGTCTTGATCTCAGCACGATGCAGATAGGGCGGATAAATGAGCGTCTCACCCCGTGCCTCTTCGACGATGAGGCGCTGTGCCTGAAGTTCGCGTCGGAGTACCTCGCGGACGCGCTCCCTGTCGACCGTGAGGAGACGGCTTGCGCGCTCTACGAGCGGCCCGGCGGGAATGCAGCAGTGCCCGGCCAGAGCTATCTGCTGCAAGGCATAGTCGATGCCGGCCATCACGCGCTGCTCATGGTCTTTCGGAAGCCCAAGGCTCGCCGCGATGGTGTCGGCCGTGGCAAAGCCGATGCCTTCGACTTCCTGTGCAAGCTGATACGGATGATTCTCGAGCATGTCGAGCGAGAACGAGGAATACTTCTTGAAGATGCGCCCGGCAAACGTGCCCGAGATACCGTGATTCTCAAGCCACAGCATGATTTCGCCGAGCTCTGACTGCGAGCGGTATGACGCCACGATCTTATCAGCCGTCTGCCTGCCGATGCCCGGCACCTCGAGCAGCCGCTTTGGCTTTTCCTCAATGATGGTCAGCGTGTCCTGGCCAAACGCCGTCACGAGGCGATGGGCCATGGCCTTGCCGACACCGTCGATGACGCCCGATGCCAGGAAGCGCTCGATGCCCTCAACGCTTGAAGGTGCCTCGATGCGGATGCTCGCCGCACGGAACTGCTGCCCGAAGCGCGCATGGTTGACCCACTGGCCCTTCAGATGGACCTGCTGTCCCACGAGCGGCGGCTCTCCCTTGATAGTGGCCGTGATGCGGCTGTTCTGCTGTGACGGTTTGACGCGGAAGACCGAGAATTTGCCATCATCGCTCGCATAAATGACGCTGTCCACCACGCCTTCAATCTCTTCCTGTCCCTGAAATCCAATCAGGGTCTGCTGTACGACGGCCATAACGACTCCTTTCTCTTCCCGCCTGACATCAGGCTTCCGTCAAACGCTCCCATTTCGCATAACGCTGTTCGATTTCCTCTTCCTTGGCCGCATAAGCCGCCGCAATCTCCTGGCTCTTCTGCGGGTCCGACTGGATTTCCGGATCATTCATCTGGAATTCCAAGCCCTTGAGCTCGGCTTCGGCCATGGCGATCTCGGCTTCGGCGCGCTGGATCATCTCCTCGCGCTTGGCATCACTCATGCTCTGGATGCGGCCGATCTCAGCCCGTTTTTTCTCTTCTTCACGCGCGCGCTGCTCAGCCGCCTGCTCCGCAGCATGTTTTTCGGCAGCAGCCGGCTTCTGCCTGTGCTTTTCCCTCTCCTCTTTGGCCTTGCGGAGTTTTTCCGCTGCGAGGCGTTCTTCCTCAGCTTCTTCCTCCGCCAGTTCCTTCTTCATGAGGTAATAGCTGTAATTGCCGAGGTATTCCGTGAGCTTCCCATCGGCGAGCTCCAGCGTGCAATTCGCGACCTTGTCGAGGAAATAGCGGTCATGCGAAACTGCCAGGAATGTTCCGGGGAAGGCCATCAGCGCCTCCTCCACGGCCTCGCGCGCCGGGATGTCGAGATGGTTCGTCGGCTCATCGAGAATCAGGAAATTCGCCCCGGTCAGCATGAGCTTGAGGAAGGCCACACGCGACTGCTCGCCGCCGGAAAGGTCGCCGATGAGGCGCAGGACCTCATCGCCATGGAACAGGAAGGCTCCGAGATATTTGCGCGCCTGTTCCTCATTGATGCCGTATTCGTAGATGAGCTCGTCAAGGATCGTGCGGTCCATGTGCAGGCCCTCGTGCTGCTGCGAGAAGTAACCGATCTTGACGCGGCTGCCGATCTTGACGCGGCCCGTCGGCGACTCCAGTTCGCCGACGAGGATGCGCAGCAGCGTCGTCTTGCCCGCGCCATTGGGGCCGACAAGCGCGACACCGTCCCCCCTGCGGATCAGCAGGGAAAGATGCTCAAAGATCGTATGGCTGCCGAAGGACATGGAAACATCCTCGAGCTCCGCCACACGCTGTGCACACTCCGGCGGTTTATTGAGCGCAAAATAATTGAAGGAGGCATCCTCCGGCGGCAGCACGATGCGTTCCAGCCGGTTGAGCTGACTCTGGCGCCCGCGGGCCTGTTTGCTCTTGATGCCGGCCTTGTATTTGCGGATGTACTCCTCCGTCTTGCGGATGTGCTCCTGCTGTTTTTCATAGGCCGACTGCAGCGCGGCGCGCCGCTCCGTCTTGACCTTCATGTAATACGTGTAATTGCCGTCGTAATTCGTAACCGTACGGCCTGCGAGTTCCAGGATACGCGTGGCGACGCGGTCGAGGAAGTAACGGTCATGCGAGATGATGAGCACGCCGCCGGAATAATTCTTGAGGAAGCCCTCCAGCCATTCGATCATGTGAATGTCAAGATGGTTTGTCGGCTCGTCGAGGAACAGGAAATCCGGTTCGCGCAGCAGCGCTTTCGTCAGGCAGATGCGCGTCTTCTGTCCACCGGAAAAATGCGCGACATCCTTGTCAAAATCCTCTTCGGTAAAGCCCAGGCCAAAGGCCACGCGGCGGATACGGCTCTCGAAATCGTAGCCGCCGAGCAGTTCAAAACGTTCGACCACCTTGCCGTAGGCGGCCATCGTCTCCTCATCGGCATGATCGGCAATCTGTTTCTCCAGCGCCTTCTTGCGCTCGCCGAGCGCGATGACATCATCGAAAGCCCGCAGGAATTCCTCGTAAAGCGTACCATCGCCAAAGTCCGCCTGCTGTTCGACGTAACCGATCGTGCCGGCGTCGTCGAGCTGGATCGTACCGCCATCCGTTTCTTCGAGTCCGAGCAGACAGCGCATCAGCGTCGTCTTGCCTGCACCATTGGCACCGACAAAACCAACCTTGTCGCCGCGGGACACCTCAAAACTGACATCGTGAAAGAGCTCGTCGATGCCAAAGGCCTTCTTGAGGCCCGTTACCTTCAACATACCCAAATTTTATTCACCTCAAACAATCCATGACATCGTCATGCCGATAGAGAAAGGGACGGAGCATGCGCTCCGCCTCCTCACTTTCCTTTTTTCTTATAATCCCGTCCGATGTTGACAACAGCCTGGTTGGAACTGCCGCCATCGCGAATCACACAGGCAAACGGCATGCCGTAGAACACATCCGTATTGCGCGTCGAAGTCGTGATCGTCGTGGTCGGGTTGGCATTCGTCTTGCCCGTCTCAACTCCGGAGATGATGAAGCCCTTGCGCTGCAGCACCGCAGCCACCTCAGCACCCGCTCCGTCAATGCCGCTTGAGTTGATGACCATGACCGAGATCTCCTCAGGTTTCATCGGCTTATCCTCTTCATCCTTGGCATCCTGCCCGGTGAGCTTCGTGCTGCCGTTCGTCTTATGCGCGAGCATCTTGAGGTCCTTCGGCAGATCGGCATCGTACTTATCCTCTGCCGCCTGTGCCTCTTCTTCCGCTTGTGTCGTCAGCGTCAGATCAAGCGCAGATGCCATGAGTTCCCGTACATCGGTGATATCGGGGATCCAGTAGCTGATGTCTTTGTGATAGGCCGGCTGTCCCGGCACCATCTGCGCCTCAAGGCCATTGGCCTGATACGTCTTCATCTGCTTGGCAAAACTCAAAAGATCCGTTACCGACATATCCGTCTTGACAGCCGAGCTGACTTCCTTGACGATATCCGGCAGCCGCGGCAGGATTTCCGGAGAAAGCACCTGGGCCATCACGGCTTTCATGAATTTCTGCTGACGCCCAATGCGGCCGATATCGCCTTCACCATCACGGTAGCGGACGTATTGGATGGCTTTCTTGCCATCCATATGCTGTTCACCCGGATAGAGATCGATGACGAGGCCGCCGTTGTCATCCCAGGGATCTTCATAATGCATCCGCTTTTCCACATCGATGTTGACACCGCCGATAGCATCGATGATGCGCTCAAATGATTTCGTATCGATGATGATGTAGTGGTCCATCGGCACGCCGAGAAGGTGCTCAACAGACTTCTGTGTCAGCTTATGACCACCGTACGCATAGGCATGATTGACCTTATCGTAGCCATGCCCCTCAATTGCCACGCGTGTATCACGCGGAATGGAGAGCAGAGCCGCCTTTTCCGCCGTCTGGTCGATGGATGCGACCATCAGCGTATCGCTTCGGCCCACATCATCCTTGCGGCTGTCCACGCCCATGATCATGACATGGACAATCTGATGGTCGGTATCCCCGATTTCATGGGAAGATGGGTTCCCTTTTATGGCAGCGTAACAGCCGAACGCAACGGCGATGATGACAACCAGGATCAGAGCCAGCCATTTCACCCGCCGGAAACTGCGTTTCCTTTTACGCGTTTTACGCATTCCCTCGCGCTCCTTACGACCTAAAACAATTCAAAACTAAACTATACACATTATATAAGTATAGCAAACATCGGACCCGCATGCAATGAAATCTAAGACCGCACACCTCGATATCCGGGCACGAAAAAAGCCCCGCCAAAGCGGGGCTCTTGATAAACCAGCAACTCCCTATCCTCCCAGCCCGTCTCCAGGCAAGTACTTTCGGCGTGCATGTGCTTAACTACTGTGTTCGGTATGGGAACAGGTGGAACCACATGGCCAGCGTCACTGGATAAACCGGCAATTTCCTATCCTCCCAGTCCGTCTCCAGACAA
>NZ_QRQA01000020.1:0-40481 GCF_003475755.1 Mitsuokella sp. AF33-22 | reverse complement strand
TTCGACCGACGCAATTTGGCGAATTTCACCCGACGCGAACACCCCTACTGTTTTATCATCCACGCATCCATGAAGAATGCAACGAAAAAGCCGAAGCTAACAACAAGGCAAAATAAATTTTCTTTTAATTTGTACGATTAAGAAGAATACAACTATTTATTATATCACATTTAAGGAAGACTTGGCCATGTTTCGAACGCTATTGAACTTTAATCGTTCAATGATGTCTGCTACAATGCGTTCCATGAAGGTGCGACACTGACCGAATTCGTCACAGGAACCCGCATAAGCATTTCAATCCACGCACCCATGAAGGGTGCGACCGAGCATCGCCTTTGCCTTCTCAATGCCCTCACGCATTTCAATCCACGCACCCATGAAGGGTGCGACATCTACAAAGCGTCTCACTACTGGATATTCTGCCACCATTTCAATCCACGCACCCATGAAGGGTGCGACTGCCTGCTCGATTTGCTGCCGTAGCATACGTGGTAATTTCAATCCACGCACCCATGAAGGGTGCGACCTCCCTACCTTCTGCCGCCATCGTCATGCTGGTCAAAATTTCAATCCACGCACCCATGAAGGGTGCGACGTGATGGCCATGAATCCCTATCTGAATCATACGGAATTTCAATCCACGCACCCATGAAGGGTGCGACCTCCAGCGATGGATGCGGAAGTAGTGTAGCGGTTCGGTTTCAATCCACGCACCCATGAAGGGTGCGACATCTTAGCGATATTGAGCGGCTGAAGGACGCCATTGTTTCAATCCACGCACCCATGAAGGGTGCGCCCCCCCCAAAAAGGACCTCGACGAGATCCGCGAGGAGTTTCAATCCACGCACCCATGAAGGGTGCGACGTGCGGATGGTACGGATGCTGACTCGGACCGTGCGGAGTTTCAATCCACGCACCCATGAAGGGTGCGACCGAAGCGCGGCGTACGCGACATCAAGTGGATGGTGTTTCAATCCACGCACCCATGAAGGGTGCGACATGATTGTAATGTTTGCCGATTGTAGGTAACCGTGTTTCAATCCACGCACCCATGAAGGGTGCGACGGCTGCCATCGTCCTGGGGGCTGTCGCAATTTACAAGTTTCAATCCACGCACCCATGAAGGGTGCGACACGCGCGGCTGAAAGTCGTGTTGCAGCATGTCTTAGTTTCAATCCACGCACCCATGAAGGGTGCGACGTCGCCAATCAGCACGATATCATCTGACATGTTGAGTTTCAATCCACGCACCCATGAAGGGTGCGACTTCCATTATCTCGTGATGGAGCGCGAACGCGACAAGTTTCAATCCACGCACCCATGAAGGGTGCGACGGGGCCGTGCGACGTAGCTACGCGCTGGACACCTTATGTTTCAATCCACGCACCCATGAAGGGTGCGACTTTCCGTCTTTCTCTGATTTCACTCCCAGCGACTGTTTCAATCCACGCACCCATGAAGGGTGCGACTTTGGCCGATATGCTGAGCACGGAGTTCGGCGAGTTTCAATCCACGCACCCATGAAGGGTGCGACTTGAAAGAAGTCCATCCGGAGATTACGCGCTGGATGTTTCAATCCACGCACCCATGAAGGGTGCGACGAGGATATCAATGATCTGTCGATTGCTTACGGCGGCGTTTCAATCCACGCACCCATGAAGGGTGCGACTAAGGTACTGACGGAATACGCTAAAGCGTTCGGTATTTCAATCCACGCACCCATGAAGGGTGCGACGAGCGGGGGCCGTCTTTTCGTCACGTGGGCCAGTGTTTCAATCCACGCACCCATGAAGGGTGCGACCGATGATCGCCGAGGCCATCCTTGACTCTCAGCCAGTTTCAATCCACGCACCCATGAAGGGTGCGACTGATATCGCAAACCGTTTGGTAAGACTACTGAATGTTTCAATCCACGCACCCATGAAGGGTGCGACGTTCAGATTTTCAAGGTAAACTATGCGGATTTTTCGTTTCAATCCACGCACCCCTGAAGGGTGCGACGAGATCACGCGCTGGATGAAGGTGGGCGAGCTCAAGTTTCAATCCACGCACCCATGAAGGGTGCGACTGAGCTGCAGGCGCTTCTCCACCTGCTTCTCGCCGTTTCAATCCACGCACCCATGAAGGGTGCGACTCCTTGGCATCGAGCTGCATCGGGTAGCGCTTGAGTTTCAATCCACGCACCCATGAAGGGTGCGACCTCGGTTTTTCTCTTCCCTGGTTCAGCCGGCCTGCGTTTCAATCCACGCACCCATGAAGGGTGCGACGTGCCTCGGCTATTTCAATGTATCATCGGCCCTGCTGTTTCAATCCACGCACCCATGAAGGGTGCGACGGCAGGCCTAGCAAGTGGGATGCTTGGCTGACTGAAGTTTCAATCCACGCACCCATGAAGGGTGCGACTTCCAGTACGCCTACACAGACCCGCTGACGCTGATGTTTCAATCCACGCACCCATGAAGGGTGCGACAAGCCCTTATAGTCTTTAAAAATACCTGTATCAAGTTTCAATCCACGCACCCATGAAGGGTGCGACGGGGAACCTTGACAGTAGTTTTTATCGCGGCGTGGAAGTTTCAATCCACGCACCCATGAAGGGTGCGACTGGTCTGATAATCTTCTGGACGCCACTTGGACGAGTTTCAATCCACGCACCCATGAAGGGTGCGACATGCTATCTGCGTATTCTTCGACCCATGTACCGGAGTTTCAATCCACGCACCCATGAAGGGTGCGACGAGTTGTTCCTCTCGGAAAAAGAACAAGATTATCTGTTTCAATCCACGCACCCATGAAGGGTGCGACTAAAAAATACGACAGCCAGCGCGGGCGGCGCGGATGTTTCAATCCACGCACCCATGAAGGGTGCGACATATTTCTCTTTCTTTTTGTCATCAGTCTGCATGGTTTCAATCCACGCACCCATGAAGGGTGCGACCTCATCGACATTGCAACCGGTGATGTCATCGAGGCAAAAGGTTTCAATCCACGCACCCATGAAGGGTGCGACCCCAGGTTCGTGATCAGCGCATCCTTCGCCCAGCGGTAGTTTCAATCCACGCACCCATGAAGGGTGCGACGGTGCGAAGGTTTCTGCCGGACTTTCGAGCGCAGGTTTCAATCCACGCACCCATGAAGGGTGCGACCCATCTTTGCAATGGCACTTGCTCTATCGAGCTTTTGTTTCAATCCACGCACCCATGAAGGGTGCGACATCCCCACTGTATACTGGTTGCTTTTGGAGGAGAGTTTCAATCCACGCACCCATGAAGGGTGCGACGTAGGCTGGCTCATTGACGGCCGAGACCTCGTAGTTTCAATCCACGCACCCATGAAGGGTGCGACTGATAAGATGGCGGCAACCATAAAGACAAACGATGTTTCAATCCACGCACCCATGAAGGGTGCGACAATAAGCAACGTAGTCAAACATCGAACCAACATAGTTTCAATCCACGCACCCATGAAGGGTGCGACTCTGTGGCCAGAATTACCGCGTCAAGCATATCTGTTGTTTCAATCCACGCACCCATGAAGGGTGTGACCTCGGCAACAGTAACGGTGACAGCGGTGTCAGAAGTTTCAATCCACGCACCCATGAAGGGTGCGACCAGGACGATGAAGATGCAGCCGACGTCATGGACGCAAGGTTTCAATCCACGCACCCATGAAGGGTGCGACATCGGCAAGCTATTGGACCAGCGCATGGACATCATGTTTCAATCCACGCACCCATGAAGGGTGCGACGTGCCGCCGCTATATTGCCTGCGACTACGGCACGAAGTTTCAATCCACGCACCCATGAAGGGTGCGACTCAACCTTAATCTGACGATCCTTGACCGCAGACAGTTTCAATCCACGCACCCATGAAGGGTGCGACAAGACAGGTTACGCTTTCTGGATAAACAATAATTCGTTTCAATCCACGCACCCATGAAGGGTGCGACCTGTCTTATTGCCAGTCAGTAGGACAAGGGAGTTGTTTCAATCCACGCACCCATGAAGGGTGCGACTACGTCCGCTGCTGCTCGTATTGCTCTTATTATTGGTTTCAATCCACGCACCCATGAAGGGTGCGACTGGCCGGATGCACCCGGCTGGGTACGTTTGCCCAAAGTTTCAATCCACGCACCCATGAAGGGTGCGACCAGCCACGGCGATCCGTACGAAGTGACCTTAACCGACGTTTCAATCCACGCACCCATGAAGGGTGCGACCAAAAAACAACGTTCTTCTGGCCAATCGCAAGGGGTTTCAATCCACGCACCCATGAAGGGTGCGACCAGCTGACGCAACGGCAACGGCTGCCAATATCGTGTTTCAATCCACGCACCCATGAAGGGTGCGACTTACCAACCATCAGGGCCAGCAATTTATGCAGTCAAGTTTCAATCCACGCACCCATGAAGGGTGCGACTTTATCGTAACCGACGGATTATACGCAGTTGGCTGTTTCAATCCACGCACCCATGAAGGGTGCGACCTGGACGTAAGCCTCACGATATTTACGGATCTTTGTTTCAATCCACGCACCCATGAAGGGTGCGACATTGCCCTTTGGGTTGTGTAACACAGTATATAATAGGTTTCAATCCACGCACCCATGAAGGGTGCGACGTACCACAGCTTAGACAGGTACAGATCAAACCGAAGTTTCAATCCACGCACCCATGAAGGGTGCGACAACGCTGTCAATCTCGTAGACTTTACCGGCGTGGAGTTTCAATCCACGCACCCATGAAGGGTGCGACTTCTTCCTCTATCTCTGGTTCCGGTATCATCAATAGTTTCAATCCACGCACCCATGAAGGGTGCGACGTTCAGCCAGCCACTCAAGGCCGTCTTGATTTGTGTTTCAATCCACGCACCCATGAAGGGTGCGACAGCAACGCCAGGCGCGATGATGGCCGTCGTTTTAAGTTTCAATCCACGCACCCATGAAGGGTGCGACAAGTGCTGAAGGCTTTTGCTGTGTGGCGGAAAAGTGTTTCAATCCACGCACCCATGAAGGGTGCGACCTATTTTATCACATCTTGAGGAGGATTTTGCAATGTTTCAATCCACGCACCCATGAAGGGTGCGACGTGTCGGTCAAGATGTATCGCGTTTTCAGCCATGTGTTTCAATCCACGCACCCATGAAGGGTGCGACTAGCATCATGCTCGGTGCTGTCTGCATCGCTGGTGGTTTCAATCCACGCACCCATGAAGGGTGCGACCGCGGCTCTTGAGGCCGGTTGTCGCGTTCGTCGCAGTTTCAATCCACGCACCCATGAAGGGTGCGACCAGGGTTTCACGCGACAATGACGTGACATCGCGGTTTCAATCCACGCACCCATGAAGGGTGCGACAACCTATCAAGCCATTGATGTGCATGTGACGATAACGTTTCAATCCACGCACCCATGAAGGGTGCGACGCCAATGATGCTGCGGCAAGCGCCGAGCTCGCACGAGTTTCAATCCACGCACCCATGAAGGGTGCGACCGTATATCGGCAAGGCGGAAGCATCGGCATTCATTGTTTCAATCCACGCACCCATGAAGGGTGCGACCTCGCCGGATTCCGTTCGACCTGTTCGGGACGAAGGTTTCAATCCACGCACCCATGAAGGGTGCGACTCAGGGAAATCTTGATTCTGAATTCTACCAAAACGTGTTTCAATCCACGCACCCATGAAGGGTGCGACTCGCGCGGATCGTCGGTGCCAGCGTCGAGCCGAACGGTTTCAATCCACGCACCCATGAAGGGTGCGACTTCACAGCGCTGGGAAAGTAACGATCAGGTTGTTGTTTCAATCCACGCACCCATGAAGGGTGCGACGCCCAAAAAACAACGTTCTTCTGGCCAATCGCAAGGGGTTTCAATCCACGCACCCATGAAGGGTGCGACTGCTGTACATCGCTGAGCCCTTCCATTTTCCCGCGCAGTTTCAATCCACGCACCCATGAAGGGTGCGACCTCTGCTGGACCGTCACCGGCTTGCCGTCATCTGCGTTTCAATCCACGCACCCATGAAGGGTGCGACCGATACAGTGATCCTCCGGAGACTGATGCCGAGACGTTTCAATCCACGCACCCATGAAGGGTGCGACGTCGCGAAGTATTAGATACATTCCGGCACTTTGACAGTTTCAATCCACGCACCCATGAAGGGTGCGACTATCCCGAAGCTCGGCGAATGGACTGTACACGCGGAGTTTCAATCCACGCACCCATGAAGGGTGCGACCGCTCCTCGCCGCAATGCTCGTATCATCGTAAGCGGGGTTTCAATCCACGCACCCATGAAGGGTGCGACCCCAAGATGCTACGCCACACACCAATCCAGACAAGTTTCAATCCACGCACCCATGAAGGGTGCGACAGATGCAGATTTCGATAAAAACGGCAACCTGTTGGTTTCAATCCACGCACCCATGAAGGGTGCGACGGCCTTCAAATTAACTCAGTCACAGACTTAATTTACGACGGTTGTATTGCGAACCTGTAAATGAAAAATCAACCGCACGAGCAAACTATCCAGCAATCATTCTCTTACCTAGGAAATCACAGTATCGCGAAGGTATCAGACATTTCATGTGTGATGCCACTTCGCGACACTATATATCCCTTTTAAATCATGCGAATACAAGTAACGCGTTCTGGCATCTTAGCTTCATCTATGGTAACATCATAATCCATATAACTTCTAGGAGCAACAACGCCTTCTTTTTTCTGAACGTGAATAGTGTCAAAGAGTTTATAGGCTGGCGCATTTCCCAATTCACTTTCATGTTTGAATACGATGAGTTCACGTACAGCCATATTGCCTCTGGCAGCGGAGCGGTCATATTCAAACATATTGATGATTGCCTTCCATAAAAGCTGCAAATCATCTTCGCTAAAGCCAGTCACCTTCCGTGCCAGATTTGCCGATACATAACCATCCACACGATATAACGCATAAGGAATGATGTATTTTCTGCCCATTTCAGTATTCTTATTTTCTGCATCTTTTTCCGTTGTAATCGCTACGCGGGTAATGGTAACTTCCTGTGTTACAATGGGGTCGATACTGCGGGCAAACCCAAGCTGAACAGGGCCGCGTACCTGTCCACAATTGAGAGCACTCTTGACAAAGGTCGTCATTACAGCACCAAAGGTACGAATATCAAAGAAATTCCGACACATAAAGTCACAGATTTTACGGTCCAGCTCCGAGTCGTCTTTCTTCATCTTCTTAACATCCGTTTTTTCATCAATGCCCACGTAGCTTAAAGCTTCGTTATCGCTACGCTGCAAAGGAACGCCTTCTTTGACATAAATACGATAACCTGGCTTATCTTCGCAAATCGTTTCGATACAATTGCGGATCTTACGTTTCAAGCATACATCTGTAACCAGTCCGTATCCCGTTTCAGGGTCTACGCGCGGCATATTGCCTGCATCGGGATCTCCATTGGGATTGCCATTCTCTACATCAAACAGGATGGTAAATTCATAACGGTTCTTAATGGGTTCTGACATCTTATTTCTCCTCCTTCTTCGCATACCGTTTCTGGGTCTGATGATAATAGCCTAAAATAAACAAGCCCTGATCATTCAAGTTCATCCGCACTGGAATAGGATGATCATTCATCTCAATTTTTCCTTCCAGATTCGTAACCATTTTCTCCAGCTTAATCTTTAATCCTTTTTTGTCATTTAATTTACGTAAATGATGGTTGGCTACTTTCAATAAAATGGGGAACACCACGCCTGGTGTCGCAGCGGCACTGTTAAAGTACCGGTCCTTGATGGTGCTGTTGATATTGGGATTTGCTTCTTCCTGAATCTGTTCCAATACGGAGAACAATCTGCCCAGCACATAGGCTGTATTCGTGCTTTCTTCATTCAATGCCACAGTTACTTCCTCTCCTTTCGAAAAATTCTTCAATAAACAAGCCTTGATAATAGCGGCTTTTTCAGCACTGATCTTGTAGATGTGCTTATCACTATCGTCCTGGTCTGCTTTGACTCTAAGCAGGACATTGCTATACAGAGCCTGTGGATAAGGAGTATCAGAAAGGATACTTCGCATCACAGCACCTGCCAGGAGCGGTGATGATGCTTTATCCTTGCTCTTTGGGTTTACAGTTGCTCCCAGCAGTTTCCATAATGGCAGATAAGCCCGATGCTGTTTAGGCGTAACAATTTCCAATCTCTCGTAATGCTTGCGCACATGGTCAATAAAATGGCCAAACGTATCCTGTAAGAAGAAGCGGACGGAAAGTCTTGCTGCGTTTGGCGCCAACCCCAGAATAAAAAAACGAGTATCTGGATAAATGGAAACGCCTTGGAAATCAAATGGCTGTCCCTTTTGTATATGAGAAAACAGGTCATCGAGTGTCTTGTCATCGATGGTATCGTCCTCTTCGAAAAAAGCACTATGAAGCAAATCCTGGTATGCCTTTTCTCCATTGGCCGCCCAATAGACGACAGTCGTATTACCAATGACTTTACAATGTTTCTCATCCGCAATCAGCTGGTTCAATGCCGTCGTATACGCGAAAGCAGCGCGTTCACTGACGGGAGCATTATAGCACTGTCCTCCAGAATGACCATACGATTCAAAAGCTTCGGCATTAAAGGATACTAATGAAGCTCCTGAGGACTGAGCTCCACGTACACCTTTAATACTGGGATGGATGCGGGCTATTGATGCTATTTTCCCTGTTACCAAACACTGCCCTTTGACAGCGTCTACAGCCGGTTGATTATAATAAGCATCCCAGACATCCTTGATGGCCGCATCATCCTGGACAAAAACACCCTCAACGGCATACATCACATTAGCTGTCAGCAGATTTGTTTCCAAGTACGGTTTCAAGATAGGATCCTCTTCCGCTGCCTCTGGATTCCAAGTCGAAAAAAACAGCTTCAAAGCATCTGCTGCCGGTGTATGGACAGCATCTAAAATATTCAAATGGTATTCCTTCATGGCTTCAAAGCAATCTACACTGCGTTTTTTATCCTTTTTCCATTTTGTCAGCGCATCGTCCGCCATATCTGCTGTTCTATTCTCTTTAGGCAGCCCCAAACAGTAAGCGGCATTGGCCCAAAGAAACTGTGGACGGATACCCGATGATTTTTTGACTCCTTCCGGCAGCATATGGATGGTAGGCACGGACACTGTCTTTTTCCCACGCATCACTTCCTTTTCCAAGGATAGAATGCCGATTACTTCGCCCTGCCGATTCAGATTCACCGCATAGGAAATCTTATATGTCCCCCACCCCGGTTTGGCAATCGCACCCTTTCGGGCCAAGATTTCATAATAATCTACCAAAGATTGTAAAATCATGAGTGCACCTCACAATCCCGTAAGTCCAAGACTCCGTTATGTAAAGTTGCTTTAAAGAACATGGGACGTATGTGCTGTAAATCGGAATAGTCCATATCATACAGCATAAAGCCTAATTCCTTATCTTCTCCATCATAGGCTGTCGGCACATGGTCAAATTCATATTCACGAAAATTAACCGGAAATTCGCGACAGCCAAAATAAGGCGTGTGATAACATTGCCCCCGCTTCAGACGACGGCGAATGATGGCCTGGAATTTCCCAGCATTATCCGAATTATTCGCATTATCAGTCATTTCAAAATGCGCTTCAATCACATAATGTACCTTGCGCAATATCATGGATGCTCGTTGCTGAATCGTTTCCTTGGTACTCAAATATAACGGCACGCCTTTTTTGGTCATAGCCTGCTTTGCCCGGCTGGCACTGGACTTTGCCTTGACTTCATTGCGCCGGATATTGGTAAATTCTATCGGACTGAGAACATAGATTTTATCGATAATCCATTTAAGTCCAGGATGCCAATAAATCGCTTCAATGATACCACGTGCTGCAGACGGCGTCATGACATCATAGCTGACGCGTTCGGTTTTCATTTCTGGTCGGGAAAACAAAGCATAATCTCCCCAAACTTCTACTCGTATTGCCATCTCACCATCTCCCTTATTTACAAAAATATGCCTGCTCCATCGTCCATATCGACAATGAGCCCTGTAGCTGAATCATATGCAGCAGAATCGCTCAACAGATACAGCTCTAAATCCAATTCGTCCAGCTTATTTGTTTCATAAAGTTTCTTGAACTGATTAGTATAGACGCTGACCATATACAAATTGGCCCTGCGAAGAAGGGAACGAGTGCGAACCCCCGCTCTCAACTGTGACAGGATCCTTTGGTTATCTACATCATCCGCAATCGGAATGAATACAGGCTTGCTATCTTCTTCTATCAACTTGAAATCATTAGCAATGCCTGCGAAATCAAGGGTTCCATCTTCCAGCCGTTTCAAGATATTTTTACGGTCCAGCTGATCGTCGCCAGTCGTGTAATGGAGCTGATCAAAGTAGGCTTTGATGCTCGCTACACTGGCTATATCATCATGATTCTTTGCCACCATCTGCGTTATTTCGATAGGACGCCGAACAAAAGCCGGAATTCGATTCATAGATTTATGCAAATCATAAATATACACAATGCTGTCTTCTGGCTGTTGTCTTCCTTCCCGATTACAACGTCCGCCAGTCTGAATGATACTGTCCAAGCCAGAAATCTCACGATAAACGACGGGAAAATCCACATCAACGCCAGCCTGGATCAAGCTGGTTGAAACAACACGGCAAGGCAGTCTATCTTTAAGGCGTTGACGTATAACAGCTAAAACATGACGTCGATGAGCCGGATACATAAACGTCGACAAATGATAGCATCCGTCACCCTCCATCATCCGATACAACTCCCTGGCATCCTTCTTGGAATTGGTGACACACAGAACCTGTTTCTGGCTGTTCAGCTGTTCCGCCAATGACTCCAATGAGTCTATATCGGTAAATTGATAGGTGACGCGCCGGAAAAATTCATACAAGTTCTGTACATCCGGGCAAATTTCCCGCACATGCAGCCCTTTACCAATTTGAGAAAAATACGCTTCCAGGCTCGGCTGTGTGGCTGTACACAGTACGGCCGTACAGCGATAATTGGCCACCAATTCGCCAATACTCCGGATACAGGGCCGCAGATAGGGCTCTGGAAGCATCTGCGCCTCATCAAAAATGAGAACACTGTTGGCGATATTATGCACCTTGCGACAGCGGCTGGTCTTGGCAGCGAATAAGGATTCAAAAAACTGCACATTTGTCGTCACGATGACTGGTGCATCCCAATTTTCCGTCGCCAGTTTCTTGCGGTTCAAACTGCCATCTTCCTGTTCGTCATCGTAATCGACATTCATATGATGTTCGATGATGTTATCATTGCCCAGAATATTACGAAAAACATCGGCAGTCTGCTCAATGATAGATGTATAGGGAATGACATAGATAATCCGCTGTTTCTTGTATTTTATAGCGTGTTGCAAAGCAAAGGCCAATGATGACAAGGTCTTGCCACCTCCGGTCGGAACCGTGAGGCTGAACATCCCCGGTTCCCACTCCGCTGCAGCCAAACATTGCTGATAAATCTCCTGCCTTTTCTCATTGATAGGCGTAGTCGGGTTGCCAAATTTCGCATAGTACGAAAAAAATCGTGTATGAAGTTCCTGCATGGATGCAAAACCGCCACGCTGAACCCTGCCATCATTCACAAAGCGTTCCGTATCCAGAAAATCGGCATCAACCAAGCAGGAAAAAAGCATACGGTTAAAGAAAGAGAAATAAAACTGATCTTTTGAATATGAAAAATTCGGTATCTTGCAAATTGATACTGGTTCAGGGATTTCTTGTCTGTATGCCGAATAATCGAGTTTTCCTTTTAATTCTTTTTTCAGCCGTCCCTTGAACGTACCATCATCAGCCTTCGATAGATTCGTTCCCAAATCCAGGAGTCCGCTATGATGGCTGGCAATACAGAGTGATAGTGGAACATTCTTTATTTGCCTCATCAATAAGGCGCCTGCTGTAGAATGATCGACACGCGGTCCGTCATTGAGGATTCGCTGCTGAAAAGCCGCACTGTATTTCCCTACGTCATGAAACAGCCCAGCTGTCTTCCCCCACTCTGCTGCATCAAAAACGCTGGCAAAACGTTCAGCCAGCTGACTTGTTCCTTGCAGATGATCGATCAACAACTGCTTCCGCCCATCCTCTGCAGTATGTCCCCAATATGTCGTCATTTCTTGCTCCTTTCTTTTTATTGTTTATTTTCTTTTAATCTAATTATATATTGTTTGCTTAGGTAAGTCAATATATTGTTTTTGTAATATTGATTAGTAAAGTAAATCAGTAGTATCATATAGACAACAAAGACGGTTCATCGATTCCATGGAGTCGACAAACCGTCTTTTGTGGGAAAATTTTATGTACGTTATTCAAGGGCTAAGCATATCAGTCGGCCGGGGGCTGTGTTTGATGCGGGGAATCAGGCGCGGACAACGGAGATGCGCTGCTGGATGTGTGCGTTCTTCTCAATCTCGTCGACCATCGCGATGGCATAGTCGGCATACGAGATGACGGACTCATTCTTGCCGTTGAGCGTGAACTCCTCGCCAGCAAGGATGTACTTGCCCGTGCGCTCACCGTCGGCCTGGAAGTCGGCTGCCGGACTGATGTAGGTCCATTTGACATCGTTGCGCTCGCGAAGCTCAGCGAGTGCCTTGCCCATCGCCGTAGCGAGCGGCTTGAAGGCATCCGGGAAATCCGGCGTATCGAAAAGCTGGACTTTGTGTTCCGGGTCGACGTAGAGGGAACCGGCGCCGCCGACGATCAGCAGGCGCGTATCCGTCCCCGAGAGGATGTCAGCAAGGTGCTGTGTCGTCGTGGAATGGAGCGGCAGCGTCTCTTTTTTCCAGGCGCCAAACGCATCGACAACGGCATCGAAACCGGCGAGGTCTTCCTTCGTGAGGTCGAGGATGTCCTTCTGGCGGTAATCCTTCGCCTGCGTGTCATTCTCTGCATGGCGGCCGAATGCGACAACTTCATGGCCGCGGCTCAGTGCCTCGGCGATGACTTTCTTGGCCACACGGCCGTTTGCTGCTGCAACCGCAACTTTCATGATGATTTCTCCTTACTGGTATAGATGCTTACTTGTTGGCCTCGTGGATGGTAAAGGTGCCGCGATGGAAGATTGAGGCACGGTTGCCGCGTTCGCCTTCCTTGTTCCAGGTCATGTAGGCAAAGACCTTGTGGGTCTTGAAGTTGATGACCTGCGAGATGACGACACCCTTCTGCTCAATCCAGTTGACCTGATAGACGTCCTTGCCGACTTCGGCAACCTCATACTCCTCGTTATCAGACGGCGCGAGGGAGAGACCGGTCGTCGGCGTCCATCTCAGCACGCCGACTTCCGGATAGTCGATGTTGAACTTGAAGCCGCTATCATAGCTCACAGATATGGTCTTGCCCTCAACATGCTTGAAGAAGGCCTGCTTCTCCTTTTCAGCCGTAGCAGCCGTGGCAATCTTGCTCTTTTCCGCCGCTTCCTGTGCCGCTGCTACCTGTTCTGCCGTCGGCACGACAGACTTCGCACTCGTATCTGCTGCCGAGCAAATGCTGGCAAAAGAAAGCGCAGCGAGCATGGTGATAAGTACTTTTTTCATTTTCATTGGAGCCCCTCCTATCAAATATAAACCATATATTACATACCAATATAATAAGCAATATGTGAAAACGCTACAAGTACGATTTTTCTCTTGCGTTAGTATAAAGTACTTGCGTATTGGCGTGGTATCGTCATCAAAAAAACGAGGTCAAGCCTTCCGCTAAAAAGACGGCTCGTCGATTCCCTGGAGTCGACAAACCGTCTTTTATGGTAAATTTTATATAAGGCGAGCTGTCTTCAGCACAGCAGATGACGTTTTTCTTTGTCAATCCTGTTCAAAGACGGACTTCGGTGCCATCATGCAGGAGATACAGGATGCTTTCCTTGACCGGACGTCCGAGAATCTCCTCCACGGCCTCGCGGTAAAGTTCCACCTGTCTGGCATATCGCTCCCGCACGCGCGCAGGACGCGTATCATGATCGGTCTTGTAGTCCAGCAGCACGAGCCTGCCGTCATCTTCCTCAAACAGCACATCGATGACACCCTGGATGAAGATGGATTCTTCTTCCTCCGAAGCATTCGGATTGACCTCGCGGACCGGCAGCAGGCGGCTGAATGGCAGTTCGCGCCAGAGACGCACGGCCCGGCGCATACGCCTGCCGAGCTCTGAGCCGCAGAACGCTGACAATCTGCCGCAGTCAACGGACGCTCCGCAGCCTGCGGGGATATACCCCTGCTCCTCCATCTCCATGACCTGCCGGCGGACACCGGCTGCGCCAACATCGCCACGGAGGTCAATATGCTGCAGAACCGTGTGGAACAGGGTACCTCGTTCTGTGGCCGAGAGCTCCGTCGTGCGCTGCAAGAAGCTTGGGCGCCGCCATGCCGTCTCTTCCGGCCGCACGAGGGGGCGCCCCGGCAGGGGATCGTCCTCGCGTGCCATGGACGCAAAGCGCTCCTTGATCTCCGAAACCGTCATCTTGGCCGTGATGTGTTCAAGCTGCGGCCACGGATACTGCCAGTTCAGGCGCGTTTCCACCCATGCCCGCTGCTCCGACGGCGGCAGCGGCTCATCCCGCTGCACGGCCAGCAGGATGGGATCATCCTCCTGCGTTTCTTCTTCATGCGGTTGAACATCAGACGATGACAGGATCTGCACGGCGAAATGCGCATCCGGCTCGAGTGTGAGCAAGGTTCCCCAGTCGCAGCCGGCAGCCTTGCGCAGCGGCTCGCCATCTTTGTGGCGGGCAATGGCCGGCGCCACCCAGTCGAGATAACTGTTTGCACGCCGGATCATCACGGCCGGCAGAGCCGTATCCGTTTCCGCCAGGCTCTGGCACCAGGCCTGTGCTTTCTTCTGCCACTGCGCCGCTGCCACTGTTCCCGTCAGGATCAGCCGTTCGCGCGCACGCGTCATGGCGACGTAGAGCACGCGCATTTCCTCGGCCTTGCTTTCCGCCACGAGACGGGCCGCCACAGCCTCAGCCGGAACCGTATCGTACATCTGACGTC
Organism: Mitsuokella sp. AF33-22; assembly: GCF_003475755.1. Lineage (NCBI taxonomy): Bacteria > Bacillati > Bacillota > Negativicutes > Selenomonadales > Selenomonadaceae > Mitsuokella > Mitsuokella sp. AF33-22. Next base: position 25,452 of record NZ_QRQA01000020.1, on the reverse strand, counting down.
CTGCCGCTGAGCGCGAGACGACGCGCGGACCGATGCCGAGTTCCTTGTGGAACAGGAACGCGCCCTGCGTGTCCCGCAGGTTGAAGCCTTTCGCGACGTCGGCGAGAAACACCACGGGAAACTCAAGGCCCTTGCTCTTGTGGATGCTCATGATGCGCACGACATCCTCACTGGCACCAAGCGTGCGGGCTACGGAAAGATCGGTATCGCGCTTGCGCAGGTCCTCGATGAAGCGCAGGAAACGGAAGAGGCCGCGGTAGTTCGTCTTTTCGTAATCGGCCGCCCGGTCGGCCAGCATGCGCAGATTGGCCTGACGCAGTAGGCCGCCTTTGAGTCCGCCGACGTATTCGTAATACCCCGTATCGCGGTAGAGCTTCCAGATGAGTTCCGGCACGCTGTGGCTGACGGCGTAGTTGCGCCAGCCATCTAGCCTTGCGCAGAACGTGGCTGCCCGGTCGGCCAGTGCCTCCGGCAGCTCGGTTTCCAGAGAATGGCTTTTGAGCAATGCCCCGTAAAGATCTTCCTCCGGCACGGACATGCGCAGGCGCGCGAGTTCCTCCATCGAGAATCCTCCCAGCGGAGAGACGAGGACGGCGGCCAACGGGATTTCCTGGCGGGAATTGTCGATGACCTGCAGCAGTGCCAGCACGAGGCGCACCTCATTGGCCTCGAAGTAGCCGCCGTCGACATCGGCGTAAGCCGGGATGCTGTTCTGGCGCAGATTTTCCAGCAGCACGTTGGCCTTGCCCTTGACGGCGCGCAGCAAGATGGCGATATCGCGATAGGCAAGCGGACGATAGCCGCCGGCATCCTTGTCAAAGACGAGCGGTGCTTCCTCCATGAGCGATGCAATGCGGTCCGCGATATGCTGCGCCTCAAGGGCAAAGCCTGAAAGCTCTTCGCCTCCATCCCGACCTTCCGTATCCGCCGGCGTCTCCTCCGCCGTCTGGCGCAGGATGATGTCAAGCTCCATGGGGCCCGCCAGGCTGTGTTCCTCCGCAGGATACTGCGCCCCCGGATAAAGGCGGCTCTTCTCATCGTATTCGATTTCCATGGCTTCGCGCGTCATGACCTGGTCGAAGATGAAATTGATGGGTGCCAGCACCTCCGCCCGGCTGCGGAAATTCTGCTTCATCGTGATGAGCTGGTTGACATCATCGGGCTGCGGCTTTTCAGGATACGCGTCATATTTTGCCTGGAACAGGTACGGGTCAGCCAGACGAAACCGGTAGATGCTCTGCTTGACATCACCGACCGTAAAGCGGTTGTCCTCGCGGGCAATGAGGTTCAGAATGGCCTCCTGCACGCTGTTGGTGTCCTGGTACTCATCGACCATGATGACAGCGTATTTTTCCCGCAGGGCGCAGGCGGCGTCCGTGCGCAATTCCTCGCCCCCGGGCCCGGAAAAATCTGCAGCCCCGGCCTGCTGCAGCTTCACGGGGTCCGCACAGAGGATGGCCAGGGCAAAATGCTCAAGGTCATTGAAATCCAGCACATTGCGCTCTTTCTTGGCAGCCTGGAACGCCGTGATGAAATCGAGCGTCAGATTGACATAGCGGCGTACGGTCGCGCCGCATTCCTCGATGCGCGCGAGGATTTCCGCCTCACTTTCACCGAAATAACGGTCGCGGGCGTCGGTAAAGATTTTCTTGGCCGCGTCGCGCTGCTTCTCGAAGGCCTGCCGAATCTCGGGGAATTGCTCTTTGAGTTCATTGTATTTCTTGCCGCGCAGCGCGGGAAACTTGACGCCTGCCGCCATATTTCCGAGTGCATCGAAGCCGCCCGGTTCCCTTGCCTGACAGGCGCTTTTCAGCATGCCCTCCACGTCCTCGAGCTGCTCGATGCACTGCTGCAGGAGGTCGACATAGGGCTGCCAGGCCCTGGCAATATCACTCTCTTCCCCCGCATGGACGAGGAAGCACGTTTCCTCGAAGGCCTGGATGGCACGCGCGAGTTCCTGCCCGAAGGCCGTGACGATGGTATCCGTCCAGGGCGTCTGCCAGATGTCACTGCCGCTCTGCGCATAGCGTTCCTTCTGCTCGCGCAGCCACGAGGCGGGGTACGGCTGGCTCTGGCAGAATTCGTAAAGCTTCAGCACGGCCTCACAGACCTTCTCGTCACCATGATCATCGCCGTAATCGTCGGCAAAGGCGAGGAAATCCTGCCAGGCGGTACGGTCTTCTTCCTGCTCCGGCATCTTGTATTCCTGCTCCAGCAGGTCTTCAAGGACATCCCGCTTCATCAGCGTCATCTCCTGATCGCTCGCCAGGCGAAACTGCGGGTCCACGTCGATGGCTTCGATGTTCTGGCGGATGACGCGCTGACAGAAGGCATGGAAGGTGCAGATAGACGCGCCGGAAAGCAGGACCTGCTGGCGTTCGAGCCAGGCGGCCGCCTCGCGGCTTTCCGCTTCCTGCAAAGCTTTGCCGAGAGCCTTATCGATGCGCTCGCGCATCTCGGCTGCGGCAGCATTCGTGAAGGTCACGACCAGCATCTCATCGACACTGCATTCATGTGCGAGGAGCTGCGAGATGATGCGGTCGACGAGCACGCGCGTCTTGCCGGAGCCCGCAGCTGCCGCCACGAGAATATTCTTATGCCTGGTCTTGATTGCCTTTTCCTGGTCCTGCGTATATTGCATCAGGTGTCCGTCCTTTCTCTGTACAAGCTGCCATTTTTTCTTCGAGCACTTCATCGGCCTCCTTGTCGATGTCGCGATAGGAAAAGCCGTCAATCTCCGGATCAAAGCCGCAGACATCGTGATACGGGCAGAACGCACAGGCATTCTGCTCCTTCTTGTCCCGGATGCGGTAGGGACTGATGCGGATGTCGCCGGACAAAATGGCATCGCCCGTATCGCGCAGCAGATAGTCGACATACGACAGCATGAGGGCAAATTCCTCAGGCTTGCGGATATAGCCGTACTTCCTGCTGTTGGCATCGAAATCCATGACGGGGTTGCCGTCTGCATCCTTGACGACCTTGTTCTTCTCATCGCGCACCTGGCTCAGACCCGGCTTGATGAACTGGAACGATGGATCGATGGCCCGTGCGACGTCGAGGTCAGCCAGTACCCAGCCCGGCATGCGCAGCTCAGCGTTGACGCGCTTCTCAAGTTCCTGTTCCGTATACTTCTTCTTCGCAATCATCAGGGGATTCTGCAGGAAGGAATAGAGGATGCCCGCGGGCATGCGTTCCTCGCCCTGCTGGCGCAGGAGTTCCTGACCGACCATGAGGTAGACAAGCAGCTGCAGCCGCAGTCCGTAGTAGACCTCAAAGAGATTAATGGCCACCTGCCCGGTCTTGTAATCGAGGATCAGGAAATACGGTGCCTGCGTGTGCAGATCGAGCCGGTCAATCTGCCCCTTGAACGAAAGCGCATAGCCGTCCGCAAGCGGCAGCGGCTTCAGATGCACGCGGTCCTCGCGGTGACCGAACGCTTCTTCAAAGAAGGCCGGCTGGAATTCGGAAACGGCCGCCCAGGCCGATAAATGATGGACGGCCTGCTGGGCCGTGCGCGTGATGCGCTGCTTTAAATGGCGGTAATTGTCCCGGCTCAGCAGGATCTCGCTCTGCAGGCGCGGCGCCAGCGCATTGACGAGCTCCTCGCAGATCCTGCGGCTCTCTTCTTCGGGGACATCCTGCCAGCGGCTTGCATACTGTTCCTTGACGACCGTGCCGTATTCCTTGAGCACGGCATGCAGCAGCTGCCCGAGGTCCATGGAGCGGAACTGGTATTCCCGCCGTTCCTGGAGCTTCAGGCCGTAGGCGGCAAAATGCGCAAACGGGCACTGGCGGAATTTCTCGAACTGCGTCACACTGCCACGCAGGATATGCCCCTTGGCATAGATCTGGCGCGCAAGTTCCTCAGGGATCTTCCCCTCACCCGCATGCGCAAAGAGCCCGGAGAGCGCAAGATTGAGCGGCTGCGCGAAGGCGGGCTGCTGCCGCGCCCAGTTGTAGACATCACGCCAGAGGCCGGCCATCACGCCGCGTTCCTTCTCGCCGCGCAGGGCGTTTGCCAGGCCCGCCAGTGCCGGCCGCGGGGCTGAGAGCAAAAGATCGTCGTCACGCCGCAGCGTTTCCAGCGGAATGGAGAGGAAGCGCGCTTCAGGGAAGCGTTCCCGCAGGGCCGTAAAGATTGGCGATGGCTCAAGGCCATTGCCTTCGGCATCAGCCATCGGATACGAGAGCCATACGTATGCACGCGCCTCGCAAAAGCCGCGATAGAGCAGGAATTTCTCGCCAAAGCTGCGCTCCTGCCCGCCGCGTGAAATCGTATGGCGCTGCTCACCGGGAAGCGTTGCCAAAAGTTCGGCGATGTGAAGACGGTCGGCATCGGAAAAGAGGCCCTGCTCGCGCACGCGTCGCGGCATGGTATCGGCATCGGCACCGAGGATGTAGAGGCCGCTCATGTTGTCGAGGCTGTTCTGATCAAAGGGAGCCAGCGTCACATAGTCGAGTCCTGGCGGAATCAGCGAGATCTGCAGGGCATCGAGACCGTCACTCAGCACGTTCTCATAATCGCTGAGACTCATCGCCTCATCCCCGCTCGTCTCGACGAGCTGATCAAAGAGGGCCATGCTGTCCTCCCAGAGCTGACGATGCTCGGCCGCATCAGCCAGGCGGCCCTCCTGTTCGGCCCGCTCCGCCCACTCCTGCAGGCGCGCGGGCACATCGAGCGCCACGAGGAAATGGTAAAGCGCCGTCGTGATGCCGCGCACATCCTGCGCGGCGCGGACCTCCTGCTCGAAGGTGACGAGAACTGCGACCGCCTGGCGCCGCAGCGCATCGATGAGCGTCAGCGTCGCGGCCGTCTCATCATCGGCGGTCTCCCCGTCGTCGAGCGTGTAGCGGCGATGCCAGTTCCACGCCTCCGGCTGCTGCCAGCGCCTGCGCCCGCGGATGCCGAACTCGAGCACGTAATTCTCGAGGCGGTCGATGTCCTCGCGCACCGGCGGGAAGAACCCCGTGCGCAGGCACCGGAAGACCGTCTCATAGCGCCAGTCCTTCGTCACGACCTCGAGTGCCGAGCGCATGAGTTCGGCCAGCGGATGATGGATGATCGGGCGCTTCGCATCCTGATAGAACGGGATGCCGTAATCCGCAAAGACGAGACGCACGAGATCATCGTATGCGTCGTCGTCGCGCACGAGCACGCCGATGTCACGGTAGCGCCAGCCCTCATCGCGCACGAGTCGCAGGATATCGGCCGCCGCATTCTCGACTTCCAGGCGGCGGTTGGCCGCCTGCACGAGGCAGAGAGCCGTACCGTCATCCGTCTGTGCTGGATGCTCCATCTTTCCCGGCCGGAAAAACTCGCGCTCCATCGTGCCGAGCAGGCTGCCCGCAGCATAGCGGTGCGGCGCATCGAGCAGCCGGACGGGCACGCCGGGAATGCCGAGCTCCTCACGGGCCAGCTGGCACAAATCAAGCCAGGTCCGGTAAGAACGCTGGAAGAGGCCTGCCTCTCTCGTATTATCCGGCAAATCGAGCCGGATGCATTCCCCTTCGCGGCGTCCGGCCATCGGCAGGGTCACATGGACCTTGTCGGCTGCCAGCAGCAGTGATTTGACGACCTCGCGCTCCTGCGGATTGAAGAAGATGAAGCCATCGAGCCAGACCTCCGCCCCACGCATGAAAGAAGCCTGCGGCAAAGAGGCCGCAAGCTTTTCCATCATATCCTCGGCATCGTTGGCCTTGCCTGCCATGGCCGCATCAAATTCATCGGTCAGGATGGACATCTCTTCGAGCTTGCCGGCAAGACGGCCGTTGCCAGGCGCCAGCTGCGCGGCGGTTTCACGCAGCGTATCCGTATCGAGACGGTAGCTCTTGAATTCCTGGATGGCCTCCGACAGGCTTTGCGTGAAGCCGCGCTGCCGTACGGCCCGCGCAAAGACCGTGAGGTCCTTCTCGCGCTGATGATGCACGAGGATCTTGCGCAAGAGCAGACGCCTGCCGACTTCGCTGATGCGCGGAACCGTGAGTTCCCCCGTTTCCAGCAGGACATGGCGGGCAAAGCGGCGGAAGCCGAACACATATGCCCGGAAAAAGCCGTGCCCCTTCCCCGCGCGTGCGGCGAGTGCACGCTCCATCTTAAACGTCATATGCTCGGGGACGAGCAGGATGAGCGGCGGGCCCATCGGATTTTCCCGCAGGCGCCGCTCCATGGCGGAGAGGCAGGCTTCCGTCTTGCCCGTGCCGGCCCGGCCGATGATACAATCGAGTGTTGCTGTCATACGTTTTCAAACCACCTTTTCACAAACGGTCCCTGAGGACACCAGGCTGCGCCCTCTCCGGCTCATTCTTTCGCGGCACCGAGCACAAAGCGCGCCGTGCTGCCGCCGCTTCTCGTCTTCGTCACCTCGAGCCTTGCGGGGATGCGGCTGCGCAGTTCCTCCACATGCGAGATGATGCCGATGAGACGGCCGCTCTTCTGGAGCTCGAACAAGGCTTTCAGCGCGACGTCGAGCGTATCCTCGTCCAGCGTGCCGAACCCCTCGTCGATGAACATCGTATCAAGGCGCGTGCCGCCCGCATAGGCCTGCACGACATCGGCAAGGCCCAGGGCCAGGGCCAGCGAAGCCAGGAAGGATTCGCCGCCTGACAGCGTCGCCACGGGCCTCGCATATCCCGAATAATGGTCGAACACCTCCATGTCGAGGCCGCCCTGCTTGTTGCCGCTCAGGCGCTCGCCGGCGTGAAGCTCGTACTGGCCGCGGCTCATAATCAGCAGACGTTCATTGGCCATCGCCATGACATCGTCCAGGAGCGAATGGAGCACGTACGTCTGGAAGGATATGCGCGAGCCCGTCTTGCCGCTCGCGAGTTCCGACAGACTCGTGATGCAGCGATAGGAATCCATAAGCGCCGTGCTCTTTTCCGCAAGATTGGCAAGCTCCTGCGCGCGTTTTGCAAAGGATTTCCCGACGAGCTCTGCTTTGCCGTGACGGGCAAAAATGTCCTGCCAGGCTTGTTCAGCCTGGCGATAAGCCTGTTCCAGCACAGTGACCTGCGGGCGCTCTTGTCCTGCGATAGCCGACTGACTGCGCTGCCGCGCATCCCTGGCCGCATGCAGGTCCTTGTCATGCTGCTCGAGTCCGGCTTTCACCGTCTGGCGGTAGGCGGCATCCTGCCAGGGGCCGGCAAGCGCCGCCTCGTATGCCTCCACGGAGGCAAAGGAAGCCTCCTGAAGCCGGCTCATGAATGCATGTGCCGCCGCTTCGGCTTCCACTGCTGCCTGCTGGTATTCCTGATGCGCGTTCTTCCAGTCCGCGCGCAGTCCTTCATGCGCAAGTGCCGTCTGCTGCGCGCGCATCTGGATTTTTTTTGCCAGGGCCTCGGCTTGTCCCACTGCCTCTTCTTCCTGCACAAGCTGCTGCCGCAGCACGGCAGGATCGGCATCTGCCGGCACCTGCGCCTCTTTGTCTGTCACGCGCGCCCTGGCGGCTGCCTCGGCGGCTGCTGCGTCCTGACAGGCTTTCTCGCTATCCGCCTGCTTTTGCTGCCATTCTGACTGCTGCTTTCTCCCCTGCGCAAGCGCTTCATTCAGCTCCAGCTGGCGCTGTGAAGCCTTTTCGGCCGCCTGCAGGCGCACGGTTGCCGCGGCAAGGTCATGCATGAGCTGCTGCTTGTCGCGCGCTGCCGGCAGCGCATCGAGCTTGGCCTGACAGGCAGCCAGCTGTGAAGCCGCCTGCTGTTCTTCCCGCTGCCGTGCCTCGCGGCAGGCCTCCAGCCCCTGCCAAGCTTCTTCCTGCTGCTGCAGCATGTCGTCGGTCACGACTTCTTCAATCTGCCTGGCCAGCTGCGGATGATGCAGCGAACCGCAGACCGGACAGGGCTCGCCATCAGCCAGGTTCTCAGCAAGGAGCGCGGCCCTTGCCTCGTGCAGAAGCTCGCGCAGATGGCGCAGTTTTTCTGCTGCCTTTGCGCTCCGCTCTTGGGCTTCCTGACTCGCTGCACGCTTCTTCGCATGCTTGTCAGCTGCCTCGCTCAGATGATGCTCGGCCAGCGCGCGAAGTTCCTGTTCCCGCTGCGCCTGCTGCAGATTCTGCACGAGCAGGCCGGCGGCTTCCCCGTCGGCGGCCGCCGTTGCAGTCTCCTTCAATTGTGCCTGCAGCGCATCGAGCTGCTTCTGCAAAGCCTCACCCTGACGCTGGAGCTCCCGACGTTCATGCTCCGCTTTCGCGAAAGCCGCATGTGCCGCCTTCAGCTGCTGCCGGTCCGCCCGGAGGCCTTCTGCCACCTGCAGTTCCCGCCGCTTCATGACGAGCGCCTCACGACGAGCCTCGCGCTGCGGCTGCTCTGCCTCCGACTGCTTCCGGTCTTTTTCCGCTGCTTCCATCTCCTGCTTGGCCTGACGCCCCTGTGCGGTGAGTTTCTCCAGCAGCTGCTGGCGCTGCCGGGCCTTCTGCGCCGCCTGCCGCGCCTGACGGCAGACATCCTGCAGCGCCGCTGCGCGCTCGGCAAGCGTCAGACGCGCCAGCTGCTCATAATCCCCTGCCGCAGCCCGTTCGGCGCGCACCAGTTCCTGCCCGGCGCGCGCATCCTCCAGGAAAAGAGCCTCCAATTGTCGGCCATGCTCAAGCTCTTTGGCCGTTTTCTCCTTTTCAGCCGCCTTCAGGGACAGGAGGCCCGCAAGCTCCGCCACTTCCTTTGCCTGCGCCTGCTGCCGCTCGGCGAAGGCCGCTTCGTCGCTGACGCCGAACTCCTGCAGGTAGAGCTCGCGCTGCTGAAGGATCGCCTCATAATCGCGGTTGACGCCGGAAGCCCTGGCCTTGAGCTTCTCTTCCAATTTCTGGTAGATGTCCGTGTTGAACAGCACGCGCATGATTTCCTTGCGTGCGCTCGTATCGGCCATGAGGAAACGGCGGAATTCGCCCTGCGGCAGCAGCACGACCTGACGGAATTCCTTGCACTCAAAGCCCAGTAGACTGACGATCTTTGCGCGGACCTCTCCCTCCTTCTTCCAGTTCTGCTCTTCCCCATCGTCCTTGAGGCGCGTCAAGAGGACGCCGGCTGCCTGGCGCACGAGCCGCTCCCCGCGCTTGGCCTTGCGCTCATATTCAGGATTGCGGCGGATGCGCCAGCGCATGCCGCGCACGACGAAGGTCAATTCGACATACGTATCCTGTTCGGGACGTGCCTCCCGGTTGCGCAGCATGCGCGAGGTCCGCCCCTCCGTTGCAGCCTCACCGTACAGGGCATAGCAGATGGCATCGAAAATGCTCGTCTTGCCCGCTCCCGTCACGCCGTGTATGAGGAAAAACGGCTGCGAGGCAAGGATGCGGAAGTCCAGCACCAGTTCCCTGCGATATGGTCCGAATGCACATAATTTCAAGATTTCCGGCCGCATCAGCGTTCCCTCTCTTCCTGATAGATTTCCTGCAGGCAGGATGTCACGAGCGCGCGCTGTTCGGGCGCAATCGCAGTCCCTGTCATATCTTCGTAATACTGAGCAAAGAGGTCGCCCTCCGTCATCTTCAGGACCTGCTGTCCCTGCTGCTGGCGCATCGTCCCCTCACGCTGCAGTTCCGGATAGCAGATGTGCATGAGATTCGGATAGATGGCCTTGAGCTTGTTGAAGACGTCGAGGATGATGCCCGTATCGAGCAGTTCGACCTCCATATAATCATCGGAAGCCGGATACTGCTCGCGCTGATCCCGTATCGCGGCAAACGTCCCGCGGATACGCCGCACATCATGGCGCGGGGTCAGCGGCAAGAACGTGTGCTTCGCCCTTCCTGCTGCATCGATCTCCACGCTCAGCACGCCTTTCTGCTGCTCCGCTTCATCAAAGGAGTATTTCATGAGCGAGCCGCTGTAGCGGATGATATCGGCACCGGCGCGCTGCGGATTGTGCAGATGGCCAAGCGCCGTATAGCAGAACGGACGGAAAAGTGCGGAGCTGACGCTTGAAGAGCCGCCGACCGAAAGCGGACGCTCCGATTCCGAGGACAGGCCGCCCGCAAGAAAGGCATGCGCGACCGCCACGCTGCGCACCCCCTTCGGGAGTGCCGCCACGCCCGCCGCAATGGCCACCTCATGCGCCGTCTCAAAATCAAGGCCGTTCTCAGCCTCTTCGGGAAAAGCCGCCCGGACCGTCTGCGGGTCCATGTAGGGATAAAGCGCAAAGGCCAGCGGGCCGTATTCATCCTCGAGGACAACCGGTGTCAGCGGTCGGCGCAGGCGCCCTCTTGCAAAAATCCCCGCGTCCTGCATGAGGCGGCTCGCGAAATCCAGCCGTCCCTCGCTGTCATGATTGCCCGCCACAAACAGGACCTTGACCTGCCGCTCTTTCATCCTGGCCAGGAATTCGTCAAAGAGTTCCACGGCCTCGACGGGCGGCACGCCGCGGTCGTAGATGTCACCGGCAATCACCACTGCCTCAGCCTTTTCCTCCGCGATGAGCGGCAGAAGCTGATGCTCGATGAGATCGGCCTGGTCCTCTGTCAGATGCATCCCGTGGAAATACCGGCCGAGATGCCAGTCAGCTGTATGGATAAAACGCATGCTCTCTTCCTTTCCGTTTCCGCATTACTCGGCGGCACTTATGCCTGTAAGCTCGACGCGCAGCCCCGTCCGCCCGCACGCGCAGGCTCCAAGCTTCCGGACCATGAGTCCCGTGCGCAGGCGCAGGAGCGGCATGGCCTGAGCCTCGAGCGAAGTCAGCACGAGTTCGCCCGTCTCGCCTGCTGCGGTCTCGCTTCCATCTGCCTTGAGGATTTCCACTAAATAAAGGTCTTCCGCAACATGGAAGGCCAGCCTGCCCGCCTCACATGGCAGGAAAATGCCGGGCGTGCCGAATTCCGGCAGTGCCAAAAGATGGTAGATCTTCAGGCTGCTCCATGCCTTTGGCAAAGGCGCAAGTGCCGAAGCCGCCGAATCATGCAGCAGGATGAGCCTGTTGACGGGATACGCGGACAAGTCCTCCCCGCCTGCTGCCAGCACATTTTCAAGCTCCCGGATCCGTGCCGGCGCACCGGCCAGGGTATCGAGATGCGAACCTTCGAGCAACGGCTGCCAGGCAGAGCAGTCATCGCCCATGGGCACCACCGTGGCACCGACGAATTCCAGGCCGTACTGGATGTCGAGCAGACGGCTGTCCGCGCCGCTCCCGAGCCAGCCGGCGACCGCAGCCCGGTGCAGGCCGGCAGATACGAGGCAGCGCGTCACGAGCTCGATATCGTGCGCGATATCGCCATTCGTGTAGAGGCGCGTGAGCGCGCCCTTCCCGCCCCGCAGCGCGCTCAGGCGCAGCATGCTTGAAAGCGGCATCGTCGAGAAATCCAGCATCGGCACCGCATGCAATTGATTGAACGTCAGAAACGGCAGCTTCCGGATGTCCTCTGCCGTTTCGATATCCGTATACGAAACGCCCTGCCGCACGAGCGATTCATGAAAGAACGCCGTCTTTTCCTGCGCCCAGCGCACGGCCTTCGAGAGCTTTTGTCCCTGCAGGAGCAAAAGCTGCGCACGGTCCATCGTTTCCACCTGAGGATTTGCAAACATAAAAAACCTCCATAACGCAAAAGTCTATTTATATATTCCTTCCCGAGCCGCAAAAGTCCTGCTGAAAAAGGCCGCCGCACCACGAGGATGCAGCGGCCTTTGCCGGTGTATGCGATTACTTGATGTCGAAAACTGTGCGGCCCTTGTCGTCCGGCTCCTTCGGCATCACGATGTGCAGCACGCCGTCCGCAAACGAGACGGTGACCTCATCCTTGAGGATGCCGTCAATCTCAAATCTGCGCTCGAACGTGCCCATGCGGCGCTCTCGGCAGATGTAGCGGACATCCATGTCGGGCTCCGGGCGCTCTGCCTTGATCGTCAGGTAATTATTGTCATCATACGATACCGTGATCTGATCCTTGTGGAAGCCCGGCAGCTCGGCAAAGAGCTCATAGCGGTCCGGCGTGTCGATGACATCGACGCGGAACGACGAAAGCGCTCCGCTGACGCGCCCGATTGGATTGCAGGGCTGCTCCGCCACGAAATCCAGGACTTTCTCCACGGCCTCGCGGCCGCGCTCGGCATTCTCACGGATATTGAACGGGATTGGTCTAAACATGATGATCGCCTCCAAGAAGAGATGATGATTTCTTGTACTACATCTTTATTATAGTAAAATTGTATGAAAATTTCAAGAAAATACCATCATCAAACAGCAATCATTCTGTCATCCCTTCTGCGGGCGCACTGGTCTGGCGAAGTGATCCAGCGCCTTCTGGTAATCCTGCACGAACTCCACCGTGCCCATGTACTCGCCCTGCTCATCGTAGACGGCAAGGTAGCGCACGCCGACCGGGCGTCCCATGATGCGGCGCCAGACCTCCATGTGGTCGCGCTTCTTCGCCTTGAAATCGAGCAGCATCTGGCGCACGACCGGGATAACCTCGGGCGGATGGCAGCTGTAGACCTCGCGCCCGAGCGCCGTCAGCGGACGCGAGAAAATACGTCCTTCATTGAGGAAATACCGCAGGATATCATCCTTGTCGATGAAGGTGATGTCGACGTCAAGCAGCTTGAGAATGCCCTGGAGCTGACGCACCGTGAGTTCACCCGTCGGCAGCTTGACGCGGCCGTCGAGCGCCTCCGGCGGAGCCTGCTGGCTCAGGATCCACTGCTCGCCTTCCTGCCAGCGCGGCAGCGTCTCGGCATCAACGAAGGCCATGCCCATCTCGAAGAGATCCCGGTAAACTTGATACCACTGCTCCTGCGTGAAGAAACGCAGCGACAGCGGGAACAGAATCTTGTCCTCCTTGACGATCATCTCGCGAATGCGCGTGATGACCTGATTCAGGCGTCCGCGCACGATCATCAGGTTCTCGGGGTCTTCCTTCAGCGTTTTCGTCAATACGCCGAGTTCTTTCTTGATCTCGTCGTCCACGCCCCACATGACCTGTGAGGGTCCCGTCACGCCGTAATCGTAAAGGAAGGGCATCAGGAGTTCCTCTTTTTTCGCGTAATGCGAACGGATGGCGTTGAGTGCGGCCGTCTCAGCGGCAACGGCCTGCATATCGCCCTTGCCGAGAGCCTGCTCGAGACTCGTGAGTGCCTTCGAAAGGCCCTCATTCTCGAGGCGCAGCAGCGAGAGCGGATGGCCGGCCGGCAAATCGTCGATTTCCGCTTCGCCCTTCGGCGCAGCCGGCTTCGTTTCAATGTGTCCCTCGAACAGCGACGCATGCAGGTCGCAGAGGCGCTGGACCTCGCGCACGGGCACGCCGCCCTTGATGAGCTCCTGTTCCGCCGCAGCGATTTCCTCGGGCGCCACATCCTCGAAGTTCTGCACGAAATCCTTGCGGACCTCCGCGGCTTCCTCACCGCGGTGCAGGCGGCCGATGTAATCGCGCAGCCGCGCCTGGCGCTTCTGCTGTTCGCCGTTCTTCAGGACAAAGCCCTCCTTCTCCAGAGCTTCCGCCAGGCGGTCAAATGAAATGCCCTTGACGACTGCACCGCGCGGCAGCGTCATGATGCGGCCCATGAGCTGCAGGGCGCCGGGCCTCAGGATATCCGTAAAGCCCAGGGAAGCCAGCACATCCCGCAGTTCCGGGTATTCGCGGACAAGCTCCGCCACGCTTTTATTGAGATCGAGTTCTTTCATGAAAATGCTCCTTATCAATCGTTGTCAACCGTAATCTGTCATGCTGATGCATCGTTCGTATGACCCGATTATAGTATGGAACAAGGCGAACGGGCTGTATCATTTGTTACCCGCCGCCCGTCGCTGCTGCCCCGAGAAGAAGGCGTCAATCTTCGACATAATGGCTGAAGCTGCCGATGACGAGCTGTGGGAATTCCTCGTGAAGCGTCGTCAGGAAATGGCGCGTACCGAGGATCTTGCCCTGCGCAGCCGGCATGATGTCCAGGAACGCATCGGGGTCGATGTTGAGGTTGCGCACCTGGATCATCTGCACGGGCAGCTCGCGGAAGAATTCCTGCCAGGCCTCCAGCTCCTCCTCGCGGTCGTTGAAGCCCGGGAAATACAGGAGGTTCAGCGAGACGTAGACGCCGTGGTCGAGCGCATAGCGGATGGATGCCTTGACGTCCTTCAGGTGGTAGCTCGCGCGGTAATATGCATCGTAGCCCTCCTCGCGCGCGCTGATGATCGAGACGCGGATGGAGTCGAGGCCGGCATCGACGATTTTCTGAATGCCTTCCGTCCAGCCCGCGTTGGAATTCATGTTGATCTGGCCGCGCTTCGTCCTGGCCCGGATCATCGGAATAGCCGCAGCGATGCGGTCGGCGGCCAGCGACGGCTCACCCTCGCAGCCTTGACCGAAGCTGATGATGCCATCCGGTGCGACCGACAGGTGGTAGATGCCGACTTCGGCAATCTCCTCCGGCGTCGGACGGAATTTGATGCGCTCCTGCGGCGACGGGCAGCACTCGGCCGGCTGCAGCGAGATGCAGCCGAAGCAGTTGGCATTGCAGACGGGCGACGTCGGGATGCCGCATTCCCAGCGGCGGTAAAAGAGATTCTGCGCTGTGCAGCAGTGCCACTTGAGCGAGCAGCCGCCGACCTGCTCGACGATGCGGTTGCCCGGCAGATCCTTCTTCGTGCGCTTGACGAGCCTTGCCAGCTCCTTCGTATTATAGTGCACGGGATCCCACTTGTCATTCTCATCGGTGTAGACGGCTGCACAATAAAGCTCATCCTTGTAGACGACGACGGCCGTATACCCGTAGAGCGGCAGGCGCTGTGCTTCCTCCGCCCGCTCATAGGCAGGCAGATAAAGGCGCGTGTAGCCGGCAGGCAGGATGGCGGCGACGGCGAGCCCGCTGATTGGCATGACCTCGCCGTCAGGCCCCATGCCCACGGCCAGATGGTCCGGCAGCAGCATGAGGTCAGCGCTCTCCGGCAGCGGGATGAGGTCTTCCGGCTTCAGCAGCACATTCTCACGGCCCGTGCGTCCCATGCCGGTCATCCCCGGCGCATCGAGGATATTGCCGTCCTCATCGGCATATACGGCTGTAATCCGCTCATTCATGCTGATTCTGCTACTAAAAACATAGAATAACATAGAAATTATCTATGCCTAGAAAAATTCCTTATTCATCGTGTATGCTTTTGTCCAGGCAAGCCTGAGACTACTCACAAGTTCTTGTACACTCCAAAGGCGTTGGCCGTATTCCTTGCCTCACAAGGCAACGGCCTGTTCCCGACTAGCCATCGGTACATGTATCAAGACGTGAAAACGTGAATCAGGCGATGCGATAGTTCTTCGTATCGCGCAGATTCAGCGCTGCATTCAAGTCGCGGTCTTCCGTGTAGCCGCATACAGGGCAGACATAGATGCGGTCTTTGAGTTTCAGGCCGCCATGCACATGCCCGCAGGCATGGCAGGTCTTGGAACTCGGGTAGAAGCGGTCTGCGATGCGGAATTCAATCCCGATGATCTCTGCCTTGCGCCGGAGCTTCTCGCGTAAGGAGTAGAAGCGCTGCTGCGCCACGGACTTTGAAAGATGACGATTTTTCATCATGCCGGTCACATTGAGGTCTTCCATCGTGATGAAGCGTGGTTTTTGCTCGACCAGTGCGTGGATAACCTGATTCTCGTAATTGCGGCGAAGATTCGTCAGCCGCTGATGCAGTTTCTGTACCGATAATCTCTTTTTCTCTATGTTTGCAGAGGCAGTAGCAGTACTACCACCTTTCTTCTTTCGTATCTCGTACTTGCGGCTGAGACGCCTCTGCTCTCTTCTCAGCCGCTTCTCAAGCCGTCTGGCCCGAGAAGACGTGTTGATATTCTCAAAAATCCTGCCATCGCTGACGATGGCAAGCGATTTGACGCCGAGGTCCACACCGATGCCATCCGACTGCGGATGGTACGATGCTTCCAGGTCATTGTTATAGCGGCTCGTCTCCTCAATCTCGGCCGTGACCGAGACGTAGTAGCGACCCGCTTCACAGGAGACATGCCCGTTCTTGATGGTCACGCCCTGCGGCAGGTAGCCAAATTCTTTCAGACGCACCCTGCCGATGGTCGGAATCTGGATCTTGTGCCGCCAGATGGTCCAGTCTCCCTTATTGTTCTTCGGGAAGTAGAGCTTCACATTCTGCTGGTTCTTCCGCTTGAAGCGTGGGAAGCGCGCCGGGCCTTTGAAGAAGCGCCTGAACGCCTGCTCCGCATTGACGAGGACTTTCTTGCGCGCCTTAGAGCCGCACTGGTCAATCCATGGGAATTTCTTCTTCAGCACGTGGTTGACGTATTTGTCGAAGTCATTGGCTGTAATGAAGTGAGGCTGTTTCTCATCAAGGACGCCGCGCTGATACAGGCGGCACAGCCAGATATTACGGGCGATGTACTGATTTGCCAGGAATCGGCAGATGCCGAGAGAACGGCGCACCTTATCCGTTTGGCTTTCGGTGAGACGGAGTTCGGTCTTGAAGGATTTGAGCAACCGCTTCATCCCCTTTCAGTTTCCCTTCGTATTTTCCCAATCCATGAATACGGCTAGAAAACATACGAATGATGCTGATGAGGTCCTGTATCATCTCGCGTTCCGGGCTGAGATCCTCATTGTTGACGACAATGATCTTTGCCCCGTGCTCCGCCAGATGGCGCTCGAACCAGTCAAAACCGAAACGGACGAACCGATCCTTATGTGCGATATAGATTTCAGCAACTTTGCCTTCCTCCGCTATCTTGATGAGTTCATTCCATTGTTTCCGCTTGAGATTCAGGCCACTGCCAATATCCGTCATGACACGGTCGGCAATGACACCGCGCGCATTGACAAACTCGCGCAAGAATGACACTTGGTTCTTCAAGTCGTCACGCTGCTTTGCCGTTGACACTCTGGCGTATAGGATCACTTTCTTCTGATTCTGTACTCTCGTACTGTTCCCCATATACACATCCAACTGTTCCTGTGTATAAAACCTCCGATTCGTCGGGGTTCTGAAAGCTTTCAATTTGCCCGCGACATCCCACTTCTGGAGCGTCCGGACTGTCACACCGAGCATCTTAGCAAAATCTTTCGGTTTATAGGTATTCATACTTATATGATACCATATGTACCTATTATATTCTATATTTTATTTAACAGTTATAAGCTCCTTCTGTCCTGCTGAAACGGGCTCTGCCGTTTCCTGCTTTGCCTTCTTTTTCTTCTGCTTCTTGGGATTGTAACGGTTCATCGCCACATCGACATCATCCGTCACGATGCATTCCACTGCGGGTTCCAGGTACTTGATTGCATCCTCGATCTTCTGCTGCCCTTCGTCAGAAAATGGTGCCAGCACGTGATTGACGACCGTCCAGCCCGGCAGCGGCCGGCCGATGCCGATGCGCACGCGCGCGAAATGCTCGTCCCCGACATGCGCGAGAATGGACTTGATACCGTTGTGACCGCCCGCACTGCCCTTCTTGCGGATGCGGATGGTGCCCACGGGTATATCCATATCGTCGTGCACGACGATGAGATCCTCCGGCTCGAGCTTGTACCAGGAGAGCAGCGGTCCGATGGCGCGGCCGCTCTCATTCATGTACGTCTGCGGTTTGACGAGCAGCACCTTCTGCGTGCCGATGCGGGCAGGAGCGACGAGCGCATCGAACTTCGCCTGCCATTCCGAGGCGGAGACGCCCAGTGCCTCCGCCAGCGCGTCGACAAACATAAAGCCCACATTGTGTTTCGTCCTGGCATACTCCGTTCCCGGATTGCCAAGGCCTGCGATGATTTTCATGCAATGATCCTCTTTCTATTATTATGAAACAAAACGTCAACAAACATTGTACCAATAAGTTTATCACATCGAAGCCATACTGTCAGCACCAAGCCCCGGGCCATGAAGTTCCCTGCTTCCATAATGAAAAAGCTGCTGCACAACAAATGCCTGTGCAGCAGCCTGAAAGCTGATGAAAATCAGTCGTTGGCCGTCGGATCGCCAACCAGGAACAGGTAAGCGAGCACGACGATGCCGAGCGCGATGCGGTACCAGCCGAACGCCTTGAAGTCATTCGTCTTGATGTAGCGCATCAGGAACTTGATGGACAAGACGGAGACGATGAATGCCGTGACCATGCCCACGACCATGATGACGATCTCAGCGCCCGTATAGTGGAAGCCGAACTTGACCATCTTGAGCGCGCTGGCGCCGAACATGACGGGAATCGCCAGGAAAAACGTGAACTCGGCAGCCACCGTGCGGCTCGTGCCGAAGAGCAGGCCGCCGAGGATCGTCGCACCGGACCGGCTCGTGCCAGGCACCAGCGAGAGCACCTGGAAGAGGCCGATGATGAGTGCCGTCTTGTAGTCGAGACGGCGCAGATCCGTGATGCGCGGACGGCGATGCTTGTTGTAATTCTCGACGATGATGAACATGATGCCGTAGAAAATCAGCGTCGTCGCCACGACGAGAGCCGTCATGAAATGCTCTTCCATGTACTTGTTGAAGAGCAGGCCGATGACGGCCGCCGGGATGCAGGCCACGATAACCTTCATCCAAAGCTGTACGGTATCCCGTTTTTCCTGACGCGTCTTCCAGGACGAGAACGGATTGAGCTTCTCGAAGCTCAGCACGACGACGGCCATGATGGCGCCGAGCTGGATGACCACCAGGAACATGTCCATGAACTGTTTCGTGACATTGAGCTTAATGAACTCATCGACCAGGATCATATGACCCGTACTTGATACCGGCAGCCATTCCGTCAGGCCTTCGACGATGCCCAGAATGATAGTCTTAAGCAAATCGGCAATACTTAAATCCACGTTTTTCTCCCCCTACGGTTTGTTTTCTTCATTGCAGCATGTCCCATTATAGCACAGCTCCACGGGCTATGCATGGAATTTTGCGGGAATCATGCGGCTCCCAGCCTTCTATTTATGGTCCGAGTATAGCAAACCAAGGTAAACGGAACTTAAACAACGCGAAAAAAAGTGCATCTGGCTTTCCTCCCGCGGAAATGTGAGTAAATCACAGAAAACCGCCGTTTTCCCGACTATACTAAAAGCAACGATAACAAAGCGCCGCTTTTCCCCAACACAGCGCTTGCAATACGATTTTCATATCGAAGCCATAGGAGGTTTTATCATGTCTGCCATCGTCATCACCAAGGAGAATTTCGAAGCCGAGGTCCTGAAAGCCAGCGGCACGGTACTCGTCGATTTCTGGGCTACCTGGTGCGGCCCCTGCCGCATGCTCTCCCCGATCGTCGATCAGGTTGCCGATGAACACCCGGATGTCAAAGTCGGCAAGATCAACGTCGACGAACAGCCGGAACTCGCGCAGCAGTTCGACATCATGAGCATCCCGACGCTGCTCGTCTTCCGCAACGGCCAGAAAGTCAATGAATCCGTCGGCCTCATCCCGAAGGAAAAGGTAGAGTCCCTGTTAAGCTGAAATCCATATTCCCACTCCCATACACATTCCCATACTCCTGTCACAGAAAAGAACCGTCCTCTGCACATATCGTGCTGTGGGACGGCTCTTTTATCTATCAATATTCTCCTGCAAGCTTCTTCAGCGCTTCTTTGTTGAGGATGCGCAGCCTGCCGCGTGCCGACTGCACCCAGCCCTCCTGGCCGAAATACTTGACGAGGCGGCTCACAACCTCGCGTGCCGTGCCCATGTAGCGCGCCATCTGCTCATGAGTCAGATGGATCTCATCCTGCTTCGTCTTCTCGCACTCCTCGAGCAAAAAGATCGCGAAGCGGCGGTCAGCCGAGAGAAACAGCACCTGCTGCATCTTGAACAACATCTCCGACAGACGGCCGGCTGCCATCTCGTAGCCATAGCAGCGCACGTAGATATTGTTGTCAGCCAGGCGGCGGAACGAGGCGGCATCCGTGAGCAGCACATCCGTATCCTCCTCGGCATCGATGTAGACATCGAACGTCACGGCATCGAGCGTACAGGCTGCCGACAAGATGCCGATGTCGTCGGCAAACAGGCGGTAAAGCGTCACATCGCGCCCATCCTCCGACAGCGTGTAAACGCGCAGCTGCCCCTTCTTGACGAGCAGCACGCCGATGCAGTCAAATGGCCCGCGGTGCACCTGTGTGCCCGCCTCGTAATGGACGGCATGCGTATGCTCGTTCAGAAGGGCCTTCTCCTGGTCGCTCAGATGCGGCCAAAAATCAAAATGACGGATAAAGAGGTCCGTCGCATTCTTTTCTGCCATAGCAATCTATAAACCTCGCAATACCGGGACCTCCGGCCAGGGAACACGTCCAAAACACGTCCTGAGATAGAAAAATCCCGGCCACACGGGCCGGGATCCATTGCCTGCGCTTCCGAAAATCAGCGGAAGAGCTGGCTGACCGAACGATGGCTCTGGATGCGCATGATGACATCGCCGAGGGCATCAGCCAACGAGAGAACGACGATCTTGTCGGACTGCTTCTCTGGCGGCAGCGGAATCGTATCCGTGATGACGAGCTTCTCAATCGGAGACTCGTTGATGCGCTGGACTGCCGGATCGGACAGGATGGCATGGGAGCAGGAAGCGAAGATGCGCTTGGCACCGCGTTTCTCGAGTGCGCGGGCGCCTTCGCAGAGGGAGCCGGCCGTATCGACGATATCATCGATGATGATGGCAGTCTTGCCCTCGACATCGCCGATGAGGTTCATGACCTCAGCGCAGCCCGGACGCGGACGGCGCTTCTCGATGATGGCGATCGGTGCCTGCAGATGATCGGCGAGGATACGCGCACGCGTTACACCGCCGAGATCCGGCGAGACGACGACGACATCTTCGAGCTTTTGCGTACGGAAATAGTTCGCAATGACCGGGGCAGCAGCCAGATGATCGACAGGGATATCAAAGAAGCCCTGGATCTGACCGGCATGGAGGTCAACCGTTACGACACGAGTTACACCAGCCGTGGTCATGAGATTTGCCACGAGCTTTGCGGAAATCGGCTCACGGCCGCGCGTCTTGCGATCCTGACGAGCATAGGCATAATACGGGACGACAGCCGTGATGCTGTGTGCCGAAGCGCGCTTGCAGGCATCTGCCATGATGAGCAGCTCCATGAGGTTATCATTGACTGGATAAGACGTCGGCTGGATGATGAAGATATCCTTGCCGCGGATGCTCTCACTGATCATGACCTGCGTCTCACCGTTGTTGAAATGACCGACATATGCATCGCAGAGGTTCACGCCGATATGATCGGCAATCTTCTTCGCCAGATCCGGGTTTGCGTTACCGGTCAGGATGCATAAGTTTCCAGTGTCTAAAGCCATTTTGTAAAAAACCTCCAAATCCTTACATGTACATCTCTCTGCCGGAAGAGCAGGCTGGAACCTGCCTTCCTTCTTTTATCAGTATAACACGATTGGACAAAAAAGGACATATGGACTTGAAATTTGCCCATTTCTTTTTTCCCTGCGCGTCTTCCTGCCCCGTTATCTCACAGGTTCTCGCGGATTCTCACTGATCGCGCTTGTCACTCCATCTCTCGATTGTGGTCTGGCGGGCGCGGGCAATCGTCAGCTTGCCGCCCGGTGCCGTCTTCGTGATTGTGGAGCCAGCTGCGATGTAGGCACCGTCTTCAAGCGTCACCGGTGCGACGAGATTCGAGTTGCAGCCGACAAAGACATTGTCGCCGATCTTCGTGCGGTGCTTGATCTTGCCGTCGTAATTGACCGTGATCGTGCCGCAGCCCATGTTGACATTCTCACCCATGTCGCAGTCGCCGATATAGGAGAGATGCGGCAGTTTCGAGCCCTTACCGATGTTTGAATTCTTGACCTCGATGAAGTTGTCGATCTTGACGCCCTCAAAGAGATGCGTATTCGGGCGCAGATGGACGAACTGGCCGAGTTTGACATCATCGTCAATCTGGCACTCGTGCGCGTAGACGAACTGCCCCGTCACACGGTTGCCGCATTTGACATCCTGGAAGCGGACATTCGGGCCGAGCTCGCATTCCTCACCGATGACCGTGCCGTGCTCGAGCCAGGTCCCCGGATAGAGGATCGTGTCGCGGCCGACGACGACATCGTCATCGACATACGTCGTATCGGGGTCCATGATCGTGACGCCCGCTGCCATGAGCTCCTCATTCTTGCGGCGGCGCAGGATCTTTTCGGCACCGGCGAGCTGCTGGCGCGAATTGATGCCGAGCGTATCCTCATAATCATCGGCAGCGACGGCCCAGATCTTCTCGCCCTTCTTCTTGAGTATCTCCAGCACATCCGGCAGATAATACTCACCCTGTGCATTGTCGTTCGTGACATGCGAGAGTGCTTCGAAGAGATCGCGGGCGGCAAAGCAGTAAATGCCGGAGTTGACTTCCTTCACCTGGCGCTCCTCTTCCGTCGCGTCCTTATGCTCGACGATCTTCTCGACCGAGCCGTCGGCCGAGCGGATGATGCGGCCATATCCCGTGGCATCGGGCATGATGGCTGTCAGCACCGTCGCCTTGGCACCGGCTGCGACATGTTCTTCATAGAGTTTCTTGAGCAGCGGCCCCGTCAGGAGCGGCGTGTCGCCGCAAAGGACCATGACCGTGCCCTGCTCATCCTTCAGGAGGTCTGCCGTCTGCAGAACGGCATGGCCCGTGCCGAGCTGCTCCGTCTGCGTGACGAATTCCGCCTGATCGCCGATGGCTGCGCGCACTTCGTCGCCGCCAAACCCCGTCACGACGATATTGCGCTTGGCACCGGCCGCCTTGGCCGCGTCGATGACATGCTGCAGCATCGTCTTGCCGCCGGCCTTGTGCAGGACTTTCGGCAGCTTCGATTTCATGCGCGTACCCTTACCGGCCGCGAGGATTACCGTTACTAAATCTGACATGTTTCAAACGACTCCTATCTATTAATAATGTTTGGCTATGCCTTGACGCACACGTCTTGTCCGCAGGATCACTTGCGGCCCGCATGCGTTCTCTTCTTGGCGGCAAAGACTTCCTGCTGCTTCTTCTGGGCATCCATGGCCTTCAGCAGGGTCTTCTCCGAATTCTCCATATGGTGCTCAGCAGCCTTGCGGGCTGCACGGTCATCGCCATTGGCAATCGCTTCCACGATGGCCCGGTGCTCGTCGAGCGTGGCTTCGAGGCGGCCGGGATACGACATCGAGAGCGTGCGGAAACGCGTGAGCTGATCGCGCAGATTCGAGATGATGCCGACGAGGCGGTTGTTGCGTGCCGCATGATAGAGGAGATCGTGGAACTCGATATCCGTTTCGACAATCTTGTCCATATCCCCTTCTTTGATGTAGCCGCCGATGATGACGAGCAGGCGCTGCAGATGCTCGAGCTCGTCCTCGGTGATATGTTCGGCCGCCAGCCCGTTCGAGAGCGATTCGAGCGCCGTGCGGATCTCAAAGATCTCATTGATGTCGCGGATGGACATATCGGCGACGTACGTGCCGCGGCGCGGCATCATGACCACGTAGCCCTCGAGCTCGAGCTTGCGGATGGCCTCGCGCACAGGCGTGCGGCTCACGCCGAGTTCCTCGGCCAGCTTGATTTCCATGATGCGCTCACCGGGTTTCAGGATGCCCTTGCGGATAGCATCGCGCAAGGACTCGCAGACGACTTCGCGTAACGGTTGATAGCTGTCTAATTTAATCGGAGCTAATCTCTGATCCATAATGGTTCCCTCAATTCTAAACATAATCTTCCTGGGTCGTATGGCAGACGAATACGTCTGCATCGGTTTTCTCTCTAAGCGCTGCGGCCAACCGTTCTGCCGCCTCTCTCGTCTCCAGCAGTCCAAAGACCGTCGGCCCGCTGCCCGACATCATACTCGCCAGAACACCCTGCTGCATCATCTGTTCCTTATACGCGGCGATGACAGGATACTGTTTTATAGTAACACTTTCGAGGACATTGCACAACAACGGCGCAAGCTCTTCCCTGCTGCCTGCGGCAAGGGCCCGGCACATGGCATCGTTGTCCGGATGGCGCTCAGCTCCCTCGGCATCGTAATGCTGATAGGCCCAGGCCGTCGATACAGAAATCGGCGGCTTGGCGAGCACGACCCAGAACGCAGGGACAGGCGGCAGACGCCTCAGGACCTCGCCGCGCCCCGTGGCCAGCATCGTGCCGCCGCGCACGCAGAACGGGATGTCCGAACCCAGCCTGCCGGCGAGCTCACAGAGCTCATCGACGGAAAGCCCGAGCTCATAGAGCGCATTGACGCCACGCAGCACAGCCGCCGCATCGGCGCTGCCGCCCGCCAGCCCCGCTGCCATCGGAATGCGCTTCGTAAGATGGATCCGGACACCTCCCTGTACCCTGCTGTGCGCAAGCAGCAGGGCCGCCGCACGATACGCGAGATTCTTGTCGTCAGCCTTGAGCCATGGCACGTCAATCGAGAGCTCGATGCCTTCTGGAATCCGTTCCAGTTGCAGCGTATCATAAAGGCTCACCGATTGCATGACCATGGAGACTTCATGGTAGCCATCGGGGCGCTTGCCCAGGATGTCAAGCGTCAGGTTGATTTTCGCCTCACCATTTATCGTAATCAATATCCCACTTCCTTCATCCATACCGAAATAAGCTATCCTACATTATTATATGGAATATGCTTTATGTATTCAACATACATTGTGCTTTCCCCTGCCTCCATCGGCGGGCAATCGCACATCTGCGCCGTTTTTTTTGCAGGTGATGGCTTTTACCGGGCAGCTTGCCTCGCAGAGGCCGCAACCGCTGCAGGCCAGTGCCGAAACGTACAGCGTCTTCGGCATGCCCTCCGGCTGACGCATCGAGAGAGCGCGTTCAGGGCAGAGCACCGTGCAGAGGCCGCAGGTATTGCAGGCCGATGAAATCGTGAGCTGAGGGAAGAGCTCGCCAGGTTCACCGCCCTGTGCGGCAATCCAGAGCGCGGAATCAAAGGCATACAGTTTCGTCTGCTGTGCTTCAGCCAGGGTCTGCAGTCCTTCCGTCGCCGAATGGAAAAGCGAGCGAAAAAATTTGCGGCGTTCCACGACGGGGGCTGCCGGCGCCTGTTCACGCGGATGGACCCTCACGAGACGAATGGGCGGCAGGCCCTCCTTTGCCAGGACCTGCTGACAAGCAGCGATCTCCTGCTCGAGCCAGTGAAAAACGGCCGGGCGGCAAGTTTCGCAACGCGAGATATCGATGGCGAGCTCACGCTCGCGCGTCAGCGACCAGAGAAGCCTTCTGTTCAGAAAGCCCAGGCAGGAAGGTGCCGCCTCCTCCACCCGGCGGCACATGAGCACCTGACGAGTCAGATGACGGGTCCTCGCAAGAGCCCCCGCACAATCATCGTTCCCCGCAATGGCCCCCGCGGGACAAACGGCCTGGCAAAGCCCGCAGTCATCACATTTCTTCGGATCTATCACATGCTGATGAACGGCTCCCTGCGGGCAGATGGCCTCACAGGCATCGCACTGCCCTTGTGCATAGCGCACGAGGCAGCGGTTCAAATCAATCGTTCGCATTTTCTCTATGACTCCTGTCTTTCGTTGTCAACTACCCGCGACTAAAGTCGCGAGCTTGAGGGAATCTTTCGATACCTCAATTTGC
>NZ_QRQA01000002.1:0-219871 GCF_003475755.1 Mitsuokella sp. AF33-22 | reverse complement strand
AAGATGACGTCCTTGCGGGCGGCGATGACGAGCACGACGGGGGCTTTGGCAGCTGCTCCCGCATAGGGACTCGTCTTGGCAAGCGCCTCAATTGTCTCACGCTTCGTTACGACATAGAATTCCCAAGGCTGCTGGTTGCCGGCTGATGGTGCGACGAAGGCTGCCTGCAGCAGCTTGTCGATTTTCTCTTTTTCGACGGGCTTATCCTCGAATTTGCGGATACTCGTGCGGGTGAAGATGGCGTTCATGCGGTTGCTTCTTTGGCGCGCTCGTTTTCAAGCAGGTCGCGCGTATGGCGGGCTACCTGCTTCGGCGTGACATCCGTGCGGCGGGCTACGCCGCTTTCGATGGCTGCCTTGGCGACAGCAGCTGCGACGGTCGGTGCGACGCGCGGGTCGAACGGGCTCGTGATGATGTGATCCTCGTCGAGCTCCTTGGCGTCGATGAGGCCGGCGATGGCCTTGGCCGCGGCCATCTTCATTTCTTCATTGATGGCTTTGGCGCGGACGTCGAGGGCGCCGCGGAAGATGCCCGGGAAGGCCAGCAGGTTGTTGACCTGATTCGGGTAATCGCTGCGGCCCGTGCAGACGATGCGGGCACCGGCGGCATGGGCGTCTTCCGGCATGATCTCAGGCGTCGGATTGGCCATGCCCATGATGATCGGGTCTTTCTTCATCGAGCGGACCATGTCCTTCGTGACACAGCCGGCTACGGAAACACCGATGAAGACATCGGCGTCTTTGATGACGTCCGCGAGCTTGCCGGCCTGATGCGCGGGGTTCGTAATCGTGGCGATGTCATCCTTGTATGGATTCATGCCTTCCGGACGGCCCGTGTAGATGGCACCTTTAGAGTCGCAGAGGATGATGTTGCGGCCGCCCATGTTGTAGATCAGGCGCGTGATGGCCTGGCCGGCTGCACCGGCGCCGTTGACGATGAATTTCGAATCCTGGAAGTTGCGCTTCGTGAGCTTGAAGGCATTGATGAGAGCCGAGACGACGACGATGGCCGTGCCGTGCTGATCATCGTGGAAGACCGGGATATCGAGTTTCTCGCGCAGGCGCTTCTCGATGTCGAAGCACTGCGGTGCCTTGATATCCTCGAGGTTGATGCCGCCAAACGTCGGAGCCATGAGCTCGACGGCGCGGACAATCTCATCGACATCCTGTGTGTCGAGGCAGATGGGGACGGAATCGACACCGGCAAAGCCCTTGAACAGGATGGCCTTGCCCTCCATGACCGGCAGGCCGGCACCGGCACCGATGTTGCCGAGGCCGAGTACGGCGCTGCCGTTCGTCACGACGGCGACGAGATTGCCCTTGGCCGTATAATCATAAATCGTTTCGGGATTCTTCTTGATCTCGAGGCACGGTGCGGCGACGCCCGGCGAATAAGCCAGCGTCAGGTCACGTGATTTTTCGAGAGGCACCTTGCTGCGCATCTCGATTTTGCCCTGGTTCTCTCTATGCAAAGCCAATGCCTTTTCATTGATGTTATTCATACTCATACACCCTTTCATATGCTCGACTTATCGAGCTCCTACCGATATTTTCAGTTTAACGATTATAATTATGGATTACTGTGACTGATGTTACACTTTAGAAATTATTTTTAGTTATGACTTAATAATCTGTAAAATCGTGTTGAATACTATTATATAGTTTTATACGGAAATTACAAATATCCATTATTAATTGCGCCCATAACCGGCAGTTATATGCTCAAAGAAAAAGAGAAGCAGACAGAAAAAATGTCTGCTTCTCTATACGTTTCTATGGATTTATCGCTAAAATCACTGTGTCTTGCTATTGTTGCCGCTATTTTTTGTTGGGGCGGCTGGAGATGCGCCCTGGCTGACGCTGCTGGACGGGGATCTGCTTTCCTGCGTCTGGGAGGAACTGCGGCTCTGGTTCTCCGTTGAAGAGGAGCTGTGCGACTTTGTAGAGCCGGAGGATTGAGATTTGCTCGAGCTCTGCGTGCTCTTCTGCGTGCTGCTCTTGCTGCTTGACGATTTCGTCGCCGGGGCAGCCGTGGCATTGGCTGGGATCGAGCTTTCGTACTCGTGCTCGGCACGGTCGAGCAGGGCGCGTTCGCTGGCGTTGAGCTGAATGCCGAGCGTGTCGGCAAGCGTCGTGCGCAGCTTGCGCAGGTCTGGGATCCAGTAGCTGACGCCGTCGATGTAGAGCGGCTTGCCCGGGACCATCTCCGTCTTGAGTCCGTTCTTCTGGGCTTCCTTGAGCGTGCCGGCAAATTCCAGCATCTGGCGGAAGGAGAGGTCGGTCTTGACGGAGGACATGACTTCCTTGATGACTGAAGGCAATTTCGGGATGATGGTCGGCGAAGTGACCTTGTCCATGCAGGCCTTCATGAATTTCTGCTGGCGCTTGATGCGGCCGATGTCGCCTTCCTCGTCGCGGTAACGCACGTAGGTGACGGCGGTCTTGCCATCCATATGCTGCATGCCCGGCTTGAGGTCGATGATGAGGCCGCCGTCATCGTCCCAGGGATCCTCGTAGTACATGCGCTTCTCGACATCGATGTCGATGCCGCCGATGGCGTCGATGATCTTCTGGAACGCCTGGATGTTGATGACGACGTAGTGGTCCATATTGACGCCGAGGAAATCCTCTACGGTGCGCTGAGCGAGCTTCTCGCCGCCTTCCGTGCCGCCCTTGGCACTGCCGTAGGCGTAGGCGGCATTGATCTTATCCCAGCCGTGTCCCTTGATCTTGACGCGGGTATCGCGCGGGATGGACATGAGAGCGGCCTGGTCCTTCTTCGGATCGATGGTGGCGACCATCAGCGTGTCGCTGCGGCCGACGTCGTCTGCTCGTTCATCGACGCCCATGATCATGATGGTCGATTTGTCCTTGGCAGTCAGCAGGCCGTCTTCGACAACGTCGTCGGCTGATTTGTCGAGCAGGCTGTTCGATGCGAACATGGCACCGGCAGCTGCTGCGCCGACAAAGGCCAGGACCAGCAGCACCCAGAGCCAGACGCGGCGTTTGCGGCGTGAACGGCGTGGCTGGCGCGGCGGGATCGGATTTGTTTGCAAATTGATACCTTCTTTTCTGATGATAGCAAAACTTCCCCATTATTGGGGTATATTCTTATTATAAAGAGCGGCGGGCTCCCATGCAATTACTTTCTTAATATCCACATCATATCGTAAGCAACAAGACTGAAAAAAAACTGTAGGCGTGTTAGAATAGCATGAGGATAAGAAAGGGGAGGATTTTCATGGCAGATGAGATTGAACGCAAATTCCTCGTGAAAGAGGGCTGGCAGCCACAACATGCGGGCGTGCGCATTGCGCAGGGATATCTGTCGTCTGCGCCGGAACGTACCGTGCGCGTGCGCATCAAGGGGGACGAGGGCTTCCTTACGGTCAAGGGACGCAATGAGGGCATTCGGCGGCTGGAGTTTGAGTACGAGATTCCCTGCGCGGATGCCGAGGCTCTGCTGAAGCTCTGCGAGCAGCCGCTCATTGAGAAGACGCGCTATCTCGAAGAGGTGGGCGGCTTTACTTGGGAGGTCGATGTCTTCGCGGGAGACAATGTGGGGCTGCGTGTGGCAGAGATTGAGTTGCCGGCGGAGGATACGCCGTTTGAAAAGCCAGAGTGGGCCGGGCAGGAGGTTTCCGGCGATGCGCGGTATTACAATTCGAGCCTGATTGCTCATCCGTATTGCCTGTGGAAAACAAGACCGTGAGGTATTTGAGATATCCACAGGATATGG
This sequence comes from Mitsuokella sp. AF33-22, assembly GCF_003475755.1. Taxonomy (NCBI): domain Bacteria; kingdom Bacillati; phylum Bacillota; class Negativicutes; order Selenomonadales; family Selenomonadaceae; genus Mitsuokella; species Mitsuokella sp. AF33-22. The sequence continues at coordinate 216,133 of NZ_QRQA01000002.1, read as the reverse complement.
TGGGGAAATTTGCGGCAAAAAGCGCAAGATATGGGCGTTGACAAGCTGATTTTCATATATATGGTGGTTATCCACGGATTTATCCACATTATCCACAGAAAAGGAGAAAAATTTTAGCCACAATATGCACAGAAGGCTGTATATATTATAGTAGGAAATGAAAAAAGAGGCTTGTGGAAAAGTAGATTATCCACAGGTGTGGATTCTTTTGTGGATAACAGAAAGGGATGCAGATGTATGGGGACTATGATGATATCGAATGGGGAGCTGCTGACGCGGCTGGTGCTGTCCTGTATCCTGGGCGGCATCATCGGCTATGAGCGGCAGTCGCGGCGCAAGTCCGCGGGCCTGCGGACGAATGTGCTCGTCTGTCTCGGCGCCTGCCTCATCATGGTGATGTCAGAAGGGATTTATCAGGGGGTTGAGGGGCATACGAATGCCGATCCGGCGCGTCTGGCGGCGCAGGTCGTCAGTGGTATCGGTTTCCTCGGCGCCGGTGCCATCATGAAGGAGGGGCTGACAGTAACAGGGCTGACGACGGCGGCCTGCCTCTGGGTTGTCGCAGGCGTGGGGCTGGCCGTGGGCGGCGGCTTCTATTCCGGTGCGCTCATCACGACGGCACTCGTCTTCGTGACGCTCGGCACGCTTTCAAAGCTTGACGAATGGGTGGATCATGAGAAGAATTTCTCGCTCTCCATCCACACAATAGACCGTCCGGGACAGATGCTACGGATCAACAATTGCCTGGAGGGGCTGCATTTGCGCATCCGCGGCGTCAAGATCAAGTCGGATGACTTTGATGATGGCCGCTGGGGCAAGAAGGGGTGCAAGTATCTTTCCATCGACCTGGAGGTCTACAATCCACAGGGCGTCAAGGGCGTCATCGTGGTTGATGCCGTGCGCAGCCTCGAGGGTGTGCAGGGGGTCGATCTGATTTGAATCATGGCAATAAAAAAACGTGTCCGTCCGGACACGTTTTTTGTTGCTTGTATTGATGGGGTGAATGCTCTTATTCCTCGCCCTTCTTGAGCGGCTTCTTGAGGATGGAGAGCACGACGCAGCCGATGACGGCGCCGACGAGGATCGATACGAGGTACATCAGCGGGTTGCCGATGGTCGGGACGACGAAGATGCCGCCGTGCGGAGCGCGCAGCGTGCAGTCGAAGGCCATCGTCAATGCACCCGTCACAGCCGAACCGATGACGCAGGACGGAATGACGCGCAGCGGGTCAGCTGCAGCGAACGGGATGGCACCTTCCGTGATGAAGGAGAGGCCCATGACGTAATTCGTGATACCGGCCTTGCGCTCGCTCTCCGTGAAGCGATTCTTGAAGAACGTCGTGCAGAGGGCAATCGCGAGCGGCGGGACCATGCCGCCTGCCATGACGGCAGCCATGACGTGGAACTCACCGGAAGCCAAGAGACCCGTGCCCGTGACGTAAGCAGCCTTGTTGATTGGGCCGCCCATGTCGACCGCCATCATGCCGGCGACGATCATGCCCATGAAGATACGGGCGGACGGATCCATGTTCTTCAGGGTGTCAACCATCCAGGTGTTGATGGCTGACACCGGCGGTGCGATGATGAAGAGGCTGATGAAGCCCATGATCAGGATGCCGAAGAACGGATAGATGAGCATCGGCTTGATGCCTTCGAGCGATTCCGGCAGGCACTTCGATGCTTTCTTGAGGAAGTTGACGATGTAGCCGCCGAGGAAACCGGCAATCAGGGCGCCGAGGAAGCCGGAGCCCGTCGTGCCGGCGAGAGCACCGCCGACGAAGCCGACAGCGAGGCCCGGGCGGTCAGCAATCGACATGGAGATGAAACCGGCGAGGACCGGCAGCATGAAGCCGAAGGAGGCACCGCCGATGTCTTTGAAGAATTTGGCGAGCGGCGTGTTGGAGCCGAAGTTCTTCGGGTCGATGGAGTAATCATCGAACAGGAAGGCCAGGGCGATGAGGATACCACCGCCGACGACAAACGGCAGCATGTGCGAGACGCCGTTCATGAGATGCTTGTAGATCTGGCGGCCGAGGCTCTCGCCCTGGACGTCAGCAGCGCTTTCTTCCGTGTCGCTGCCCGAAGCGTGATAGACGGGGGCATCGCCTGCAAGCGCGCGGTCGATGAGCTCATCGGCCTTGTTGATACCGTCGGCAACCTTCGTGATGACGACTTTCTTGCCGTTGAAGCGGGCCATGGCGACGTTCTTGTCGGCGGCGACGATGATGCCGTCAGCTGCGGCAATCTCAGCATCCGTCAGGATGTTCTTGGCACCGCCGGAGCCGTTCGTCTCGACCTTGATAGAGATGCCGCGCTTCTTGGCATGCTGCTCGAGGCTCTCGGCAGCCATGAAGGTGTGCGCGATGCCCGTCGGGCAGGCCGTGACAGCCAGGACCTGGATATGGTCGCTCTTGGGAGCTTCTTCGACCGTTTCCGCTTCTTCAGCTTTCGGTGCTTCGAACTTGCCATCTTCCTTGAGGTCGATGAGGTGCAGGAACTCTTCCTTCGTCTTGGCAGCAATCAGGGCTTCCTTGAAGTCCGGATCCATGATCATCATGGCCAGCTGCTGCAGGATCTGGATGTGAGCGTCATTGGCGGAATCCGGAGCCGCAATCATGAAGAACAGGCGGGCGGGGTTGCCGTCCATGGACTCGAAGTCCATGCCCTCAGGAACCGTCATGGCGGCGAGGCCGGCTTCTCTAACGCCTTTGCTCTTGGCGTGCGGCGTGGCAATGCCGTCGCCGAGGCCCGTCGTGCCAGAAGCTTCGCGGGCGAAGACATCGTTTAAGTACTGTTCCTTATCCGCGAGATTGCCGGACGCTGCCATGAGGTCGGCGAGCTGACGGATGGCTGACTTCTTGTCAGTCGGCTTTACGCCCAGAGCGATGCTCTCACTCTTGAGCAAGTCAGTGATACGCATTTATTTCTCTCCTTTTTGATAAATGGATGGAATTACGCAATGGTTTTCAGGAGTGCTTCGACTTCCGGGCGCGTGGCGAGATTCTCGCTGAAGGCGGAAGCGGAGCCCGTGGCGACGCCCATGTGGAAGGCTGTTTCGAAATCGCCGTTCGATTCCATGTAGCCCGTGATGAAGCCTGCGACCATGGAGTCGCCAGCGCCGACGGAGTTCACGAGCTTGCCCTTCGGTGCCGGGCATTTGAAGTGGCGGCCGTCTGCCGTCAGCATGATGGCGCCGTCGCCGGCCATGGAGATCAGCACGTTCTGTGCGCCTTTCTCCTGCAGTTTCTTGGCGTAGGTGATGATTTCCTCGTCCGTCGTGAGCTTGACGCCGAACATGTCGCCGAGCTCGTGGTTGTTCGGCTTGATGAGGAACGGATGATACTTGAGGACGTTGAGCAGGAGCTTCTTCTCGGCATCGACGACGATGCGGATGCCGCGGCCTTCGAGGCGTGCCATGATCTTTTCGTAGATGTCGTCCGGCAGCGTCTTCGGGATGGAGCCGGCGAGCACGAGCGTATCGCCTTCCTGGAGCTTGTCGAGCTTGTCGAAGAGCTCTTCGCGCTTGGCTTCGCTGATGTCCGGGCCCTGGCCGTTGATTTCCGTCTCATTCTCGGCCTTGACCTTGACGTTGATGCGCGTGAAGCCTGCCGGCAGCTGCACGAAGTCGTGCTTCACGCCGAAGGTATCGAGCTGGCGCTTGATCTCTTCGCCTGTGAAGCCTGCCGTGAAGCCGAGGGCCGTGCTCTCGTGGCCGAGGTTGCCGAGGACAATCGAGACGTTGATGCCCTTGCCACCGCCGAGTACCTGCTCGTAATTCACGCGGTTGATTTCGCCTGCCGTGAAGGAATCGAGCCGTACGATGTAGTCGAGGGATGGGTTGAATGTTACGGTGTAGATCATTTCTTACTCTCCTTCCAGTATCGTGGTGCAGTCCAGATACTTCCTATCGATGAGATGACCGGTGATGATGGTGGCACTTGAGATATTGGCAAATGTGATCGGTGAGATCTTGTTGAACTTTGACTGATCAGCCAGGACGTACGCGTGCTCGCAGCGGGAGAGTGCCTCGCTCTTGACGAGCCCCTCGCTCGAATCCGGCGTGGAGAAGCCGGATTTGACGCTGATGCCGTTGACGCCGAAGAATCCCTTCGTGAAGTTGTAGAGCTCCAGGTTGTGCAGGGCTTCGGTGCCGATGACGGCTTCCGTGACGGATTTGATCTGTCCGCCTAACATGAAGACTTTGAAGCCTTTGGCGGAAAGGCGGGAGGCATGAGGCAGGCCGTTCGTCACGTAGACAGCCTGACGTTCCTTGAGGAAATCCACCAGATGCAGCGTCGTCGAGCCGGCATCGATGTATACGAAGTCGCGCCTTGTCACGAGAGCGGCCGCGCGGCGTGCAATGGCGATTTTTTCTTCGGTGCAGCGGCTGTTCTTGGTCGGCATGTCTTCTTCCATGGCGCTGTAGTTGTTGTCGATGGAAGTGGCGCCGCCGTAGACCTTGTAGAGGAGTCCGCGTTTGTGGAGTACCGTCAGGTCGCGGCGGATGGTGGATTCCGACGTGCAGAGTGCACGGGTCAGTTCCGGAACGGTCACGGCCCGCTTCTCCTTGAGGATGCGCAGGATCGTGGCATATCGTTCTTCCGTAAGCATGGCGTTCACACCTTTCTATATGCCTATAATATCATCAAAGTCGGTCAAAGTCAATCATATCCGCTTATGAATACAAAAGAAGTGAGCATAAATAATTGGTAACAATTGTAAATCATATACATTCAAGTTTCTCGTGCACACTCATGGACAGGAGAAGGACGTCGTATGGAGATTTCACATTTTTTTCATGGAGAAAGGTGGTGTTTTCTTATATAATGTAAAGTACAGAAGCGTAATATTAATAGGAAAAGAGGCAGATAGATGACTGATATCAAGCAAGATGTACAGAAGATTGTGCCCACAGAGCGTGCCAAGGCGGTAATTCAGCAGCACCGCAAGGTGTCATTTTACGTCAAGAAATACCTGACGATTTTTCTGGGTGCCATCATCGCAGCGGTAGGACTCGAATTGTTCCTGATCCCGAACAACGTTATCGATGGCGGCGTCGTCGGTATTTCCATCATGATGAGCTCGATCACGGGGCTGTCGCTCGGCGTATTCCTCGTGCTGCTCAACATCCCGTTCTTGTATCTCGGCTACAAGCAGATCGGCAAGAACTTTGCCATTGCGACGACGATAGCCATTTGCCTGCTCTCGGCCTGGTCGGCTGTCTTCGCTCCCATCCCGCGCGTGACGGATGACCCGTTCCTCGCGGCTATTTTCGGTGGCATCATCGACGGCCTCGGCGTGGGCCTCATCATCCGCGCGGGCGGCTCACTCGATGGCACGGAAATCGTGGCCATCATCATGGACAAGAAGTCCGTGTTCTCAGTTGGCGAGGTCGTCATGTTCATCAACCTCTTCATCCTGTCGAGCGCCGGCCTGCTCTATGGCTGGGATAAGGCTATGTATTCCCTGGTGGCTTACTTCGTCATCTCAAAGATGATCGATGTGGTCATCAAGGGACTCGATGAGTCGTACGCCGTCATGATTGTCACGAACGAGCATGACGAGATTACTTCCGCCCTCAACGACCGCCTGGGCCGTGGCGTCACCCTGCTGCACGGCCAGGGCGGCTACACTGGTGAGCCAAAGGAAGTCCTCTACTGCGTCGTCACCCGCCTCGAGGTCGACAAGCTCAAGGAAATCGTGCTAGAGAAGGATGAGAATGCCTTCGTGACGATCAATGCCGTGCACGATATCGTGGGCGGTCGGTTCAAGAAAAAGGCCATTCATTGATTCTGGCAGTGCCGCGTGCGAAAATGGGCGCTGCCTGAGATGTTCTGGAGGTGTTTATCATGCGCAAGTTACTCTCTTTTCTCTGTATGCTCGTGATGCTGACGGCTTTCTGCAGCGTGGCGGGAGCGGCGGAACGCCAGCCCTTGAAGGTGGCGCAGTTTCCGCTCATCGTGCAGTCGTCCTGGCTCGAGCCGGGCCTGGAGGTGACGGATGACCTCGAGAGGCAGATCGACAGGGCTCTGCATGTGCCGCTCAACGGCACGCTGCACCGTGTGGAGTACCTGCCGGAGAAGGACTGCCTGGCTGCCTGGGATGAGGCCGTAGATGAAAGCAGCTCGCGGAAAGTCAAGGACAGGGCAAAGGTCATAGCCGATAAGCTCGGCGCGGATCTCGTCGTAATCCCCATTGTCAACGACTACGTCCAGTACACGACGATGAGCTGGCACTGGGACCGTGACATCATTCTGCACAGTTACGTTTCGCTTGAGCTCGTTGTGTACGACCGTGCAACGGACAAGGTCGTCGATAAGAAGGCCTCCCGTTTCTACGATGACGACTATTCCACGACGGGCACGGCTTCCTATCTGGCGCGCGAGGCCATGACGGATCTCATCCAGCAGGTGAACCTGCGCGGCTATATCTGGGATCGTCCGGATGCGGATAGCAAGGCAGATGAATCGGGGGATAAACAGGCTTCTGCTGGTGACGGACAGACAACTGTAAAAAAATGAGCCTGCCCCTTGACAAGTTACAGTGTTACAATTATAATGTAAACATATTAAATAGATATGTTTAAATACCATTCGGGTGAGCCGTCATAGAAAGGGGCCGTTATTCATGAGTGAAGAGAGAAAGTATCATTTTGAAACGCTGCAGCTGCATGTTGGTCAGGAGCAGGCTGATCCTGCCACGGATGCGCGTGCCGTACCGATTTATCAGACGACGTCCTTCGTATTCCACAATGCGCAGCATGCCGCTGACCGCTTTGCGCTCAAGGATGCCGGCAATGTCTACGGCCGTCTGACGAATCCAACGGAGGATGTCTTCTCCAAGCGCATCGCAGCACTCGAGGGCGGCGTGGCCGCTGTTGCCGTTGCTTCCGGCGCAGCTGCCGTCACGTATACGCTCGAGGCTCTCGTTCACCATGGCCAGCACATCGTCGCTGCCACGACGATCTACGGCGGCACGTACAACCTCTTTGAGCATACGTTCCCGAACTACGGCATCGAGACGACGTTCGTCGATCCGACGAAGGGCGTCGAGGTCTTTGAGGAGGCCATCAAGGAGAATACGCGCGCCGTTTACATCGAGTCCGTCGGCAACCCGAATGCCAATCTCATCGATATCCAGGCCGTGGCTGACATCGCGCATAAGCACAAGATTCCACTTGTCGTCGATAGCACGTTTGCGACGCCGTATCAGCTGCGTCCGTTCGAATACGGTGCTGATATCGTCGTGCATTCCGCAACGAAATTTATCGGCGGCCACGGCACGACGCTTGGCGGCGTGCTCGTCGACGGCGGCAAGTTTGACTGGATTGCTTCGGGCAAGTTCCCGCAGTTCGTTGAGCCGAACCCGAGCTATCATGGCATCAGCTTTGCCAAGGATGTCGGCGCCGCAGCCTTTGCGACGTACGTCCGCACGCTGATTCTGCGCGATGAGGGCGCAACGCTCTCGCCGTTCAATGCTTTCCTGCTGCTGCAGGGCACGGAGACGCTGTCGCTGCGTGTCGAGCGCCATGTTGAGAACGCCCTCAAGGTCGTCGATTATCTCGCCAAGAACCCGCATGTCGATAAGGTCAACCATCCGTCGCTGCCGAATCATCCGGATCATGAGCTCTACAAGAAGTACTTCCCGAACGGCGGCATTTCGATCTTCACGTTCGAGATCAAGGGCGGCGCTGAGGCTGCCAAGAAGTTCATCGACCACCTCAAGGTCTTCAGCCTGCTGGCAAATGTGGCCGATGTTAAATCCCTTGTCATCCATCCGGCTTCGACGACGCATTCCCAGATGAACGAGCAGGAGCTCGCCGCTTCCGGCATCACACCGTCGACGATCCGCCTGTCCATCGGTACGGAGCATATCGACGATATCATCTACGATCTCGACCAGGCGTTCAAGGCTCTGGACTAAGTGCATAGTATTTTCAGCAGGGCTGTCTGTCTTTCGTGCAGGCGGCCCTGCTTTTTTGCAAAAAAATCTATTTTTTCTTTTTGACTTATTGACTTTTTGACTAATTTGAGTATAATAAGAATTGTAAGGAGGTTGAGAGAGCAGAAAGGCCGGAAGGCCCGAGAGCGAACCGCAAACCTCCGGGCGTAATCTCAACAATTCGCAAAAGGGTCCGGGCAAAGAGCTGCAGGGCTTATGCCACGGGCTGAGACTTCAGAAAGGGGATCTTGATTATGTTTGGTTTGGTTCCATTTGCATCACGTCATGATTTAGCTAAGGAAGACAACGTATTCGATCGCCTGCTGGACGTCTTTGATGAACCGTTCATGACGAGCTTCAAGGCTCCGGAATTCAAGGTTGATGTCAAAGATAATGGCGACAGTTACGATCTTACGGCTGAGCTGCCTGGCCTCAAGAAGGAAGACATCTCCCTTACCTACGAGAACAATTACCTGACCATCGCCACGAAGAAGGATGAGAAGGCTGATGAAAAGGACGAGAAGGGCAACTATGTACGCCGCGAGCGTCATACGAGCTCGATGAGCCGTTCGTTCTACATCGACAACATCGATGATGCCAAATGCACCGCTGAGTACAAAGATGGCGTTCTCGCCGTCCATATGCCGAAGACGGCCAAGACCGAGGCAAAAGGTCATGAGATCAACATTACGGATGTTGCATGAAGCTGACTAAGCCAAACACCGGCTCGCCGCCTGCGAGCGGCAGCTGGTGTTTGCTTCCATATTACATTGTGAAACATTCTATAAACAAAGAGCAGGAGCTGTTTTTTTAACGGTTCCTGCTCTTTGTTCTGTTTGGCATTTCCTCCCAATCGTGTTATCATAAAAACGACGGTACGCATGGATTAAGGTGCGACTGTACAAGGAGGAAAAACATGAATAACTATGAGAAGTACCAGCAGGTCAAGAAAGAAGCTGGTGCGACGGGAGCGCTGCTGCTCGCGCTGATCCTGTTCTGGACGGCGGCGGGCTTTGGCCTCGCGGGCACACAGGTGGAGTTTTTGCATCTGCCGCTCTGGGTCTGGGCATCGAGCCTCGGCGTATGGGTGTTTGCCATCGTGGGCGTCAAGGCGCTGACGCATTTCGTCTTCCGCGATATGTCGCTTGAGGATGAGGAGGTGACTCGTCATGACAAATGAGGGGAATCTCTTGGCACTCTTGCCGCTGCTCGTCTTCATGGGCATCATGGTGGGCATCAGCTTCTGGGTCCGGCGCTCGAGTCATGGGCTTGGCCGCGATTTTGTCTCCCAGTATTTCATCGGCAACCGCGATCTCGGCGGTTTTGTGCTGGCCATGACGACGGTTGCCACGTACAGTTCTGTGAGCTCGTTTGTCGGCGGGCCGGGTATGGCATTTTCCATTGGTTTCGGCTGGATCTACATGGCCGTCGTCCAGGTCACATCCATCTTTCTCGTGCTCGGCATCTTTGGCAAGCGAGTGGCGTTGCTCTCGCGTCGTTTCGATGCCGTGACCGTTGTCGATATCATTCGTGAACGATTCCAGTCCGATGGCCTCGCGGCCATGGCGGCCTTCATCATCGTGCTGTTCTTCTGCGGCACGATGACGGCTCAGTTTGTCGGCGGCGCCAAGCTCTTCGCGACCGTCACGGGCTACAGCTACGAGACGGGGCTCCTGCTCTTCGGCCTCGTGGTCGTCGTCTACACGAGTATCGGCGGCTTCCGGGCCGTGGCCTTTACGGATACCTGCTGCGCCCTGATGATGATGGGCGGCATCGTGTTGCTTCTCTATTACGTATTATCGGCTGGCGGCGGCTACACGGCCATCATGGAAAACATCCACGTGCAGCATCCCGAGATGCTGGAACCGCTTTCGGCCGGACACATGCCCGTTGGCCTCTATCTCACGCAGTGGATTCTCGTGGGCATTTGCACGATTGCCCTGCCGCAGTCCGTCGTGCGCGGCATCAGCTACAAGGACACGAAGAGTCTGCACCGCGCGATGCTCATCGGCACGGTTGTCGTGGGCTTCATGAACATCGGCGTCAATTTTACGGGCATCCTGGCTCATGGCGTGCTCACGGGCTCGCCGGCCGATTACGGCGGCGTCGACTACATCATCCCGAAGACCATCGTCGCGGCCATGCCCTCGGCACTCGTGGGCTTTGCCATCATCGGGCCGCTGGCAGCGTCGATCTCGACGATCTCGGGCCTCCTGATCGTCGCGTCGTCGGCCATCGTCAAGGATGTCTATCTGCACTATAAGCAGAAGCATGAGGAAGAGGTTCCCGCGCGCCGCCTGCGCCTGCTCTCCGTTGTCGTGACGGCTGCCATCGGTGTGGCGGTCTTCTTCATCGCGCTGACGCCGCCGAGCCTCATCTGGATCATCAACATGTTCGCGTTTGGCGGCCTGGAGACAGCCTTCTTCTGGACGCTGCTCTTCGGGCTCTTCTGGAAGAGGGCTAATAAGCTCGGCGCCATCCTGTCGATGGGCGGCGGCACCCTTGCTTACTGCCTGACGCAGGGCCTTGGCTTCAAGGTCATGGGCCTCCACCAGATTACCATTGGCATCACCGTCTCGCTGCTGTTCTTCCTGATCGGCGCTTATGCGGGGAAACCGGCTGATGCGCGCGTCCTGCAGGTCTTCTTTCCCTCGCGTCCCGAAGGCAGCAAAGGGGAGCCGGAGCAGACGGAACTGCTGGCAGAACCTGTTTGTCCTTTCGGGGGGGGGCAAAAATACCTGAAATAAATACAGGAATATTCGTTCTTCTGGCGAATAAGATATAATGATTGGAAAGGAACCAATCTCAGACATTCAATTGCTTACGGATTGCAGTCAGACGGAAAGGATTTGTCATGAAGCTGTTTTACTCGTTAAAACGAAAGGTCTTGGCGGTGTGCCTGGCCGGCATGCTTCTGATGGCCCTTTGCATGGGTGGCATCAGTATCTGGACAATTTCACATCTGACGCATGATTATGAGCTGCAGAATATGAATCATATTGTCGACGGGAAGACGGCTGATATGAATGATGAACTGCTGCGTTCCGAAAATATCGTGGATTATGCGACGCATTCCGTTGAACGGGAAATCACGGATACCCGGCTGCTCCGGGATCCGGCGTTTCAGCGGAACGTGGCCAGACTCGTGGACAATGATTTCCAGGACGCCGTGCCGGGGCTCAGCCTGATCTGTTCGTACTATCTGTATTATCCGTCGGAGAATGTTTCCGCTCTCTGGAAGGCGGATATGGACAAGAACGGCACATTTACCGATGTACGGGCAAGAGCTCGTGCGGAGGGGCTTTCTTCTTCGCCACGCCATGTCAAGGCATTTGCCTACATGACCGAGCAGGGACAGGCCGCCTGGCTCGCGCCGTATTATTCAGAGGTCTTGCAGCGTTATATCATCTCCTACGTATGCCCTGTCTATAAGCAGGGGGTCATGGTGGCCATCCTGGGCATCGACCTCGATTTTGAGTCATTTATGCGCGACATTTATGGGGATGAACCGCCGGAAGGCGATCACGGCATGATGATCCTCAGCGATGCCAGCGGCAAGATAACGTATTCACCGGAAAATCCCCAGGGCGTGCGGCTCGAGGATCTCGATATCCATCTGGAAAGCTCCACGGATGAAGTGAAAGTTGCCGGCATGACCGATGCCAAGATGATTTCGTATCAATGGAAAGGCAAGGACAGCATCGCGGCGGTGACGTCGCTGCGCAACAACATGAATCTCATGGATCTGCGCAATGTCCGTCAGATTTATTCCCGGACGCATAAAGCCCTGATGCAGATGGGCATCGGCCTGATTCTCGTCTGCCTCATCGTCTCGCTGCTGCCCGTCTTCATGATCAACCGCCTGTCCATCTGCCTGCAGAAGGTCATCGGCGCGGCAAAATCGGTGGAGGCTGGCCGTTTCGATATCGATCTGCATGATACGCATCAGGATGATATTGGCGAGCTCAGCCGCAATTTCCAGTCGATGGTACAGAAGGTGGCTGCGTCGCAGCAAAATCTGCAATACGTTTCGCGCCATGATCCCCTGACGGGCATTCTCAATCGCATGGGCCTTGACCATGCCATCCAGACCTGGCTGCTGCGCCATCCCAATGAGCCGGGTGCGCTCATCAGCATCGACATCGATGCGTTCAAGTTCATCAATGATCTTCATGGCCATCTGGCCGGCGATGAAGCCCTGCGTACACTGGCACGCAAACTGCGTGCCGCCTTCGGCGAGAATCACATCATCGGGCGCAACGGCGGCGATGAGTTTGCCGTCTTCATGAAGAATGCCACGCCTGAAGAGGTCCTGGACAAGATCAAGGCTTTTTCCGCGCAGCCGAAGTACTTCTGCTTTGGCGGCGAGACGCATGATTTTTCCGTGTCCATCGGCTATGCCCTGTATACGGGCGCCGATATGACGCTCTCGAAGCTCTTCCATCAGGCTGATGCGGCGCTTTACGCTGTCAAGCTGCGCGGGCGCAATCACTATCGCTGCTATGAGGAGACGATGGAGAAGCTCAACCGCACGTCGCTCGGCTTCAACCTGGAGACGATTGCAAGCAATCTGCCAACGGCCTTGCTCGTCTGCGAGGCCACTCCACACGGCAGAATCCTTTTCGTCAACAAGACGATGCTCGAGCTCTTTGAGTGCCAGAATGTCAACGAGTTCATGAACTTCACGCATGGTATCCAGGAAAACATTATCTGCGAATGTGACAGGCCGCGTATCCAGGCGATGATTCTTCATCAGCTGGACGATGCGGCGTCACGCCAGGCAAGAAGCGTGGTTTACTGCATCCATACGTTCAAGGGCAATCGGAAGCAGGTGTACTCCATCTGGCGGCTGGCAGACAATCCCAACTACGGGAGGGTGTTCTATGCGTCTATTGTTGAGCATCGCCTGATTGAAAAGGATGTAGTACATGATATAGGTGAAAACTCTTGAGGTGCCATGGTGATTTACTGTTTTATACGGGAAGTCTGATAGCAAGAACACGCACGCATTTCTTGGAAATTGCTGCGTGTTCTTTTTTGGAAAAAGATGTAATAAAATTATTGACAACAATACTCGTGGATGGTATTATACGAAATATAAGATGTAATAAAGAAAGTTACATAATTAATTGCGAAAGAAACGGGGCAGAGCTCTGAGCGTGAAAAGGAGAATGTTATCATGAAAATCGCAGTTGTAGCAGCAAATGGACGTGTCGCTAAGAAAGTTATCGCCGAGGCCCTGAATCGCGGCCATGAGGTTGTCGCCTTTGGCCGCCATGCGGAAAATGACACGCAGGCAAAGGATTACCGCAAGAAAGACATCCTCGACCTCACGAAGGAAGACCTCGCTGGTTTCGATGCCGTTGTCGATGGATTCGGCGCTTGGAAGGAAGAGACACTGCCTCTTTATTCCACGACGACGCAGCACCTCGCCGACATCCTCTCGGGTACGGATACGCGCCTGCTGATCGTCGGTGGCGCCGGTTCACTCTACCTCAATCCAGAGCATACGATGCAGTTGTTCGATGCGCCGGATTTCCCGGCAGAGTATCTGCCGCTGTCCAAGGCAATGGCCAAATCCCTCGACGAGCTGCGCGAGCGCAAGGACGTCAAGTGGACGCACATCAGTCCGGCCGCTGATTTCCAGGCCGACGGCGAGCGCACGGGCAAGTACATTCTCGCCGGTGAAGAGTTCACGCTCAACAGCAGGAATGAATCCGTCATCTCGTATGCCGACTACGCCATTGCGATGGTCGATGAGATTGAGAAGGGCCATCACATCCAGCAGCGCATCTCGGTCGTCTGCGCATAAGAAAACAGGAGTCCTGAATGATGCAGGGCTCCTGTTTTTCTGTTAGTCAGAGCAGGATGAGCTCGCTGATGAAGACGACGAGGCAGCAGGCTGCTGCGACCTTGAAGAGGCTCGCGCCATACCAGGCGAGGGCGATGCCGCAAACCAGGGCCAGCGTGCCGCTTACGGGCGTCTGCGTGGCTTCGGTGATGGCCGGGAACGTCATGACGGCCAGTGTTACGTAAGGTACGTAAAACAGGAAGGAACGCCAGAAACGGCTGCGGATCTGGCCGCGGATCAGGGTCAGCGGCAGGATGCGGATGGCCAGCGTCACGGCTGACATCAGGATGAGGTAGATGTAGATATCATGCTGCATGGCCGTCTCCTCCTTCTTCCTCGTCTTCGATGGGGCCTGTCTGATCGTCAATTGGGAAGAGAATGGCGCCGAGCGCGGCGATGACGACAGTCAGGATGATCGTGCGCGTGCCGGATGAACAACTGGAGAGCACGGGAGCGAGTGAGGCGGCAAGGCTCAGCGCGAAGCTCAGGAGCACGAGTCCTGCGACGACGCGGTTCGTTCTTGCGGGCGGGATGATGACCCAGAGGAACATGCCGTAGAGTGCGACGGAGAGGGCGCTGACCACGCTGCCGGGCAGGATGTTGCCGGCGACGACGCCGAGTGCCGTGCCGAGCGACCAGCCGGGCAGTGCAAGTGCCATGGCTCCGTAATTGTAATAGGGGTTGAGCGAGCCGTGGCGTGCGATTGTGATGCCGAAAATCTCGTCGGTGATGTCAAAGCCGACGAAGATGCGGTGCCAGATGGAGGTGCCGGGACGGAATTTCTGGCTGACAACGCAGCTCATGAGCATGTAGCGGGCATTGGCCACGAGCGTGATCAGGACGATCTCGAGGTACGGGGCGTCAGCCGCGATGACCGTGAAGCCCGCGTATTCGCCGGCTGAGGCATTGTTGAAGAAGCTGGCCAGGAAGCCCTGCAGAGGGTCGAGCCCGGCGTTGCGGGCGGCGATGCCCAGCGTGAAGGAGACGACGAAGTACCCGAGGGCAATCGGCGTGCCGTCGTGAACTCCTTCGAGGAAGACCTGCCGGTTTGATTTTAGGAGCGTATGCATGTGCGTACCCGTAGGAAAAACCTTCTTTCTGAATGCGTATTACTTTTATTTTACTACGGGGCAGGAAAAAAGGCCATTGCCTTACGCGCGATTGACGCAAGACAATGGCCTTTGGGGCTGCAAGGGAAAAGGGGCTCCGGGGATATGCGGACAACGCTGCGCGAAGTCGGCCTGCTAAATCGATTCTTGACGCAGGGCGCCAACGCTTCGCTTATGTCCACATATCCCCTCCTCAAAAGTCCTTGCAGCGTGTGTTTTTGATCATCAGTGTTTTATGATGCGTTTTGCGCGCTGGCGGCGGTTGAGGTAGCGGTTCGTTTCCGCGACGATGACGCCGGAGAGTGCGATAAGTGCAATGAGGTTCGGGATGGCCATGAGGCCGTTGACGATATCGGCGAGCACCCAGATGGCTTCGAGCTTGAGGAAGGCACCCGATGCAATCAGCGCGATGAAGATCAGGCGGTAGGGCATGACGCCCTTCGTGCCGAAGAGGTAGATGCAGGCGCGTTCGCCGTAGTAGTTCCAGCCGAGGATCGTCGTGAAGGCGAAGAGCACGAGGGCAATCGTCAGGAGCTGGCTGCCGATGAAGCCGTAGGAGGTGGCAAACGCCGCGCTCGTCATGGCTGCACCGGCGAGATCGCCCTGCCAGACGCCCGTGAGGACGAGCGAGAGGCCCGTCATCGTGCAGATGATGATCGTATCGATGAAGGTACCGGTCATGGAAATTAGTCCCTGCTCGGCCGGCCATTTCGTCTTGGCTGCAGCAGCGGCAATCGGCGCGGAGCCGAGGCCGGATTCATTGGAGAAGACGCCGCGGGCAATGCCGTTCTGCATGGCCATCATGACTGTGGAACCGGCAAAGCCGCCGGCTGCAGCCGTGCCCGTGAAGGCATCCGAGATGATGAGTCCGAGTGCTGCCGGGACCTGGTCGATGTTGATGACGATGAGGCCGAGGCTGATGGCGATGTAGGAAAGTGCCATGAACGGGATGACGCCTGAGGCGACTTTCGCAATGCTCTGCAGGCCGCCAAGCGTGATGGCGGCGATGAAGACCGTCAGGATGACATCCGTGGCAATCTTCGGGAAGCCAAAGGAGATCTGCATGCTGTCGACGATGGCATTGACCTGCGGGAAGGTGCCGATGCCGAAGAAGGCCACGCCGATGCAGGCGAAGGCAAAGAAGGTCGCGAGCGGCTTCCATTTTTCGCCCATGCCGTTGCGGATGTAGAACATCGGGCCGCCGGCGATGTCGCCCTTCTCATCGACGGAGCGGAATTTTACAGCCAGCAGGCCTTCGGAGTATTTCGTGGCCATGCCGAAGAAGGCGGCGACCCACATCCAGAACAGGGCGCCGGGACCGCCGACCTTGACGGCCGTGGCGACACCGACGATGTTGCCTGTGCCGACCGTGGCGGCAAGCGCGACGCAGAGGGCCTTGAAGCTCGAGACATCGCCGCGGCCGTTGTTCTGTGCCTTGAAGATCAGGCGCAGTGCATGCGGCAGGCGGAAGACCTGCAGAAGCTTCAGACGGATGGTCAGGAAGATGCCCGTACCGACGAGCAGCGTGATGAGCGGGGGGCCCCACATAAAGGAGTCAATGGCATTGAGGATAGGGATGAATGATTCCATGAAACAGCCTCCTAAGAAATATTGGTACAGTGTCTTTTATATGTGTACAACTGTTTTTGATAGAGTATATGATAGCATAGAAAAGAACATTTGTCTCGACTTTCTTGGAAAAAATATATAATAAGTAAAAATGTTATCCAACCGAAGAGAAAAATGTAAAGAAATGCGCACAAATCGTACTACTACCGTATCCTTTCTTGTGCTCTGTAACAAATGATACAGCCTGCAGGGGAAAATCACGTTACGATAGAGGCGAAGGTTGAAACAAGGATTCCAGCATTTGAGAAAAGTTTTTATTGAAAATAGTTCTCAACTATGATATACTGAAGATATAAATGAAAATGAATATCAAGGAGGCGTTCCCCATGAAAGAATATTTACAGATCATGCAGGTCATTGGCCGGGAGATCATCGACTCCCGCGGCAATCCGACGGTAGAAGCCGAGGTGACGCTCGCGGACGGTTCGGTTGGCCGTGCGGCTGCTCCTTCCGGTGCTTCGACGGGCGAGTTTGAGGCACTGGAACTGCGCGATGGCGACAAGGCGAAGTACGGCGGCAAGGGTGTTTCGAAGGCGGTCGCGAACATCAACGAAAAAATCGCGCCGGCTCTCGTCGGTGCGGATGCGTCGGACATCTATGCCGTGGACGGCATCATGCTCGCACTCGACGGCACGGAAGACAAATCCAATCTCGGCGCCAATGCCATCCTGGCCGTGTCACTGGCTGCCGCCAAGGCTGCGGCTATCGCGCAGGATATCCCGCTGTACCGTTTCCTGGGCGGCCTCAACGGCAACCGCCTGCCGGTGCCGATGATGAACATCCTGAACGGCGGTGCGCATGCGACGAATTCCGTCGATACGCAGGAATTCATGATCATGCCAGCCGGAGCACCGTCCTTCCGCGAAGGGCTGCGCTGGGCTACGGAGGTATTCCACGCTCTGCAGGCACTGCTCAAGAAGGAAGGTCAGACGACGGCTGTCGGCGATGAGGGCGGTTTTGCGCCGAACCTCAAGAGCGATGAGGACACGATCGAACACATCCTTCAGGCTATCCGCAACGCCGGCTATGAGCCGGGCCGCGATTTCGTCCTGGCCATGGATGCCGCTTCCTCTGAATGGAAGAGCGAAAAGGGCAAGGGCTTCTACAAGCAGCCGAAGTCCGGCAAGGAATTCACGTCGGATGAGCTCATCGCACATTGGCAGTCCCTCGTCGAGAAGTATCCGATTTACTCCATCGAGGATGGTCTCGATGAGGAAGACTGGGAAGGCTGGCAGAAGATGACGAAGGTCCTCGGCGACAAGGTCCAGCTCGTCGGTGATGATCTCTTCGTCACGAATACGAAGCGCCTCAAGAAGGGCATTGAGCTCGGCTGCGGCAATTCCATCCTCATCAAGCTCAACCAGATTGGCACGCTCTCCGAGACGCTCGAGGCCATCAAGATGGCGCATGAGGCCGGTTACACGGCCATTGTCTCCCACCGTTCCGGTGAGACGGAAGATACGACGATTGCCGACCTCGCGGTCGCCCTCAACACGAGCCAGATCAAGACGGGCGCACCGTCGCGTTCGGAACGCGTCGCCAAGTACAATCAGCTGCTGCGCATTGAAGAAGCACTCGGCAAGAGTTCCGTATACCCGGGCAAGGCAGCATTCCATCAGGCTCACTGATCTTCCGCATACACCTCTACATATATCCACATACATCCACACATTCTACCTCTTCTGAAAAGGGCCGTGAACGCATGAGCCCTTGCCAAAAAGACGGTCCGCTGACTCAAAGGAGCCGGCGGACCGTCTTTTTTACTGGAATGATTGGGGCTGGTTCTGCATGTAAGCGAGGAAGTCCTGTTCGGGAAGTGGCCTTGAGAAATAATAGCCCTGCAGGATATCGCAGCCGAGGCCTGTCAGCGCCTCGACCATGTCCTTCGTTTCAATACCTTCAGCTGTGGTCTTTATGCCGCTGGCCTGGAAGCTTTTGACCATGGCCGGCAGCAGGGGATTGGCCTCGTTGAAGTACGTGCGCACGAAACTCATGTCGAGCTTGACGTCGCCGAAGGGGAATTTGTTGATGCGCATGAGGTTGGAATATCCGGTACCAAAATCGTCGAGTGAGAGGATGGCGCCTTCTGCCAGGAGTTTTTCCATGTTCTGGCGCAACCGCAGCTCGTAGACCAGTGTGGATTCTGTGATTTCGAATTTGAAGGCCTGGATGGGGACGCCGTAGCGGGCGGCGATGCGGCAGAGCCCTTCTGCCATCTGGTTGTCGCGGCACTGGATGGGCGAGAGGTTGACATTGAGCCATTTTATGCCGAGTGATTGCAGATCATTGCGGGCCGCGAAGCGGCAGGCTTTGGCGAAGATCTGCTCGCCGAGCTGCGTGATCGTGCCGCTGTGCTCGGCCGTGCGGATGAAGACATCCGGCGGGATGAAGCCAAGCTGTTCGTCGTGGAGTCTTGCGAGGACTTCAGCTCCTATGATGCGGTGTTCCTTTGTCCCGTAGAGGGGCTGCAGGTAAATCTGCACGGTGTCCTGCTCGATGGCGCGGTCTACGGCCTGCCGGATACCGGTGGCGCGTTCCGCGGCATCAAAGAGTTTCGCGTTCATGGCGATGACCTCATGATGATTTTCGGCCTGCTGGAGTGCGGCGGCAATGTAGTCGAGAAAGTGATGCGCACTGGTATTTGGGGGCAGTGTGCCGCGGAAGGTGGCATAGCTGCTCGTCAGGTAGAGATGAAGATGCGGTCCGTGCCACGGCGACAGCATGCGCTTTTCCAGCTCTTCCTGGATGCGCGGGAAGTTCATGGGTTCCTGCCTGAGCATCAGAAAGCGTCCGGCGCTGGCGTAGGCAATCTGGCAGTCCGGATGGAAGAGCTTGAGGTAGCCCGCAATGGCCTGGATGCCTGCCGTCATCTGGCTTTCGCCGTAGAGCGTGCGGCTTTCGGCGTAATCGTTGAGCACGAGGGCGAAGACGGAGAAATCGCCGTGGGTGTTGAGTTCCTTGATGTAAGAGGCTGCGGCGTCCTGATTGAGCGCGCCTGTCCGGCGGTCCAGCGAAAAATCCGGATTCTGGAAGGCGAAGTACTGGATGAGGATGACGAGCATATAGAAGGAATTCATGACCAGGTAATGCTGCACCTGCATGCGCACGAGATAGCCGACCAGCAGGATGAGGCAGGCGCCAATCAGGGAGATTTTTTCGATCTTTGTCCAGGAATCGCGTTGGAGCCCGATGGCGGACAGCAGGAACGTGAACAGCAGGTAGAGATAGGCATTCCAGTAAATCAGCCCGTAGACGGGGCCGCTGTGATAGCCTCCGGCATCGATGGAAAAGATGGCGCCCGTAAAGATGGAGCTCAGGATGGCGAAGGTCAGCACGAGCACGGGAAGCCTGGTCAGCCAGCGTGGCAGCCCGCGATACGAGCAGCGCTCGTAAACGAGTGCTTCGATGTACGAGAAGTCGAAGTAGGAACGCCAGACGAAGCCCAGGAAGAACAGCATGTTGTTGAGATAGAGGATTTCCGGTGTGAAGGCCGTATAGCAGGTGTCCATTTCTGAGGACAGGACATCGAAAATCAGGGTCACGAATTCTGAGGCCAGCAGGCAGCGGAAAAAGAAGTTGCGCCGGATGGGCAGATAGTTCCTGCCGAGGCAGAGCGCACACAGCAGGACTAAAACGATGAATGAAGCAAAGGTAAACTCATAATGGTACATCCCGCGTATCCTCCTGCTGTCCCTGATTGAGATGATGGTATTGTATTTATTGTAACAGGTCGATTTTGCACTGACAACAAGAATTCAAGAATGTCGTTTCACGTCTTCGGCGGGAAGGATACCGGCCATCTGGAGCAGGTAACGGGCGTTCGTCGTGCGGCAGCGTCCTTCACGCAGCTTGAAATCGAAGCAGATCTGCCCGTTTTCGTAATGTTCTTCGAAATGGTAATTGTGGATGGGCAGGTGATTGGGCGATTGCAGGTCGCAGAGCTCGAAATCATGCGTGGTCACGAGCGTGATGCACCAGGATTGCGTCAGGTGACGCAGTGTTTCTTCGGCCCCCGTGATGCGGTCGGCCGAATTCGTACCCTTGAAGATCTCATCGATGCAGAGGAAGAGCGGCTGCTCCCTGCGGCAGGCTTCGACCATCTGCTTGATGCGCAGCACTTCGGCATAGAAGGTCGAGATGCCTTTTGCGGGGTCGTCGCTGACATGGATGGAGGTGTAGACAGCCATCGGCGTCAGCGAGAAGGAGGCGGCGCAGACGGGCGCACCGGCGTAGGCGAGGATGGCGGCAGCGGCCAGCGTGCGCATGTACGTGGTCTTGCCGCTCATGTTGGACCCCGTGAGGATGGCGGTCCCGGCAGCGAACGCCGCGTCGTTGGGCACGGCTTTTTCCTCGCGAATGAGGAGAGGATAGGCTCCTGCGGCCATCAGACTTGGGGCGCCGCTGAGGAAGGCGGGCCAGCAGCAGTGTTTGCGCGTCCAGGCCGGCACGGCCAGCGACAGCAGTGCTTCAAGCTCCGACCATGACCTGAGCCAGCCGCGCAGCGAGGCGCCGTAACGGCGCTGCCACTTCAGGAAGGCTGTCGTGCAGTGGAAATCCCAGAGGAACAATGTGTTGGCGATGAGCAGCACGAAGGCATTGCGGCGCATGGCGGCCTTGTCGGCAACGGCTGCGAGTGCGGCGAGTCCTCCTGCGGCGCCGCCGCCTTTCTTCAGGATAGACTGGAGCTCACGCAGCTTGCCGCTCGTGACGTCGAGCTCCGAGAAGCGCGCGAAGATGGCCTGGTAAATGGCAAGGCCCTGCGGCAGGCGGCAGAGCGGCTCGAGCAGCGTGCTGTGGAGGCGGATGGTCAGGAGGGCCAGCAGGAATTGCACGAGGAAGAGCAGCCCCGGTATGGTATAGGTAATGTTCTCAAAGAGAGCGGCGAAAAGGGTGCCGAAGGAGAGAACGGGCAGCAGATACGAGAGGGCTTTGAGCGCGGGATGCGCCTGCGTCTTGCGGCGCTCCATGGCGGCGCAGAAGGCTGCGACATCGTAGGAGAAGGGCAGCAGCCCGTTGAGGGCCAGCAAATCGAGTGCTGCAGCGGGATGAGCGGCGATTTCGCGCACGGCCTGCTGACGTGCCGTCATCTCCTTGACGGTTCCCGGGGACGGGGAGAGCAGTGCGGCCAGTCTGGTACGGCCAGCTTTTGTTCGCGCGCAGCAGAGATACTGATAGAGCGAGGCGTGGCCGAAAATCGGCAGGTCTGCACCCTGTGGCAGGTCTTCGCGCAGGAATTCTCGTCCGTCGTCTTCAAAATCCATCCATTTGTTTGTGAGGCGGTCCAGATTGGCTTTGACGCGTGCCTGATGGCTCAGGCAGAGCAGCTGCTCGCGCTCCAGCTTCTGATGACAGCGTACGAGCAGCACGAAGGCCGCGAGCAGCAGGAGGCCGAGCAGGGTAAACAGCGATTGTCCGTCGTAGCCGGCGGCAAACGCGAAGATCATGGCGAGAAAGCTCACGGTACGCAGCAGCACGAGCTTGCGGCTCTGTTCTTTCATCGCCTGCAGGCGGTCCGTGTCGAGCTTCTGCTGATCCGCGAAGAAGGCGGCGGGGTCGAATGCCGCGTGCTTGTTCGCATTTTCCCTCGTTGTAGTCATGAAAATCACCTCATTGTGGTACATATCTCATTATCTATGGTACAATGATACCATGGAATGAATCGGAAAGGCGGGATTTTATGGCAGAAAATGAAGCGATTGTCCGGCTGCAGCGCAGCATCGATTTGCTGCGGGAACGCATGCGCGTGGATTCCAACGATTTGGAATATGAGACGCACCTGCGCCAGAAACGTCAGCTGCAGCGCATCCTTGACCGGCTGCAGGACAAGGAACGCCGCAAGGATTGACGGTTTTTTCAGAGAATCTTCAGTGTAATTGCTTAAAATAAGCCTATAAATCAAAAAGTCAAAGGAAGGATGAATATTATGTCCCAGCGTATGACCATGGATGAGGTATTGAAGGAATACGGTGTGCCGCAGATCAAGCTTGATATCCATGCGACCCGCAGCGAACTCCTGAAGCTCCGGGAGAAGCTCATGGCAATCCGCGACCTCTCCGGTGGCAAGGAGCAGGGCTACCTCGACATCGACTGCAAGCTCTACATCGATGTCGATGATATCGACCGCTATCTCTCCGGTGAACTTGACACCGTCGGCGAAATCTATGCCTTCCCCGAGGATATTAAATCGTATCACGAGGAATGATGCGTTTCGGAGATCCGGATAAAACGAACGATTTTTAGTGCTTTTGTCAGATAGAAGATAGAAATGAGGAAAATTTTATGAATCTCAAGCAGACCTTATCCGCAGTAATGGTGGGGGCCATGGTCCTGACGGCGGCTCCCTCCCTTTCGACGCTGCCGCAGGCCGTGCAGTCAACGGCTTATGCAGCCAAGGGCGGTGCCAAGATGAGCATCCCGAAGTCGGCCCCGGCAGCGCCGAAGGCTCCGGCGGCCGGCACGAACAACAATGCGAGCAAATCCGTCTCGGGCAACGGCTCGTCCTATGCCCCTTCCAAGGATGCCAAGAGCCTGAATAAGGAGGCTCCGGCTGCGAACAGCAAGTCGAATGCGGCGGCCGGCACGAAGAATCAGGCGCAGAGCTCCAGCCGTCTCGGCAGCATCATGCGCGGCATCGGCATCTTCGCCGGCGGCATGCTGCTGGGCTCAATGCTCTCGCACCTCTTCGGCATGGGCGGCGGCATGTTTGCGGACATTCTCGGCCTCATCATGAACGGCATTCTCATCGTCATGGCCATCATGGTCGTGCGCTGGCTCTGGAACAAGTTCCGCGGCACGAAGAATGACCGCGGCAATGCAGCCGGCAATGCCTATCGCCAGCCGCTTGAGATGCGGGCGGACAAGCCGGAGGAGACGCATAGCCGCGCACCCATCCAGGACATCAAGCCGCCGACGTCTGAAGCGAATGGCTATGATGCCAAGTTAACGGCTGACCGTTACCGCAATCGCTGATAACCGATTTGATTCACCACGTATCCATCCATCAAGAAAGAAGTGTTTTCGATGATAAAAGAAACGACCCTTGCTGCAGTTGACGAGCTCATCGCGCGTTATCCGGCCCTTTCCGTCTGCCGGGAGGACCTGCTTGCAGCTGTCCGGCTGATCTGTGACGGCTACCATGGAGGCCATAAGCTCATCGTCTGCGGCAACGGCGGCAGTGCCTCGGATTCGGAGCACATCGTCGGCGAGCTCATGAAGGGCTTCCTGCTGCCGCGCAAGCTCGGTCCGGAGATTGCGCAGAAGATGCAGCAGGTCTGCCCTGAGGAAGCCGATTACTTCCTCGAGAATCTGCAGGGTGCGCTGCCGGCTCTGTCGCTCGTCAACCAGGTCGCGCTCAATACGGCCTTTGCCAATGACCAGGCGCCGGACCTCTCCTTCGCGCAGCAGCTCCTGGGCATGGGGAACAAGGGCGATGTTCTGCTTGCCATCTCGACCTCGGGCAATTCGACGAATGTCATCTACGCGCTGCAGATGGCCAAGGTCAAGGGGGTCAAGACCATTGCACTGACGGGCAAGTCGGGTGGCAAGATCCAGTCGCGCGGCCTGGCCGATGTGACGATCCGCGTGCCGGACGATGAGACATTCCGCATCCAGGAATACCATCTGCCTGTTTACCACATGCTCTGCATTGCGGCTGAGAATGAGTTCTTTGGCGAATAAAGCCGCCTGATACGGAAACTTCGCAAATTACGCATCAAAACAGGGATGTTATGGGGATTTTACCATATATCCCTGTTTTTGCTGTCTTTTTCGCCTTGCCCGCTCATGGTACGATGAAAGTATCTGGCAGGCGGCGCGCATGGCGAAAGGAGATGACTGTATGCTGACTGCATATCTTTGGGGGCTGGAAGGTCATATTTACCCCGCACTGGCCATTTTCCTGTCGGCAATCCTGCAGTCCATCACGGGCTTCGGACTCGTCATCGTGGCGGCCCCGCTCCTGATGCTCTTTTACGATCCGAAACTGACGGTGCCGGTCATGCTCATGCTGGCCTGCTGCGCCAATCTGACGCAGGGCATCTTTGCGCTCAGGACGGCCAATCTGAAACTCGTCTTTTATTTGTATCTCGGCGTACTCTGCGGCCAGCCGATTGGCTTCTTCGTCTTCGACCATGCCTCAAGTGCCGCGCTCAAGGTCTTCATCAGCGTCATCGTGCTGCTTTCCCTCGGCACAATCCAGGCGCTGCATTATCGCATCCGGGAGTGTCCGCGCAATTCCTGGATAACCGGTATTTTTTCGGGATTCACGTCCATCACGGCCGGCATGGGCGGCCCGCCGTTTCTCATTTACCTGGCTTACAGCAGGATGTCCGTCGATGTCATGCGGGCGACCTGTTTCGTGTTCTTCTTCCTCTGCAATGCCACGTCACTGACGAGCTATGCGCTTGGCGGACTGCCGTTTGGCCCGGCCTGGGGCGAGTTCATCTATCTGCTGCCGGCCCTGGCCCTGGGTATCGTCATCGGGCATCTCGCCTATCCGTATGTTCCCAAGGCTCAGATCAAGCGCGTCATTTATGTGCTGCTTTACGTTACCTGTCTTTACACGATTGCTTCAACCCTGCTTTCCTGATGGAAGCAGGGCTTTTTTCTGTCCATTTGCTGATGCGAGGGATTCTCATAGAAATTTAAGAAAATAATTAAAGGTTTACAATGAAAACAAATATGGTATAATGTTACTTGTGTTTTGTGCGTCTGTGATGTACAAACATGGAATCTTCCAATAATAGTGAGGAGCAATCATCATGAAACATGAAGACAATGAGTTCATGCGGCACGAACTGCGCCTGCCTGAGCTCACCGTCCGTGGTATGCTGCTCGGTGCGGTATTGACTGTCATCTTTACAGCATCGAATGTTTACCTTGGACTCAAGGTGGGTCTGACGTTCTCGTCGGCCATCCCGGCTGCTGTCATCTCGATGGCTGCGCTCAAAATGGCCAAGGATTCCAACATCCTCGAGAACAATATGGTACAGACCCAGGCTTCGGCAGCTGGTACACTGTCGGCCATCATTTTCATCATCCCGGGTATGCTGATGATCGGCTACTGGCAGGGGTTTGAATTCTGGCAGACACTCCTGGTTTCCGCCTGCGGCGGCTGTCTCGGTGTCCTGTTTACCATCCCGCTGCGCCGCGCGATGGTCGTTCACAGTGACCTCGCGTATCCGGAAGGCGTCGCTGCCGCTGAGATTCTCAAGGTGGGAAGCGGAGCAAACGAACAGGAAGGTGCCAGCTCGGGCGTCAAGGAAATCACGTCGGGCGGCATTCTGGCCGGTATCATCGCGTTCTGCACGAATGCCCTGCAGGTCCTCGGCTCGGAACTTTCCCTCTGGATCCCGGTTGGCCGCGGCATGACGCAGCTGCCGCTCGGTTATTCGACGGCCCTCGTCGGTGCCGGTTATCTCATCGGCATTGCGGCCGGTCTTTCGATGCTCGTCGGCATCCTGATTGCCTGGGTCGGCTTTGTTCCGTACTACACGATCACTTCGGCACTGCCGGACGGCATGACCATGCAGAAGTTCGCCGGCAAGATCTATCAGGACCGCGTGCGCCTCATCGGCGCCGGTGCCATGGGCGTAGCGGCCATCTGGACGCTCATCACGCTGGCGCGTCCGGTCATCGATGGCGTCAAGGAATCCCTGGCCGCCATGCGTATGCCGGATGCGGACAAGGGTAAGCATCGCATGGATATCGATATGAGCGTCAAGAGCATTGCGCTCGTCTTTGTCGTGACGGTTATCGGGCTCCTGGGCATCTTCTATGCCTTTGTCAGCCCCGAGGGACTGCCTATGACGGAGAACCTGACGTTCGTCATCGTCGGCGTCGGCGTTGCCGTGCTCATGGGCTTCTTTGTAGCGGCTGCCTGTGCCTACATGGCTGGCCTCGTTGGCACGAGCTCGAGCCCGATCTCGGGCATCGGCATCCTGGCCATCATCGTGGCATCGCTCGTTATGTACGGACTCTGCTCGTCATTCGGCATCTTTGCACTGCCGGGCGGTGAGAAGTTCGCGACGGCCACGGCCATCTTTACGACATCCATCATCATGGCGATTGCCTGCATTTCCAACGATAACATGCAGGACCTCAAGACGGGTTATCTCGTCGGCGCTACGCCGTGGCGTCAGCAGGTCGCGCTGCTCCTGGGCTGCGTGGTCGGTGCCTTCGTCATCGCGCCGGTGCTGAACCTCCTGTATGAAGCATACGGCTTCCCCGGTGCGCTGCCGCGTCCGGACATGGATCCCTCGCAGGCACTCGCTGCGCCGCAGGCCGCTCTCATGACGACCATCGCGCAGGGCATATTCTCGAGCACCCTGGCTTGGGAGTATGTCTACATCGGCCTGGGCCTCGGCGTCGTGCTCGTCATCGTCGATCAGCTGCTCAAGCGCAATACGCGCAGCCTCTGCCTGCCGCCGCTTGCCGTCGGCATGGGCATTTACCTGCCGCCATCCGTGCAGACGCCGCTCGTCGTCGGTGCCGTGCTCGGCTACTTCCTGCGCAAGCACATGAAGGCGAAGTGTGGGGAAGAACAGGCCAAGGAAGGTGCGCGCCGCGGTACGCTTTTTGCGTCGGGCCTGATTGTCGGTGAGTCGATCATCGGCGTCCTGCTCGCCGGTGTCATTGTCGTTTCCGTCTCGAACGGCGGCTCAGAAGCGCCGCTGGCCATCGTCGGCAAGGGCTTTGCCAATACGGCGGAATGGCTTGGCTTCCTGGTCTTTATCGTGTTCCTGGGCATCTTCAGCAAGGTGGTGCTCGGCGCGGGCAAGAAGCAGGGTTAAGGCACCTCAAAAGCTGCTGCATGAGATTCATCTCTCCATGCGGCGGCTTTTTTACTGGCAGCCGTTCGTACCGTCTGTGGACAAAAGCAGGTCTTTTCTGTCAGCAGGCAGGAAAATGGCGTTCGGATATGGAATACAAGATGTAGAAATAACCTGCAAATTTTGTCTTTTAAGGGGGCATATCAATGGCTATATCCGAAAAAAATCTGTTGAAGCTGGCCAATGGCAGCGATGTGCGCGGTGTTTCCATCGAGGGCGTGGTCGATGAACCCGTGACGCTCAATGCGGAAGCGGCAAACCGTATCACGTCCGGTTTCCTGGATTTCCTCAGCACGAAGACGGGCAAGAAGATCAAGGACCTGCGTGTGGCCGTGGGTCATGATTCGCGCATTTCGGCGCCGATGCTGAAGAATGCCGTGCTGGAGGCGCTGACGGCAACTGGCGCCGTCACGGTGGACTGCGGTCTGGCCTCGACGCCTTCGATGTTCATGTCCATTGTTTTCCCGGAAACGAAGATGGATGGTTCCATCATGATCACGGCCAGCCATCTGCCGTTCAACCGCAACGGACTGAAGTTTTTCACGAAGGATGGCGGTGTCGAGCATGAGGATATCATCGCGATCCTCGAGGCGGCTGCCCGCTTCCCTGAGCAAAAGGGCGACCTGACGAAGGTGCAGAAATACAATCTCATTGACCGTTACTGCCATCATCTGCGCAAGAAGATCCGTGCAGCGCTCAACATGGGCGATACGCCGCTCAAGGGCATGCACATTGTCGTCGACGCCGGCAACGGTGCGGGCGGCTTCTTTGCGACGCAGGTCCTCGGCCGCCTTGGTGCCGATACGTCGGGCAGCGTCTTCCTTGAGCCGGATGGCCACTTCCCGAATCACATCCCGAATCCGGAGAACAAGCAGGCCATGGCCGCCATCCAGAAAGCGGTTCTCGATGCGCATGCAGATCTCGGCTTCATCTTCGATACCGATGTGGACCGCATGAGCGCTGTCCTCAAGAATGGCAAGGAAATCAGCCGCAATGCCCTGATTGCCATGATGGCCGCCATCCTCGCACCGGATTATCCGGGCAGCACGATCATCACGGACTCCGTGACGAGCGATGAGCTGACGGAATTCCTGCAGGATGAGCTCGGCCTCAAGCATCTGCGCTACAAACGAGGCTACAAGAACGTCATCGACGAGTGCATCCGCCAGAACAAGGCCGGTGTCGTTTCGCCGCTGGCCATCGAGACGAGCGGCCATGGTGCACTTTCCGAGAACTATTACCTCGACGACGGCGCTTACCTGGCTGTCAAGCTCCTGATCGCAGCGACGAAGGCCAAAGCACAGGGCCGTGACCTCGGTGCGCTCATCAAGAAGCTCGGCGAACCGGTCGAGAGCAAGGAGTATCGCATGAAGATCATGGGCGAGGAGGACTTCCGCGCCTATGGCCAGGGTGTGCTCGAGACCTTTGAGCAGCGCGCGGAAAAAGCGGGCATCCGCATCGCCAAGCCGTCGTATGAAGGCGTGCGCCTCGTGTTCCCGAACGGCTGGGCACTTTTGCGCATGTCGCTGCATGACCCGCAGATGCCGCTCAACGTCGAGAGCCGCAAACGCGGCGGCGTGGCCGAGATCGTCAAAGAAGTGGAAAAACTCCTCGCCGGCTTCACGAGCCTCGATACGAGCGTGCTCTGCAGCTGATAGTCTGTGGCATGGTATGGACTCGACAAAATAATCGATTTCACAAAGAAAGGATATCCTTCCCGGGATGTCCTTTCTTTTTATGTTTACACCATCTGTACGAGTTGTTTTTTGCAATAACGATAATAAA
Organism: Mitsuokella sp. AF33-22; assembly: GCF_003475755.1. Classification (NCBI taxonomy): domain Bacteria; kingdom Bacillati; phylum Bacillota; class Negativicutes; order Selenomonadales; family Selenomonadaceae; genus Mitsuokella; species Mitsuokella sp. AF33-22. The sequence goes on along the minus strand of NZ_QRQA01000002.1, from coordinate 186,989 downwards.
CAACAAAATAAAATTATAAAGCGCAAATATAAGCAATAAAAACTAGACAACTATAATCTTATATGATAATATAAGATTGAAAACGATAACAAAGCATTGCGAAAGCGTGCGGAAAAGAATAAGATATGATAGTCGTTTCATGAAGGGGTGGGTTAAATGCAGTCAGATTTTAAACCGGTTATGGCAATTACAATGGGTGATCCAGCCGGTATCGGACCGGAAATTGTTGTTGGTACGATGCTGAGTCAGGAAATCGCAGATTGCTGCAAGCCTTTTGTTATTGGCAGTGCGTATATTCTTCAGCGTGCGGCGGATGTCCTGAAGAAGGATATTAAAATCAATAAGATATCTGATCCGGCAGAGGCCAAATATGAGCTCGGCACAATCGATATCCTGGAAACGGGACCGTATGATGATGCTTCTATCGAATGGGGCAAGGTACAGAAGCTGGCTGGTCAGATGGCTATCGATTGGATCATGAAATCGATTGAACTGGGTATGGCCGGCAAGGTAGATGCCGTTTCAACGTCGCCAATCAACAAGCAGGCGATTAAGCTGATCGGTGTGAAAGAGCCGGGACATACGGAAATTTATCAGCATGCCACGCATTCGCCGTATGCACTGACGATGTTCTCCTGCCATAAGCTCAGAGTATTCTTTGTCAGCCGCCACTTGTCACTGATTGATGCTGTACATTTTGCGACGAAGGATGTTGTGCTTGATTTCATCCGGAATATCAATAAAGAACTGAAAGGCGTTGGCATTGAGCGTCCGGTTATCGCGGTAGCTGGTATCAATCCGCATAATGGCGACAATGGCCTGTTCGGACGTGAGGAGATTGATGAGATTATTCCGGCCGTTAAAGCTGCACAGGCTGAGGGTATTGATGCGGTTGGTCCTATCCCTGCAGATTCCATCTTCAACATTGGCAAATCCGGCAAGTTCAATGCCATTCTCTCGATGTATCACGATCAGGGGCATATCGCCTGCAAGACGCTGGACTTTGAGAAGGCTGTAACGATTACCTGGGGCCTGCCCTTCATTCGTGGCTCGGTGGATCATGGTACGGCTTTCGATATTGCCGGCAAAGGCATTGCCAATTGCGTCAGCCTGATTGAATCGACAAAAGTTTGTGCGGAATACGCCGTTCTCAAACACGAACGGAGCAATAAGAAGTAATGGAATAAGTTGTTTGCTGTTTTATGCATGTGTATGGAAAAGGGGGACATGACATGCCACTTATTGGTGTAGTTGCAGATGATTTGACTGGTGCAACAACGACCGGCGTGCTGCTGGCACGTTCGGGAGCGAAGACGGTTGCGTATTTCTCTGCAGAAGCAGCTCTTCGTGAAGAACGGGACCTGAAGCTGGATGCTATCGTCATCAGTACGAACAGTCGTGCTCTGCCGAAAGGCAAAGCTCAGGGCTTTGTACATGATGCGACTGTTGCCATGAAGAAGATGGGGGTTCGCTACTTTACGAAGCGCATTGATACGACGCTGCGCGGCGGCATCGGCTTTGAGATTGACTCCATGCTGGATGAAATCGGTGAGGATTCCGTTGCGGTAGTCGTACCGGCCATGCCTCAGTCGCGGCGCATTGTCGTAGGCGGTTACTCCGTTATTGACGGTACGGCTCTGATTCGCACGCCGGTTGCTCAGGATGTACGGACGCCGGTTACAGAAAATTATGTACCGCGTCTTTTAGCAGCGCAAACTGCACATCGTGTCGGTCTGGTAGAATTGGAAGATGTGCTGAATGGCGAAAAAGCGATTCTCACGGCACTGGACAAGAAGAGAAAAGAAGGATGCCGCGTTATTGTCGTCGATGCAATCAGCATTGATGATGTAACAGAGATTGCTAAAGCTTGTGTTGCACTCGGTTGGAATGTCCTGGCTGTTGATCCGGGTCCCTTTACTTCGAAACTTGCTTATGTAAGAGGTCTCATTCAAGAAGAGAAGCCCAATATCCCAGCTGGTCCTCCCGTTGAAAATCGTACGGTGTTGATTGCTGCCGGCAGTGCCACGTCGGTGACGAAGAAACAGATGGAAGTTCTGACGAGTGATGAACGCAACGTGAGGATTCCTGTTGATCCGAAACTTCTCATCGAAGGCGGCCGCACAGCGGTGGATGAGGTCAATCGTGCGGTTGATGCAGCCTGCATCCTGCTGGAACAGTATGAACAGCCTCGTTCCATCTTGTTTGAAACGGCGTTGCATGGCATCCTGCTGAATCTCGATGAGGAAGACAGGAAACACGGTTATGAGCAGGGGACGGCAGCCAATCAGATTAATGCTGGTCTGGGCATGATTATTTCCCGTATCATGGCAAGAGTTTCACGGGATAAGATTGCTGGTATCTATGCAACCGGCGGCGATACGATGGTCAACGTTTGCGCCATGCTCGGCGTTGAATGTCTGGAAGTTTTGGATTATGTCATCCCACAGACGGATATTGGCCGTTTGATCGGCGAATATGGCGGCATGCCGATTGTAGGCAAAGGTGGCTTGACCGGTACGAATTCCTCGGCAATCGAAATCGTTGATCGTCTGATGCTCGAAGCATCTCGCAAAGAATAAGTGACTAATTGTCGGAATCTGATGAAAAACGTGAGAAGTTTTATTCATTACTAGGAGGCGTACAGTAATGGCAGAAGAAAAAAAGGATAAAGGCAGATTGAATATCCCTATTCTGCAAAAGATGTCAGATATGCCAGGCGGACTGGTTATCATCCCCTTGGTTATCGCCGTTGTGATTGCAACACTTTTCCCGCAGTTTTTCCAAATTGGTGGTTATGTAACAGCACTATTTTATAATGGTAATGCCTGCATGATGGGCTTCTTCCTCATCGTTTGCGGCTCTATGATTGATATCAAGCAGGTTGGTATGCCTCTTTACAAAGGCTGCATTATGACAGGTGTCAAATTCCTGCTCGGCGTGTTGATTGGCGTCTTGGTCGGCAAACTGTGCGGTCCAGAAGGCTTCCTGGGCATTGCGCCGTTCGTATTTATTGCGGCGATCACGAACTCCAATGGTTCGCTGTACATATCTCTTTCCTCTCAGTTTGGTAATGCGACCGATACGGGTGCTATTTCCATCCTGTCCTTGAATGATGGTCCGTTCTTCACGCTGGTGGCTCTCGGTGCAACCGGCTTGGCAAATATTCCGCTTGCTACCCTGGTAGCTGTATTGATTCCGCTCCTGATAGGCTTTGTCTGGGGCAACCTGGACCTCGATTTCCGTAAGACCTGCAAAGTTGCACAGCCGATTGTTACGTTCTTCATGACGATTTCCATCGGTGCCAAGACGGATCTTGCTACCATCCTTACGGCTGGTGCCAGCGGCCTTGTCCTCGGTCTCCTCAGCGCTGCTACGGCAGTTCTGTTCTTCTTCGTTATCAACCTTCTGCTGCCGCGCAAAGAGCGCAACGCCATGGGTGCTGCTATTGGTACGACGGCATTGAACTCCGCAATGACGCCGGCTGCTGTTGGTGAAGCTGATCCGACTTATCTGCCGGAAGTTGCTACGGCTACGGCACAGTGCGCAACGGCATCGATTATCACGCTGGCGCTCTGCCCGTTCATTACGGCAGCCTTTGATAAGTATATGATGAATCATCAGATGGGTATTTACGGTCCTGGCGGCTGGGCCCATGATAAAGCTGTACGTCTGGCAGCTGGAAAGTGAGAATTGATTATGCAGGAAGCAGCAGTTGAAAACAGGATTTCCTGCGCTGAGCGGGAAACGATAGATGTGACGCTCCGTGAGGAACTCGTATATGACTTCTTTCTTTATCATGCGTATTCGAAGCTGAGTGGTTTCCTGACGAATATTCTCGGCTTTGCCATCTTCATTCTGGGTGTTTACTCGTATTGGATGGGATATTCTGATGGGAAAGGACTTGCCTTCTTTTTTGTCAGCTCTGTTATTTTCCTGGCAGCAACGCCCTTGCAGCTGAAGTGGAAAGCTCGTCGGGCAATGAAAGAGGATATGTGGCGTCAGACCATGCATTGCACATTCGTGGATGGAGAAGGCGTACAGGTGGAACGCGGCGAGAACACACGGCTTTATGCCTGGGAAGAGGTGGAGAGAGCTGCTGTTGCTCCCAAGACCATCATTCTTTACGTTGATGGTGGCGAGGCCTTGATTTTCCCGAAGGAGAGCTTCGGCACGAAATTTGGCAGCATCTATCAGATGATTGCCGTCAATCTTGGCCGCAGCCGTAGCAAACGGGCTGAAAAGCAGAAGAAGCCGGATAAAAAAACTGCTGAACTTGCATAATCCAGTAATGAACGCAAACAAGAAAGGCTATGATATTATGAAGATTGCTATGGGATGCGATCCGAATGCAGAGGCATTCAAACAGGAAATGAAAGAGTTTGTAAAAGGACTCGGTCATGAAGTCGTTGATTTTGGCAGTGAAGATGTAATTTATGCCCATGTAGCAACTAAAGTTGGCGAGGAAGTGGCAGCCGGCCACTTTGACCGCGGCATTCTGTTCTGTGGCACGGGACTGGGGGTCATGCTGGCCGCCAATAAAGTAAAAGGCATTCGTGCTGCTAATATTACCAATATTTATTCCGCCAAGCGCGCCTGCCTGAGCAACGATTGCAATATCATCACGCTGGGCTGCCAGGTGACGGGCAATATGCTGGCTAAAGATCTGATTGAGGCCTATCTCTCCTGCGAGTATACGTATAACGAGCGTTCTGGCAAGAAAGTAGACGCGATTAACGAATACGATAATGCACGTTAAGGCAGGTGGCAGATATGGATAAAGTATATTTTGGGACCAATCTCAAGATGTATAAAAACATCCAGGATACTGTATCGTATCTGAATGAACTGACAGAACTGACCAAGGATTTGGACCGCAGCAAGATCGAGCTCTTTGTAATTCCTTCCTATACCTCCCTGCCGGATGCAGTAAAAATCGAAAACCGGTCGTTGGTGCGCCTGGGAGCCCAGAATATGGGATGGGAAGAGCAGGGTCAGTTTACGGGTGAAATCAGTCCGCTGATGTTGAATGAACTGGGGCTGGATATGGTCATGATCGGCCATTCGGAACGGCGTCATGTTTTCCGTGAAACGGACCAGGAAGAGAATAAAAAAGTGCTCTGCGCCATTCAGCATCATCTGGATGCCCTGCTGTGCATTGGCGAAACGGAAGAAGAAAAAGAATATGGCTTAAGTGATGAAGTGCTGCGTACACAGCTGATTGCCGGCTTCCACGGTATTACAAGCGCCATGGCGGAGCAACTGCTGGAGGGTGAGCCCAAAATTCGCGTGGCATATGAGCCGGTGTGGGCAATCGGTGTCAATGGCAAACCTGCCAGTGTCGAGTATGCAGAAGAAAAGCATCGTGTCATCAAAGCTTGCTTAGTAGATCTTTTTGGTGAACTTGGTAACCGTATCCCTGTCTTGTATGGTGGCAGCGTTAATCCTCAAAATGCGGAACCGCTCATTGCCCAGGACTCTATTGATGGACTTTTTGTCGGACGGAGTGCATGGAATGCAGGACCATTCAATACATTGATACGTTCCTGCCTAGAATGTTTATCGTCACAGGGATAAATCCGGTAAAGAGGAAGGAACTCGCTGAATATGGCGATAGTCCTTCCTTTTTATTGTTTATCGTTTTTTTATCTTCCTTTTTCAGATCAGCTATTGTAGAATAATCAAGAAAGGTAGATTTTTTATGTGAATCTATATAACTCCCCGCTAGGAAAGGATACGTTATGTTTGCGATAAACCGTAGAGAAAAGATACAGCAGATTGTGATGGAAAAAGGATCTGTCAAGACAACGGAACTTTGCGATTTGCTCGGGGCATCGCCCTCAACTGTGCGGAATGACCTGAATTATATGGCGCGACAGGGGCTTATCCAGAAGGTTCATGGCGGTGCGGCCAGAATAGTTGAGCAAAAGAGCTCAAAATCAGAGGCTGTGTTGATTCCTGATTATATCGAATCAAATCATTTTCGTTTTCAGCGCCGTGAAATGCAGCATAAAATGCAAAAAGAGGCAATTGCAAATGTTGCATTATCCTATATCCGTGATAATCAGTGCATACTGTTGGATGCCAGCTCCACAACTTTGACCTTAGCTAAAAAGTTATTGCCGTTCAATAAACTTTTGGTAGTAACAAATGGTATCTATACAATGTTTCATCTTAAGGATGCACCTAATGTGGATACCGTTATCATTGGCGGGTTTGTCAGCAAAACATCCGGCTTTGTGGAAGGGGTAATCGGTGCAGATATATTGAATCATCTCAATGTCGATATTGCATTTGTTTCAGCCAATGGCTTTACAGAGAAAGAAGGGCTGACAGACTTCGATATTTATGAAGTTGAATTGAAAAAATGCATGTTGGAACGATGCAAGCATATTGTAGCCATGCTGGATTCTTCCAAACTGGAGCGCGTATCGTCCTCTAGTTTTCTGCCAGCAGAAAAGATAGATGTTCTTCTGACAGATGATAAGATCGATGCTAGACTTTTGCGCAAATACCAGAAAAGTGGTATCAACGTCCGTATATGTCCCTGTAACGATGAAGAAAAAAGACATGAGTCCAATGAGTAATCGCAACAAATAAGAAAAGAGGCTTTTTTATGTGTATTTCGGAACGAGCTTTCTTGAAACTGGCCAATGGCAGCGATGTGCGCGGTGTTTCCATCGAGGGCGTGGTCGATGAACCCGTGACGCTCAATGCAGAAGCAGCAAACCGCATTACGTCCGGTTTCCTGGATTTCCTCAGCACGAAGACGGGCAAGAAGATCAAGGACCTGCGCGTGGCCGTGGGTCATGATTCGCGCATCTCGGCGCCAATGCTGAAGAATGCCGTGCTGGAGGCGCTGACGGCAGCCGGCGCCGTCACGGTGGACTGCGGTCTGGCTTCGACGCCTTCGATGTTCATGTCCATTGTTTTCCCGGAAACGAAGATGGATGGCTCCATCATGATCACGGCCAGCCATCTGCCGTTCAACCGCAACGGACTGAAGTTCTTCACGAAGGACGGCGGCGTCGAGCATGAGGATATCATCGCAATCCTCGAGGCGGCAGCCCGCTTCCCTGAGCAAAAGGGCGACCTGACGAAGGTGCAGAAATACAATCTCATTGACCGTTACTGCCATCATCTGCGCAAGAAGATCCGTGCAGCGCTCAACATGGGCGATACGCCGCTCAAGGGCATGCACATCGTCGTCGACGCCGGCAACGGCGCGGGCGGCTTCTTCGCGACGCAGGTTCTCGGCCGTCTCAGTGCCGACACGTCGGGCAGCGTCTTCCTCGAGCCGGATGGCCATTTCCCGAATCACATCCCGAATCCGGAGAACAAGCAGGCCATGGCCGCCATCCAGAAAGCGGTTCTCGATGCGCATGCAGATCTCGGCTTCATCTTCGATACGGATGTGGACCGCATGAGCGCCGTCCTCAAGAATGGCAAGGAAATCAGCCGCAATGCCCTGATCGCCATGATGGCCGCCATCCTCGCGCCGGATTATCCGGGCAGTACGATCATCACGGATTCCGTGACGAGCGATGAGCTGACGGAATTCCTGCAGGATGAGCTCGGCCTCAAGCATCTGCGCTACAAACGAGGCTACAAGAACGTCATCGACGAGTGCATCCGCCAGAACAAGGCTGGTGTCGTTTCGCCGCTGGCCATCGAGACGAGCGGCCACGGCGCACTTTCCGAGAATTATTACCTCGACGACGGCGCTTACCTGGCCGTCAAGCTCCTGATTGCGGCGACGAAGGCCAAGGCACAGGGCCGTGACCTCGGCGCACTCATCAAGAAGCTCGGCGAGCCGGTTGAGAGCAAGGAGTACCGCATGAAGATCATGGGCGAGGAGGACTTCCGCGCCTATGGCCAGGGTGTGCTCGAGACCTTTGAGCAGCGCGCGGAAAAAGCGGGCATCCGCATCGCCAAGCCGTCGTATGAAGGCGTGCGCCTCGTGTTCCCGAACGGCTGGGCACTTTTGCGCATGTCGCTGCATGACCCGCAGATGCCGCTCAACGTCGAGAGCCGCAAACGCGGCGGCGTGGCCGAGATCGTCAAAGAAGTGGAAAAACTCCTCGCCGGCTTCACGAGCCTTGACATGAGCGTATTCCGCAGCTGATACAGCCTGTACGGATACATAAATACAGATATGGAAAGAAGGACTGCCGCATCGTCACCGATGCAGCAGTCCTTCTTTTTTATGAGCACGTGTCTTTTATCAGGCGTTGAGCAGCAGATTCTTGTGGTCGAGGACGAATTTGCCGTTCGTGCAGGCCGGGCAGAAGCACGTATTACCGCCGGCAGCCTTGACTTCCTGACCTTTCTTGAGCATGGCGGCAGCCTGGTCGGCGCCGAACAGTTCCTTGGCCTTGTCTGAGGCGAAGAATGGCAGGACATCATCGATACTGCAAACGCATTCCTCAAGTGCTGCGATGAGCTTCTGGGCTTTTTCCTTTTCATCGGCTTTGCCAACGGCGGCAAGGTATTCTTTGGCGACATCCTTGAGGCCGGCATAAGCGCTCGGTGCATCAATGACACCCTGTACATGCTGCAGGACTTCTTCTTTCGTCATACTGATCATCCTCCTTCGAGATGTGGTCCTCATGATTGATCATCAGGATCTTCGACAAGTCAAGCATAGCACGCGTTGAATGTAATGTCAATAATTACATCTTTGGATAAGAAAAAAGCAGGCATATGGCCTGCTCGGTACTCTTTCTGGTGGAGACGAAGGGGATTGAACCCTCGACCTCTCGGATGCGAACCGAACGCTCTCCCAGCTGAGCTACGTCCCCAGAACAAGTTAGAGTATACCGCTTTTTCGCTGATTTTTCAAGGATTTTTCGTGATTTCGGTATGACAGATGAAATATTTTTCACAACCTGTGAAAAAATATCGATGAAATGGGCAGGAATCTCATCGATACTCCGTTGGAAATCGGAAAAAAGCAAGGGGATATGAGGGAGAAAACTTCTTTTTATAACTGGATTTGCCTGCTGAATCTTGAACAGATAAATTTCACTTATGTGATAAGATAATGCTGTTTATAATGATAATACGATTAACTAAATTTATCATAAATGTTGCTGGCATAGATGTAGATATTTTGGACATTTCAGCGTATAATGAGAATAAAGAAGCCACAACAATGCGAGGATTCCCGCTGGAATGGAGACGAGCCGCCATTCCTGCGGGGACACCGCGCAGTATCCGCAGGGATATCATGAGGAGGTAACAAAGTGGACAAACGGGAGAGTATGTGGGATGTATATCTCAAAAATGGCATGAGCCGCCGCAGCTTCATCAAAGGCTGCGTAGCGCTGACGTCTCTCATGGGACTGAGCTCAGACAAACTCACGAAAGTCGTCGAGGCGGCGGAGAAGAAACCGCTGCCGGTTGTCATCTGGATTCACGGCCATGAATGCACGGGTTGTGATGAATCGTTCATCCGTTCCGGCTCGCCGCTGGCATCGGATGTCGTCCTGAGTCAGGTTGCCCTGGAGTATGACCATCTCCTGAGTGCAGCCAGTGGTGAGCCGTTCGAGGCTCATCTCGAGGAAACGATTGAGAAGTACAAGGGTCAGTATATCCTGGCCGTAGAAGGTGCAGTCTGCACGAAGGACAACGGTGTTTACTGCATGTCGGGCGGTCACACGTTTACGCATACCCTGCGCCGTGCCGCCGAGAATGCAGCTGCGGTCATCGCATATGGCACCTGCGCCGTCTCGGGCGGTATCCAGGCTGCCAGCCCGAACCCGACGGGTTCCTCGGGCATCACGCAGTTCACGGGCAAGACGCCGGTCGTCTGTGTTCCGGGCTGCCCGCCGATTCCGGAAGTCATGACGGGTGTCGTCATGCACGTCGCTCTCTTTGGCACGGTGCCGCCGCTTGATGGCGAAGGCCGTCCGAAGCAGTTCTACGGCAACCGCATTCATGATACGTGCTACCGCCGTCCGTTCTTCGATGCCGGCATGTTTGCCGAGAGCTACGATGATGCAGGCTCGAAGGCCGGCTGGTGCCTTTACAAGCTTGGCTGCCGCGGCCCGGAGACGTACAATTCCTGCGGCAACCTGCGCTGGTTCCAGGGCATGAGCTATCCGATTCAGTCCGGTGCTCCGTGCATCGGCTGCTCGAATGCACATTTCTGGGATGAAGGTTCGATGAGCGAGCGCCTGCCGAAGTTTGGCCAGCCGATTGGCGATATCGATAAGATCGGTGCCGGCCTTGCTGCCGTAACGGCCGTCGGCGTAGCTGCACATGCGGCTGCCAGCGTCGTACAGAAGAAGAAACGGAAAGCCGCTGAGGAGAAAGAGAACGGGGAGCAGGTGAAGAAATAAATGAAACACGTAGTAGTTGATCCAATCACAAGAATTGAGGGCCATCTGCGCGTCGAGGTCCAGGTCGATGAAGCTTCGGGCAAAGTAACGGATGCGCTGTCCTCCGGTACGGCATGGCGCGGCCTCGAGCTCGTCATGAAAGACCGCGATCCGCGCGATGCATGGGCCTACATCCAGCGCATCTGCGGCGTCTGCACGTCGGCACATGCCTTGGGCAGCCTGCGCGCTGTCGAAGATGCACTCGGCATCAAGATCCCAAAGAATGCACATTACATCCGCAACATCATGGCCGCTACGCTGACGGTCCAGGATCATATCGTTCATTTCTATCATCTGCATGCCCTCGACTGGGTCAGCCCGGTTGAAGCACTGGCTGCTGATCCTGTTGCTACGGCTAACCTGCAGAATACGGTCCTCAACGCCTACAAGCTGCCGTTCCGCGCTCCAGGCACGAGCGTGACGGAAGCTTATGACCATGATTTCCCGGCTGCAACGCCGCAGTATTTCGCGGAAATCAAGGGCAAGATCCAGGCCATTGTCGAGAGCGGCCAGCTCGGCATCTTCGCTGCCAACTGGTGGGACCACCCCGATTACAAGCTGTTGCCGCCTGAGGTTCATCTCATGGCCATCGCGCATTACCTCGAGATGCTCGACAAGCACCGCGAGCTCGTCACGCCGCAGGTCATCTTCGGCGGCAAGAACCCGCATCCGCATTACGTGGTCGGCGGTATGCCGTGCTCCATCTCGATGGAAGATGGCAACGCACCGGTCAACACGGCTCGTCTCGGCATCGTCGACCGCGCCATCAACCTCGGCCGCACGCTCGTCAACAATTACTACATCCCGGATGCACTGGCAATCGGTACGGCTTACGTCAAAGCCGGCCGCGTCGATGGCGGCGGCCTTGCAAAAGAGCGCGTGCTCGGCTATGGTTCGTATCCGATCGAGCCGGTTTCCGGCACGGCGAATGGCGACTTCTTCAACAACCTGCTCGTCCGCTGCAACGGCGTAGTCGAGGACTTCGGCAAGGGCCTGGCAGCAGCCAAGGTTTATGAGATCAACGCCGAGGATGTCAACGATCCGGAAATCTTTACGGAAGGCGTTGAACACTCCTGGTACGAGTATCCGGAGAAGGGCGGCAAGGACCTCAATCCGTGGGATGGCGTCACGAAGGCCAAATACACGGGCCCGAAGGAAGGTACGCCGACGGAGTGGAAGGCACTCAACGAGAATGGCAAGTATTCCTGGCTCAAGACGCCGAAATGGCGCGGCAAGGTCTGCGAAGTCGGTCCTCTCGCACGTTATATCATCGTTTACACGAAGGCAAAGAAGGGCATGCTCGGCGAGCCGACCTGGGCTGAGAAGATGATGCTCGACCAGATCGACGCTGTCTCGAAGGTCCTCGGTGTTGCTCCTGAGGTCTGGCTCCCGACGATGGTCGGCCGCACGGCTGCCCGCGCTCTCGACTGCCAGCTCAACGCGGAAATCAACAAGTTCTTCTTCGATAAGCTCATCGCGAATATCAAGTCCGGCGATACGAAGACGGCGAACATGGAGAAGTGGGATCCTTCGACTTGGCCGAAACAGGCCAAGGGCGTCGGCCTTTACGAGGCTCCGCGCGGTGCTCTCTCGCATTACATCGTCATCAAGGACGGCAAGACGGACAACTATCAGGCAGTCGTACCGACGACCTGGAATGCCTGCCCGCGCGATGATGAAGCCGGCCACGGCGCTTACGAGAAAGCGATGATGGATACGCAGGTCAAGATCGCGGACAAGCCGCTTGAGATCGTCAAGGTCGTCCGTTCGTTCGACCCGTGCATGGCTTGTGCAACGCATATGTTCAACGCCAAGGGCGAGAAGATCAGCATCATCACCACGGATCCGTATTCCGGCACGCACGTTGAAAAGTGAAAAAGGAATACGGTGGAAAGGAAAGGAACAGTAGAATGAAAGAAGAAAAACGGAAAGTCTACTACCTGTTCAGTCCGTTTCTGAGGATGTTCCATTGGATCATGGTGCTCTGCATTATCACGCTGTTCATCACGGGCCTCTTGATCACCAAGCCGGTCACCGTCATGGGCATTGAACCGACGTATACATCCCTGTCGATGGACTGGGTCAGAAATATCCATTTTATCGCGGCCTTCACGTTCTGCGCAGCGTTTATCCTGCGTATCTACGGCTACATCCGCTATCCTGGCGACCGCCTTTTCCCGCGCGTTTGGAAGGGCTTCTTCTATCGTGATGTCATCGATGTTACGCTGCACTACATGCTGCTGAAGCCCGGTCATGACCCGTACCTGCGCAATCCGCTGGCACGTTCTTCGTACGCGGCACTTTACGCCATGGTACTCGTTGAAATTCTCACGGGGTTTGCGATGTACTACATGACGGAACCGAGCAACGTCGGCGGCGTCCTGTTCGGCTGGGTCAATGTGGTCCTCGGCGGCGAGATGGTCACGCATTGGGTTCACCATATCTTTGCCTGGCTCATCATCCTCTTTGCCATCGGCCATGTCTACATGGTACTGCGTGCCGATGTCATGGAGGCCGAAGGCGAGGCTTCGAGCATGTTCTCCGGCGTGAAGTTCCTGGAGCATGTGCCGCTGGATGCACCGGAAATCGGTGAGGAAGGTCATCAGAAAAAGAAGTAAGAAATTTCCCGTCACGGGAATGAAGGAGAAATGACATAATGTGTAAAGAATGTGGTTGTGGCGAGACGAACGGCAATACGCGTCTCCAGTTCACGGTCAAAGGTTATACGGATGAAAGCGCAAAAGAAGTCGAGAAGGCTCTGCTGGGCCTCCCGGGCGTACTCTTTGTTCACATCCATGCACACGATGGTGAGACGACGGTAGACTACAGTCCTGCCAAGACGAAGCTCATGGACATCCTGGGCGTCCTGCAGGCACGTGGCCTGGAAGCCGCTTTGTGATCGAGCCGTAACATGTCATACAGGAAACGCCTTCCCAGCTGTCGAGATCTCAAGATGGCCGGGGGGCGTTTCTTGTCATGTGGGGGCATCCCCCCAGGGAGGTTTTTATGCATGAAATGGCGATTGCCGAGGGTGTGCTCGATATCGCGCTCGACTATGCGCAGAAGAATAACGCGCAGCGCATTTCAGAAATCGGCCTGCTGATCGGTGAAATGTCCGGCGTTGTCGTCGAATCCCTGGAGTTTTCGTTCAACATGATTGCGAAGGGGACGATTGCCGAGAATGCCAAGATTGTCGTCAAGCGCACGCCGCTCATCGGCCGCTGCACGAAATGCGGCAAAGAGTTCCATGTGGAACATTACGATTTCTGGTGTCCGGAATGCAAGGATGGCGTCTTGTCCATCCTTTCAGGACGCGAAATGCAGGTAGAATATCTGGAGGTGGATTAAGTGGCTGAAATTCAGGTCATGAAGAATATACTGGGAGAGAACGACCGCATTGCGGCTGAGAACCAGGCTTTGTTTGAGGAAAAGGGCGTCTACGTCATCAATCTCATGGGTTCGCCGGGAGCCGGCAAGACTTCGGTACTTGAGAAGACGATGGAGAAGCTCAAGGACAAACTCAAGATGGCTGTCATCGAGGGCGATCTCTTCACGAGCAAGGATGCGGACCGCATCGAAAAGCACGGCGTACCCGTCATCCAGATCAACACGGCTGGCGGCTGCCATCTCGATGCGCCGATGGTGCAGCAGGTGGCGCAGAAGCTCGATTTCGATCATCTCGACCTGCTTGTCGTCGAGAATGTCGGCAACCTCGTATGCCCGGCTGAATTTGCCGTGGGCGAGGACGACAAGGGCGTCGTGCTTTCCATTACGGAGGGCGATGACAAACCCATGAAATACCCGCTGATCTTCAAAGAATCGGCGATTGCCCTGCTCAATAAGGCGGATCTTCTGCCGTACTGCAATTTCGATATGGCTGCGGCCAAAGACGACATCACGACGCTGCATCCAGGCATGACGGTCGTCGAGGTTTCCTGCACGCAGGAAACGGGCCTCGACACCTGGTGCGACTGGCTGCTCGCACGCGTCAAAGAGAAGAAGGAGAGGTGCGCGAAATGAAGGATGCGTTCGGCAATGGCAGCGAACCGGGCGTAACGCCTGATGATGTGCTTCACCCGGCGGAAATCACGGTTCTCGGCGTCGGCAATGTCATCCTGCGCGATGAGGGATTCGGCGTGCGCGTCGCGGAGTACCTGGACCGCCATTATGAATTTCCCGAAGAGGTGCAGGTCATTGATGGCGGCACGCTCGGCATTGAGCTCACGCAGTATGTGACGGGCACGAAGAAGCTGCTCGTCATCGATTCCATCAATGGCGGCGCCGAGCCTGGCACGCGTTTTCATCTGCACAATGATGAAGTCATGATGCATTTCCAGGACAAGCTCAGCGCGCATGAGGTCGGCATTCAGGATGTCCTTGCACTCCTGACGGTTACGGGCCGCAAGGTTCCGGAGGTCGTCGTGCTCGGTGCGCAGCCCTTTGACTTGGAAGCCGGCGTCGAGCTCAGCCCGGGCATGATGGATCTTTTGCCGGCTGTGGTGGAAGAGGCCATTGGCGTCTTGAAGGACTGGGGCATCACGCCGCGTCCGCGCCAGGAAGTCCGCGCGATGGATTACGACATCGTTGCGGAAGAAGATGTCAAGAATCAGATGGAATGATCCGCACATGGAGGTTGATGGAAAATGTGTTTAGCCGTTCCCGCTAAGGTAATTGCAGTGGAGGATTCCGTGGGCAAGGTGGATATTGCAGGCGTTACGCGCGATATCAGCCTGATGCTCCTGCCGGAAACGAAGGTGGGGGATTTCGTGCTCGTCCATGCCGGATTTGCCATCCAGACGGTCACGCAGGAAGAAGTCGAGGAAACGAATGCACTGCTCGCGGAGATGAATGGTGCACCGCGCACGGTCAACGACATCCCCGAGGGCGCTGCCGGAGGTCAGGTATGACGAAACAGGAAGAACGGGAACTGGCGGCCCGCCTTGTCAAAGAAATTGGCCGCATGGCAGAGCAGGCGGATCATACCCTGCGCTTCATGGAAGTCTGTGGCACGCATACCGTCGCCATCTTCCGCGCGGGACTGCGCCAGATGCTGCCTCCCAAGGTGGAACTCGTGTCGGGCCCAGGCTGTCCGGTTTGCGTGACGCCCGATGACTACATGGACAAGGCCATTACGTATGCCAAGCGCGACGATGTCATCCTGACGACCTTTGGCGATATGCTCAAGGTTCCGGGCTCGACGTCGAGTCTGATGGAAGCCAAAGCGGAAGGCGCGGACATCCGCATCGTTTACTCGCCGCTTGACAGTTTGCAGGTAGCGAAGGAAAATCCCGATAAGAAGGTCATTTTTCTGGCTGTCGGCTTTGAGACGACGGCTCCGACAGCGGCGGCCACGGTGCTGGCTGCCAGAGAACAGGGCCTCACGAACCTCTACATGCTGTCAGCGCAGAAGCTCGTGCCGCCGGCACTGCGGGCGCTGCTCAATGATCCGGAGGTCCGCGTCGACGGCTTCATCCTGCCGGGCCATGTCTCGGTCATCACCGGTACGGAAGTCTTTTCGTTCCTTGTGGATGAGTATCACATGCCTGGCGTTGTCACGGGCTTTGAGCCGCTGCAGATCCTGCGCTCGCTCTATCGCCTCATGAAGCAGGTGACAGAAGGCGCTGCACGCATCGAGAACGAGTATGGCAGCGTCGTCCATCCGGGTGGCAGCCCTGCGGCCCGCAAGGCCACGGAACTCGTTTATGAGCCCGCTGATGCGGCCTGGCGCGGCATTGGCGTGATTCCCGAATCGGGTCTGTGCATGCGGGACGCCTTTGGCGCGTACGATATCGAACGTCTGCTGCCGCTCGACGTGCCAATGGGGAAGAACAAGCCGGGCTGCCGCTGTGGCGAGGTCCTGCGCGGCATCGTGACGCCAAAGGAATGCCCGCTCTTTGGCAAGGTCTGCGTGCCGACGCATGCCGTAGGCCCCTGCATGGTGTCGGTGGAAGGCGTCTGTGCGGCCTGGTATAAATATGGACAAGGGAGATTTGAATATGGCAGATGAATACATTACCCTGGCGCATGGCGCCGGCGGCAAGATGAGCCAGGAACTCATGCAGGAGGTCATCCTGCCGGAGTTCTCGAATCCGCTGCTCGATGAACTTCACGATGGAGCCCAGGTCAAGATGAGCGGCAATGTGGCATTCACGACGGATTCCTACGTCGTGCGCCCGCTGTTCTTTGCCGGCGGCAACATCGGCAAGCTCGCCATCTGCGGCACGGTCAATGATTTGTCGATGACGGGTGCTGTACCGCGTTACATCTCAGTCGGCATGATTCTTGAAGAAGGTTTTCCGATTGCAGATCTTCGCAAGATTGCCCACACGATGCATGAGATGGCGGCAAAGGCCGGCGTCGCCATCGTCACGGGCGACACGAAGGTGGTAGAGCGCGGCAAGGCTGACGGTATTTTCATCAATACGGCCGGTATCGGCGACATCATTCCCGGCACGCATATCTCGCCGCGCCGCGTGCAGCCCGGCATGAAAATCCTCCTGTCCGGCTTCATCGGCGATCATGCGGCCACCATTCTGGCCGGCCGTCACGGACTTGAACTGCCGGATACAATCAAGACGGACTGTGCGCCTCTGAACTCCCTGACGAAGGCCATGCTGGACGCGGCACCCGATATCGCGGTGCTGCGCGATCCGACGCGTGGCGGCGTGGCAGCGGTGCTCAATGAGATTGCGGAAGCCTCGCACTGCGGTGTACTCATTGAAGAGGATGCCCTGCCGGTGCGTCCAGAGGTCCGCGGCGTCTGCGACATCCTGGGCTTCGATCCGCTTTACCTGGCCAACGAGGGCAAATGCATCGCCTTCGTGCCGGCTGAGAAAGCCGATGAAGTCCTCTCTGTGATGCGTGATAATCCGTACGGCAAAGATGCCTGCCTCATCGGCGAAGTTACGGCCGAGGCGCCGGGCCAGGTCGGCCTGCGCACGGGTATCGGCGGCATTCGCATCGTCGATATGCCGCTCGGCAATCTGGTGCCGCGCATCTGCTGATTGTGAAAGCCATTCTCCGCTTGAACAAGCCTTTTGTTTTTTTATCTGTTTCGTTGTATACTATAAGATGTATGTGCTGATCGTGTGGCCATACGCTGAAGATATGAAGATAGAGAGATGACGTCACGGACGTTCAAGAAAGAAGAAAGCGGGATTATAGGATGAACTTTCGCAGGATTGCTTGCCTGCTGGCCGTCTGCATGGTGCTTTTGAGCAGTATTTGCCTGGCCGAGGAACATATGGAATTTGTCGATGCGAACGGTTCGACGGGTTACTATGTCGATGTCGATACCATCGCACCGGAAACCGTCGTTGAGAACGATGCGCAGCGCACGCTCTGGAATGCCGATGTCGCTGTGGTGCGGGCGGATCTCAACCGCCGCTATCTCTACGCGATGCGTTTCGATCCGGATAAGAGGACCTATCAGATCTTCCATTCGGAGGTACAGCGTTACGATACGAAAGATGTCCTGCAATCAAGCGATACCGTGGAAGCGCCGCGTGCTTACGCGTCGTCTTCACCCATGAATGAAATCGTACAATTCATCATCAGCACGGCGTCATCGTCGTCAAATGAATAAGAGCCAGCCCGTAAGGGCCGGCTCTTTTTTCTAAGAGAATGAGCCTCATTTCTTTTCCGTATCCCGGAGGGAGGCAGGGAAATGGGCAAAAAAAGAAGGGCACCAAGAGGTGCCCTTAAAGCAAGAACATAGTATAAAATATAAGTGCTTTTGAGTAGGTCGATCACTCGACAAGTTCATTATAGCGGGGCGGAGTTTCTTTGTCCAGCTGTTTTTCGTTTTACGCTGCTATTATTTTTAGGGGGAAATCCATATGTCCAAAAGCGCTGCTTTAAAACAGCGGACCGCTTATTTATCCATATTTTCCAATACGACGCTGGTGCTCCTGAAGCTGGCGGTCGGCATCTATGTCGGAGCGGTCAGCCTCATTTCGGAAGCCCTGCATTCAGGCGTCGACCTCATTGCCGCACTCATTGCATTCTGGGCAGTGAGGAAGTCTGTGACGCCGCCGGACACCGAACACGATTACGGCCATGGCAAGTACGAGAACCTGTCGGCGGCCGTCGAAGCCCTGCTGATCGTGGCGGCGGCCATCGGCATCCTGTATGAATCCGTGATGAAGTTTGCGGAGAGCCGGGTTCCCGAGATGCTCGGCTACGGCATTGCCATCATGGCCATATCCATCGTTATCAATTTTTTTGTCTCACATCGCCTGATCCGGGTGGCCAGGGAAACGGGCTCGCAGGCACTTGAAGCCGACGGGCTGCACCTGCGCGCGGATATCTGGACTTCTGTCGGCGTGCTCATGGGCCTTGTGCTCATGCAGATCACGGGCTGGGCCTGGCTCGATCCGCTCATCGCCATCTTTGTCGCCGGCATCATCTTTCGCGCCGGCTGGCGCATGGTCGTCGATTCGACGATGCAGCTCACGGATGCGAGCCTGCCGGAAGAAGAGGAGGAGCGCATCCGCAAGATCATCGAGAGTGTGCCGGAGGTGCGCGGCTGCCATTGCCTGCGGACGCGCCGCTCCGGCTCCTATAAGCTGCTCGATGTCCATGTGCTCTTCGACGGCACGATGCATCTTTCCCGGGTTCATGCCGTCTGTGACGAGCTTGAACAGCTCATCCGCAAGGAATTCGGTACCTTTGACATCATGATTCACCCGGAGCCGGACAGCGGGCACAACAAGGAGACAAAAGTCACGCTCTACGAGGAATCGCAGGGCCTCTTCGACCCGAAAAATTGATGGGCTTCGTCTTGCCTTTTTATTCGAACTATGCCAGAATAAGAATCATGAATGAAACAATACCAGCACAATACGGCGTAATGCCAGATGAATGGGGGTTCAATCTATGAAATTTCACAAGCTTCTCAGCGTGCTGCTGAGTGCCGTCCTCCTGGTGTCTTCCATGGGAATCACGGCGGCAGCTACGCCCGAAACAGTACAGGATAAGCTCGGTGCAGTCGAGAAGGACACGTATGGCACGGAGCAGACCGGTGCGCTGATCGACCGGATCAACAAGCTCGAGAAAGACTACGATGGCACGCACCGTACGGGCAGCATGATGGCCCGTGTCAATGCCATCTATAATGAGGTATATACAAACAGCACGAAGCCGTCGCTGCTCGCGGACCTCAATGCCGTGGAGTGGAATATCGGCCATGAGGTCAGCATGGACCCTGTCGATACACGCGTGGCCAATCTCGAGATGGATCTGACGGGCAAGACGGGCACAGGGACTTACCGTGAACGTCTGGCAAAGCTTTCGCAGGCCTCGTTCGGCAGTGCAGAACTGCCGCTTTCGCAGGTGCGCGTGCCGTCTGACACGCTCGTGAAGATTGCGCTGGTGACGCCAGTCAACTCGAACAACCTGAAAGTCGGCGATACGATCCGTTATCAGGTGTCGCAGGATGTACTCGTCGATGGCAAGCTCGTTTTTGCCAAGGGCCTGCCGGGCGAGGGCACGGTCACGAAGGTAAAGCAGGCACGCAACTTCGGCCGCAATGCCGAGGTACAGATTGACTTCAATAAGACGAAGTCGATTGACGGGACGTATGTCGATACGTATATTGGCGAAGAGGCCAAGAAAGAGATGAAGAATCTCGCGATGGCAGCAGGTGCGAGCATCGCGGGCATTGCGATCCTCGGGCCAATCGGTGTGGTCGCTGGTGCATTCGTGCACGGCAAGGATGTGAACCTGCCGGCGGGTACGGAGCTCTTCATCCAGACGAAGGGCGATGCGGTGCTGTACGGCGTTGCGACGACACAGGTCAAATAAACAGATACAGGAAGCTGCCATATCAGATTGAAGTGCGTTTGATATGGCAGCTTTGTTTTGTTGGTGATGCATAGCCGGGAATGGCCGGGCAACGCTGCGCGAAGTCAATCTGCTAAATCGATTTTTTCCCTTTTAAATCAGCCTGACAAAAGAGCTAAACGCGCTGCCGCTTGAACGGACGCTCTTTTATCAGGAAGCTGGCAGGGAAAAAATCGATTCTTAACGCAGATTGCCAAACGCTTCGCTTATGCCCAGCCATCCCCTTTCTGCCAGTGTCCCTGAAGAGGCTGTGAATGCTGCCTGTCGGAGATGGACGGAGTTGAGCGGAGAGGTATATTTTGCCTGCAGGAGCGCAGTGCTTGCCCGCAGGGATGGGGCCCGATGAGAAGTGACGTATATGCTCGATGTCAGAACGCCGCGGCAGGCGGCGAAGCTGCTTTGGCGCTGGTTTTTGATTGGGTCACATTTAACGGAGCGACGAAGCCAAAATATACCTCGCAGCGCCTTTAGGGCAGACCCGCCTTTTTGTTAGTACCAGCTTGCAAGACAAGGTCTTTTTTATCTGGTATAATGGGGAATAGCCTAAAATAAGGAAAGGATGAAGAAATGACTTCCTATAGACTCAAGCCCTTGACGGAAAGCAGCCTGCTTTCTGCCTTGACTGTCATCCTGGCGCTGGCCGCTGTCTACCTGCCGGTCATCGGTATGGTGGCGGCACTCGTGTGGGCTCTTCCCATCATTGTCCTGGTCGTTCGCCATGGACTGCGCTGGGGCATCATGGCCGTTCTCGTATCCGGCATCATCATGGCTCTGCTCATCGAGCCTCTGCTGTCGCTGCGCATGGTCATTTCCTTTGCCCCGACGGGGCTCATGCTCGGCGTGGCCTTTCGCAGGCAGTGGTCGGGCTCGAAGACCTTTGGCTCGGCGCTGCTCGTTTCGGTTGTGGCCAAGCTGATGTCTTTGGGGATTTTGTTCCTCATAACGTCTGTCAATCCACTGACCTTGGAACTGAATGCCCTGCAAAGCAGCGTTAATCAGAGCCTCACGGTGTACGAACAGATGGGAATGGATCCGGCGGCCTTGGATAAGAGCCGTGCGGAGATAACGCACAGCCTGGAATTCTTGAGCTTGCTGATGCCACTTATTGTTGCTGCCATGGGGCTGATGGATACCGCAGTTGGTTATCTGATCGGTTGCCGTGTCCTGCATCGTCTTGGGTACCAGGTACCGCACCTGCCCCCCTTTTCTGAGTGGCACTTGCCACAGGTTTTTCTCTATATTTTTGGCTTTGCCCTGGTGGGCCTTTACTGGGGAGGCACGCGGGAGCTTCAGTGGCTTTATCAAACAGCGATGAATTTAAATATGGTGGCGATGTTTGCCGGCATTGTTCAGGGGCTTTCTCTCATGAGTTACGTTTTATTACGATATCATGTGCGGCGTCCTCTGCGTTTGATGTTGTACATACTGGTCCTTATGGGAGGACCGCTTTCGCAGGTCTTGGCCTTTACGGGCCTTTTCGACATGGTCTTTGATTATCGGCGCCGTTTTGGCGGCCGGTCATAAGGGATTGTCGGAATAGAAATGAGGTGAGAAAAATGCCGCGAAATCTCTCGGCATGGATCGATCTGACGATACACCTGCTCATCATGCTGGTGCTCATCGGCATATTATCGTATTACAACCAGTTCATTGCGGCCATTGCCTTTGTCGTCTGGCTCTGCCTGGCATCCTTTGCGCGGGAGCGCTGCTCCGACCGTTCACGCCGGTTTCAGCGTTACTGCCGCAACGTCGTGCGCAACCTCAATGAGATGATGAATTATGCCATCGAGGATCTTCCTCAGGCCATTCTGATTGTCAATGAGGAGGGGCGCATACAGTGGTGCAATGACCGCATCAAGGAGTATGCCGGCGAGAAACCCGAGCAGGATACGGATGCCAAGGACATATGGCCGGGCCTTATCATCGGGCCGGTCTGGGGAACGGTGGGCGAGTACGTCTTCGCACATGAAGACCATTACTATCAGGTGCGCTACCGGCCGGTACCAGTGCCGCCGCATCAGCAGCCGCTGATGGCGCTCTACGTTCAGGACATCACGAGTTTTGAGCAGCTGCGCAATACCTTCAAGGGCAGCCGCACGGTTCTCGTCTACATCCAGATCGACAATTACGATGAGGTCATCCAGGGTCAGGATGAGGCGGAACGCACGGCACTGCTGCTTTCGGTCAACCAGCAGCTCGATGCCTGGATGAAGAGTCTTGGCGGCTTTATGCGCCGCGTTTCCGATGACCTCTACATCGTCATATTGGAACGGCAGTCGCTCGACAAAGCCATTGCCGGCAAGTTCGACATCCTCGACAAGGTCCGCCAGCTTCAGAGTACGAACCGCCTGCCGGTCACGCTCTCTATGGGCGTGGCGGTTGCGGATACGCAGAGCATGGCGGAGCTCGGCGCACAGGCTCAGGCCGGCCTCGATCTGGCACTTGGCCGCGGCGGCGACCAGGTGGCTGTGCAGATTGGCGGCAAGACACAGTTCTTTGGCGGCCGTGCCAAGGCTGTGGAGAAGCATACGCGCGTCAAGGCCCGCGTGGTCGCACATGCCATCCGTGAAATCATGGACGGTGCCGACGAGATTTACGTCATGGGCCATCACAACGAGGACTTTGACTGCTTCGGCGCAGCCATGGGCGTGGCCAAGATGGCCCGCCAGCTCAACAAGCCGGTGCATCTCGTGCTTTCAGACATGAATGAAGGCATTGATAAATTCGCGGATATCATGAAGGATGATGAGAGTTACCGCCATATCATCGTGCGGGCCAATGAGCTTGTCAATATGACAGCGCTCAATCCGGTGCTCATCGTCGTCGATACGCATATCCCGCATCTCGTGGCGGATCCATCCCTCTTGGAACGCATTCACCGCGTCATCGTCATCGACCACCATCGCCGCAGCGAGCATTTCATCAAGAATCCGCTGCTCGTCTACATCGAGCCAGCTTCGAGCTCGACGAGTGAGCTCGTCACGGAGCTCCTGATGTATTTCAGCGAGAATCTCGTGCTTTCACGCGTCGAAGCGACAGCTCTTTACTCTGGTATTGTCGTCGATACGAAGAATTTTGCCGTGCAGACGGGTGTGCGCACCTTTGATGCGGCGGCCTATCTGCGGCGCAGCGGCGCCGATCCCGTCATGGTACGCCATCTGTTCCGCACGGATTACGAGACGACGGTGGCCCTGGCGCGCACGAAGGCGCGTTCGGAGTATTATCCGGGCGGGCTCATCGTCTCGACCTGTCCCGAGATCATGTCAAATGGCCAGGTCATTGCCGCACAGGCAGCCGATTCACTGCTGCGCATCGAGAATGTCTGCATGAGCATCGTGGTCTTCCAGCTTTCGGAGGATACGGTGGGCATCAGTGCGCGCTCGACGGGCGACATGAATGTACAGGTCATCATGGAGGCCTTTGGCGGCGGCGGTCATCAGAATGTGGCCGGCGCGCAGATCAAGGGTGCCAAATTGGAAGATATCAAACAGCAGGCGATCGAGATCGCCCGCAAATACATAGAGGAGTCTGATAAAGATGAAAGTAATACTTCAGCAGGACGTTAAGAAACTGGGCAAGAAAGGCGATATCGTCGAGGTATCGGAGGGCTACGGCCGCAACTTCCTGCTGCCGCGCAAGGCAGCAGTGCTCGCAACGGCACAGAATCTCAATGTGGCAACGGCGCAGGCTGGTTCCAAGGCCCGCAAGGAAGCCATGGCGACCGATGAGGCCCGCCTCATGGCCAAGCAGCTCGAGAAGGTTGAAGTGACGATCCCCGTCAAGATTGGCGAGGGCGGCAAGCTCTTCGGCAGTGTCACGGGCAAGGATGTCGCCGCTGCACTCAAGGCACAGCACATCGAGATCGATAAGCGCAAGATCACCCTGCAGGGTGAAGTGACGGGAACGGGCGTCTATGAGGCCGTTATCAAGGTTCATCCGTCCATCACGAGCAAGATCAAGGTCAATATTGTCGCAGAATGACCACAGGCCACTGCGGTATGATCTGAAACCTTTTCCTGCTGGCGGGCGCGATGGCCGAGGCCATCACGTCTCTGCGGGGAAAGGTTTTTTACTATAGAAATTTATAAGGATTTAAGCAAGGCATATGAGTATTTTTGATAAATTATTTTCCCATAAGCAGCACAAGCCGGAATCCCCACAGGAGCCGCCGGCACTGCAGCCTATCGATCGCGAGATCGATGCACTCTACCAGTCGCTGGCGACTCTGCTCGGCACGGAGAATCTCGTCATCCGGGCCGGCCGCATGAATGCCATGCAGCTCCTGCGCTCGGAAGACCGCTGCGAACGGGTGCTCGCACTGCAGCGCATCCTGGAGGAGGATCCGCTCATCCATCCGGTGCCGAAAGAATCGGAGCTGCCGGACATCCTTTTGCAGCTATCCGAACGCATTGCGGACATACGGGCGCGCCGTACGGTTGAGGACAGCATTGAGAAGAAGGTCAACGAGAAGCTCGAGAAGGAACATGAGGATTACGTCGAGGATATCCGCCGCCAGGTCATCAAGGAAGAGAAACAGAATGCCGAGACGCCGCAGGATGCCAAGAAGCGCGAGAAGCTCGAGCAGCTGGAATCCATCCATCTGACACAGTCCGTTATGGAACTCCTGCGTCCGCAGTCCTTCTCGGAAATCGTGGGGCAGGAGAGAGCCGTCAAGGCCCTGCTCTCGAAGCTCAGTTCTCCGTATCCGCAGCATCTCCTGCTCTACGGGCCTCCGGGCGTCGGCAAGACAACGGCGGCCCGCCTCGTGCTCGAGGCTGCCAAGAAAAAACCGGAATCGCCATTCCGTGAAGATGCTCCGTTCGTGGAGACGGATGGCACGGTCCTGCGCTGGGATCCGCGCGAGATCACGGATCCCCTGATGGGTTCCGTTCACGACCCCATCTATCAGGGAGCGCAGAAGAGCCTGGCGGACAGCGGTGTGCCGGAGCCGAAGCCCGGTCTTGTCACCGAGGCTCACGGCGGTATCCTGTTCATCGATGAGATCGGTGAGATGGACCCCATGCTCCAGAACAAGCTCCTGAAGGTTCTTGAGGACAAGCGGGCTTACTTTGAGTCATCGTATTATGACCCGACCGACCCCAAGGTTCCACCCTACATCAAGAAGTTGTTTGAGGAGGGGGCGCCGGCGGATTTCGTGCTCATCGGCGCGACGACACGCGATGCCAGCCATATTAATCCGGCCCTGCGCTCGCGCTGTGCCGAGATTTACTTCGAGCCGCTGACGCCGAAACACATCGAGGCAATCGTCGAGAATGCGGCCACAAAGCTCAAGGCCCATCTCGCTGACGGCGTGGCCTCGCTGATTGCCGAATACACGATTGAAGGCCGCAAGGCCATCAACATCCTGGCCGATGCTTACAGCCTGGCCCTGGAGCAGGCCGCGGACAAGACCGCTGCGGACGGCCTCATCATCAGCAAAGAGGCTGTCTACGAGGTGGCACAGGTTTCCCGCCTGTCTCAGTTCGTGACAAAGAAGGCACGCAATACGGCGGAGATCGGCCACATCTTCGGCCT
This sequence comes from Mitsuokella sp. AF33-22, assembly GCF_003475755.1. NCBI lineage: Bacteria > Bacillati > Bacillota > Negativicutes > Selenomonadales > Selenomonadaceae > Mitsuokella > Mitsuokella sp. AF33-22. The sequence continues at coordinate 161,232 of NZ_QRQA01000002.1, read as the reverse complement.
GGGCGTCGCCGGCTTCTTGGGATCGGTCATCGAGTTTGAGGCCGTGGCGTTCCCCGCACGTGAGAAAGGCAAGGGCACGGTGCGCTTCAATGAGACGGCCGGCAGCATGGCCAAGGATTCGGTGTTCAATGCGGCTTCCGTCATGCGCCAGCTGACGGGCAAGGATATCCATGACTACGATGTCCACATCAACGTCATCGGCGGCGGCAATATCGATGGACCGAGTGCCGGCACAGCCATCCTGGCCTGTATCGTCAGTGCCGTCACGGGCCGCAGGATTCGTCAGGATGTCGCGGTCACGGGTGAGATTTCGCTGGCGGGACGCGTGCGCCCCGTGGGCGGCGTTTTCGAGAAGGCGTATGGTGCGCGGCAGGCCGGCATCAGGACGCTCGTGATCCCGAAGGAAAACGAGAAGGATATCCCGCCGGATCTTCTGGGCCTTGATATCCATGCCGTTGCCACGGCGGAAGAAGCATTCCGTTTGATTTTTGAGGGGGAAGCATAAATGGCATTACCAGATCGCGTGCCGCCGCAGAATATTGAGGCGGAGCAGGCCGTATTGGGCGCCATGATGATCAAGAAAGAGGCCATCGTCGAGGTGCAGGAGATCCTGCAGCCCGAGGACTTCTACCGCGAGGCGCACCGTCATGTGTACGAGGCCATGCTTGACCTTACCGAACATGACGAAGCCGTGGATCTCGTCACGCTTACCGAGCAGCTGCGCAAGACGGGCGAGCTCGAGAAGGTCGGCGGCCTGCCGTTCATCACGGCCATCGCAAATGCCGTGCCGACGGCTGCCAACGTGTCGTATCACGCCAAGATCGTCAAGGAGAAAGCCGAGCTGCGCCGTCTTATCGATGCGGCTACAGAAATCGCCGGCGCAGCCTATGAAGATGCGGATACGGTCGAGAACATCATGGATGCGGCCGAGCAGAAGATCCTCTCCGTGGCGGGTTCGCAGGGGGGCGGCGGTTTTGAGCCCATCAAGAAGATTCTCATGCGCACTTTTGAGCGCATCAATGTGCTGTACGAATCAAAAGGAGGTATCACGGGGCTGTCGACGGGCTTCAAGGACCTCGATAAGCTGACGAGCGGTCTGCAGCCCTCGGACCTCATCCTCGTCGCCGCCCGCCCGTCCATGGGTAAGACAGCCTTCACGCTGAACATCGCCTCATATGTGGGCCTGCACGGCGGCAAGGTCGCCTTTTTCTCACTCGAGATGAGCAAGGAACAGCTCATGCAGCGCATGCTCTGTTCCGAAGGCGGCATTGACTCCCAGCGCCTGCGCACGGGCCAGCTCGACGATGAGGAGTGGAACAAGCTTGTCACCGTGGCTGACCGCCTGAACAAGGCGCCCATCTTCATTGATGATACGGCCGGCATCACCGTCATGGACCTGCGTTCCAAGGCGCGCCGTCTCAAGGCCGAGCACGGCCTCGACCTCATCGTCATCGACTATCTGCAGCTCATGCAGGGACGTCCGAGCAAGAATGGCGACAACCGCCAGCAGGAGATTTCCGAGATCTCTCGTTCTCTCAAGGCGCTGGCGCGCGAGCTCAACGTGCCGGTCATTGCGCTTTCCCAGCTCTCGCGCTCTGTCGAATCGCGCCAGGTCAAGCGCCCGATGCTCTCTGACCTGCGTGAATCCGGTTCCCTTGAGCAGGATGCTGATATCGTCATGTTCCTCTATCGCGAGGATTATTATGATAAGGATACGGAGAACAAGAACCTCACGGAAGTCATCATCGCCAAGCACCGCAATGGTCCGGTCGATACGGTCAACCTGTTCTTCCAGAAGGAGTATACGAAGTTCCGGGACCTCCTCGTGGAGTGACGTTTTTTGCTTGACAAACGGGGTCCTGTGCTATACACTGGAATTATGAAAACGGTTTCACAATGAGCCGCAGGGATTTCCGGTCAGGCGTCAGGGGCGCCTGGAATTTTGGTGATTTGGAGCAGTAAAGAAGGAAACGGAATGAGAAAAGGAGGAACCATCTCATGAAAGAGATTCGCTTGGACAGTCCGCTCAATGGACAGCTCATCGAATTGAAGGATGTCAAGGATCCGGCTTTTGCCAGCGGTGCCATGGGAAAGGGCGCGGCTGTCAAGAATCCGGACGGCAAGGTTTACTCGCCGGTCGACGGCGAAGTCACCGTGCTGTTCGATACGAAGCATGCCATCGGCATCCATGCCGATAACGGCGCGGATATCCTGATTCACGTCGGCATCGATACGGTCCAGCTCGGCGGCAAGTTCTTCGACGCCAAGATCGCTCAGGGCGATCGCGTCAAGCGCGGCCAGCTGCTGCTGGAGTTCGATCCGGAAGGCATCAAGGGCGCCGGCTACGATACGACGACACCGGTCCTCGTGACGAATGCCTTTGAGTACGGCAAGGTGACGGTGGCTCTCGGCGACAAGGAAATCACGACGGTCAATGAAGAGGCAGCAGAGGAAGCGCCAGCTTCGTCCGAGCCGGCAGCAGAGACTCCGGCCGAACCGGAGGAAGACCTCAGCGGTCTGTCGAAGGAAGAGCGCGTCGCAAAGCTCATCTGGAAGTATGTCGGCGGCCGTGAGAATGTCCGCAGTGCTGAGCACTGCGCCACGCGCCTGCGCCTCATCATCGTCGACAAGACGAAGCTCAACGAAAAAGCCATTGAGAATATCGACGGCGTCAAGGGCCAGTTCTTCGCCGCTGCCCAATACCAGATCATCCTCGGCACGGGCTTTGTCGACAAGGTATACGATGTCTTCGTTGCCGGCACGGATCTCGCCGGTGCCAGCAACAACAAGGCGGAAGCCTACGCGCAGATGTCGGTCGCACAGAAGATTTCCCGCACGCTCGGCGATGTCTTCGTGCCGATTATTCCCGTCCTCGTCGCAACCGGTCTTTTCATGGGCCTGCGCGGCGCCTGCCTGAGCATGGGCGTCCAGTTCAGCGACAACGTCCTGCGCATGAGCCAGATCCTCACGGATACGGCCTTTGCCTTCCTGCCGGCACTCGTCTGCTGGTCCACGACGAAGCGCTTCGGCGGCACGCCGGTCATCGGCATCGTCCTCGGCCTCATGCTCGTTGCCCCGCAGCTGCCGAATGCCTACGCGATTGCCGCCGGTCAGGCTCAGCCCATCATGATGGACATCTTCGGACTCAGCGTGCCGGTCGTCGGCTATCAGGGATCCGTACTGCCGGCTCTCGTGCTCGGCATCTTTGCGGCCAAGCTGCAGAAATGGCTCAAGACCTTCATCCCGGATGTCATTGACCTCATCGTCACGCCGTTCCTGACGCTTTTCATCTCCATGATCCTCGGCCTCCTGATCGTCGGCCCGATCATGCACTGGATCGAGCTCGCTGTCTTCGGCGCCATCCAGACCTTCCTCGCTTTGCCGTACGGCGTCGGCGGCTTCATCGTCGGCGGATTGCATCAGGTCATCGTCGTCTTCGGCGTCCATCACGTCTTCAATGCCCTGGAAGTTCAGCTGCTCGCCTCGACGGGCGTCGATCCCTTCAACGCGATTATCACGGGCGCCATCATCGCTCAGGGCGGCGCTGCCGCAGCCGTGGCTGCCCGCACGAAGAACAAGAAGAAGCGTGCACTCTACATTTCTTCCATCGTGCCGGCCTTCCTCGGCATCACGGAACCGGTCATCTTCGGTATCAACCTGCGCCTCATGAAGCCGTTCCTCTACGCACTCGCAGGCGGCGCCTGCGCAGGCGGCATCGCGGGTTTCCTGCATCTTGCCGGTACGGGCATGGGCATCACGGTCCTGCCCGGTACGCTCCTTTACCTTGACCATCTGCCGCAGTACATCCTCGTCAATGTTGTTGGATTTGCCGTAGCGTTTGCACTGACGTTCACGCTGTTCAACCCGGAAAAAGAGGACGAACAGTAAGAAGTAATCAGGGCTGCCGCAACGGCAGCCCTTTTTCTGTATCGGGAGGAATTTTCATGGAACATTTTGACAAGAAAGCCATCGATGCGAAGGTCGCGGCCGGTTTCCCGCTGACGGACCGCTGGCACAACCGCTTCCATCTCGAGATGCCGTTCGGCCTCATCAATGACCCGAACGGACTGACGTATGCCGATGGCGAATACCATATCTTCTATCAGTGGAACCCCTTGGGCTGCGAGCACAAGAACAAGTGCTGGGCTCACGTCCGGACGCGCGATTTCGTGCATTATTCCCTGCCGGAACTCTCGCTCTGGCCGAGCGACGAACACGATAAGGACGGCTGCTATTCCGGCTGCGGCTTTACGGAAAAGGGCAGGGTTCACGTCTTCTACACCTGCAATGCCAAGAACGATGGCATCCGCACGCCGGCGCAGCGCTTCGGCACGCTGCAGGAAGACGGTGCGGTGGAGAAGGGCGTGATTGCCGTGCCGGACAGTCCCGCAGGCATCACGGGTCATTTCCGCGATCCGTATCTCTTCCACCGTCATGGCAAGCGCTACTTCGTCATCGGTGCGCAGGCCGACGAGCAGGAACCGCGCGGTACTGTACTCATCTACGAGGAGACGAAAGCGGGCTGGAAGAATCTCGGCGAGCTCAAGACGCGTCTCGGTCACTTCGGCTATATGTGGGAATGCCCGAATCTCCTGCATTTCGGCGCCTATGACGCGCTGATTTTCTGCCCGCAGGGCCTTGAAGCGCGCGAGTTTGACCGCCAGAACATCTATCAGGCCGGTTATATCGCGGGCCACCTCTCCCTCGACAGCCTTGACATGATGCAGCATTCGAAGTTCCAGGAACTTGATCACGGCTTTGATTTCTATGCGCCGCAGGTCTTCCAGCATGAGGGCCGTCATATCCTTCTGGGATGGATGGGCATGCCGGACAAGGACGATGAATACCCGACGCGTGAGAAGGGCTGGATGTTCAGCCTGACGCTGCCACGCGTGCTCTCCCTGCGCCAGGGGCACATCTATTCACGTCCGGCTCGTGAGTTCAAGGCCCTGCGCATCGAGGAGACGGCCATCGACATCGATATGGATATGGAGCAGAATCTCACCGAACAGCTCTTTGACGGCACGGAAGTCCTGCTCGACCTCACACTGGGCAAGGCGCAGCACATCAGCCTGACGCTCGCTTACGGCCTGGAGACGACCGTCTTTTCCTATGACCGCACGACGCAGGTCATGACGATCGACCGCACGGGCATGAAGCACGGCGGCCGTGGCGTGCGCCGCTTCAAGCTCTTTGTCGACCGTATGCTCTCCCTGCAGCTCTTCGTTGACCGCACGGCTGTCGAAGCGTTCTTCCAGCACGGTGAGGAAGTGGCGAGCATGCTGGTATTCCCCGAGAAGAATATCCGGCCGGAACTGCGCATCCATGCCGATGCTCCGCTTGAATCCGTCACGGGACGACTCTGGGAGCTCGATGCTTTCCACTTTACCCGCTGAACCTGATTTTTTTCATGACAAAAGCCCCGGAACCATTGGGTTCCGGGGCTTTTGCATGCCATAGGCTGCAATCAGTTGTTCACCGCGCGGCGCTCTGGCAAATCGGCTAAGGGGATCCGGCGAATACGCTCGAAAGGGATATCGGCAAACGAATAGCGGATATCCAGATACGTATCGGTGCGGGTAAACGTCACTTTCTTCAATGTAAACTTCGTTTTCGATTTGATACGTTCGATATAGTACTGCGCATCTTCCGCGGAGAAGGGACCCTTAGCGATGATAACACGAATGTCATCCATCATCATGGGAAAACACCTCCAACAAAACCATGGTACGGCGTGGCCATACCGTCGAGAATGTGTTACGGGTTGTTGTCAGCGCTGGGAAGGATAGGGGCGTATCCTCAACAACTATCGAGTATTATACTATATCTCAAGTAGCTTGTGAAATGGTATATTCCCGCAGACTCGCGGAAAACAGCGGATTTTGTGAAATTATTTCCAGTGAGAGAACGTTTTCTATAGGAATGATTCCATATCGCTCAGAATTTTAACGGTTTTCGCCGCTTCCTGCGCATAAAATGCGAGTATTTGCGACGGTGTTTGGCAGAGTTGATGGGTTTTGTTGATTGAATCTGGAGTTTATTAAGAGTACATTAATGTTTCTTTGGTGCTTCATTAAATGAAGTACATCAAACTGTCCGCGTCCTTCTCCTGGTCAATGGCCGTGAGGATATTGTCGAGCGAAACGGCGGACAACGTGTTCTTGATCGCTTCGTCGAGCGGGTCGAAGACGCGCGCGGCGAGTGCCCGGTCGAGCTCCGGCATCTTGTCGGGAGCGGCTGCTGCCGTCTTTTCCATCAGCGAGAGCTCGATGGAGGCGAGGATATCGTAAGCTGTGATTTCACGCGGTGACCGGGCCAGCTGATAGCCGCCCTGACTGCCCTTGATGGAATTGACGAGGCGGGCGCGCTTGAGCAGCGAGAAAACCTGCTCGAGATAGATCTTGGAGATGCCGAGCTTCTCCGAGATGCTGATGATGGTGATGGGCGTGCCGGCCTCGTAATTGCGGGCAAGGTACGTCATGGCGGCCAGCCCGTAGCGTCCTTTCGCAGAGATCTTCATGGATAAATACCTCATTTCATACTTTTATACTATGTCATTCTTGTTTACTATATGGTAGTAAATTTATGCGAAAAAGTCAATCCCTGTTGACAAGTGGCAGGGCCTGTGATAATATATAAACATATTAATCATATATGTTTTAACTAAGCGAGTGTTTCAGACGACAAAAGATAAATGGAGGTATTCACCATGAGCAAGGTATACAACAGTGTTACGGAACTGATTGGCGGTACGCCGCTGCTGAAGGCCAACAACTTCATCAAGGCCAATGACCTCAAGGCCAATGTCTTCGTGAAGCTCGAGTATTTCAATCCGGCCGGCTCCGTCAAGGACCGCATCGCCAAGGCCATGATCGAGCAGGCTGAGAAAGACGGCAAGCTCAAGCCGGGTGCCACAATCATCGAGCCGACCTCCGGCAATACGGGTATCGGCCTCGCGAGCGTTGCTGCTGCCCGTGGCTACAAGGCTATCCTGACGATGCCGGAGACGATGAGCGTCGAGCGCCGCAACCTGCTCAAGGCATACGGTGCCAAGATCGTGCTGACGGATGGTTCCAAGGGTATGAAGGGTGCGATTGCTAAGGCTGAGGAACTCGCTAAGGAGACGCCGAATTCCTTCATTCCGGAGCAGTTCGCCAATCCCGCGAACCCGGCTGCGCATGAAGCGACGACGGGCCCGGAGATTTACAATGACCTCGACGGCAAAGTTGATGCTTTCATCGCAGGTGTCGGCACGGGCGGTACGCTGTCCGGCGTCGGCCATTATCTCAAGAAGCAGAACAAGGATATCCGCGTCGTAGCTGTTGAGCCTGCGACGAGTCCCGTCCTCTCGAAGGGGCAGGCCGGCCCGCACAAGATTCAGGGCATTGGCGCCGGTTTCGTGCCGGAAACGCTCGATACAAAGGTCTATGATGAGGTCATCGCCGTTGCCAACGAAGATGCCTTTAAGTATGGCCGCCAGTTCTCCCATGTCGAGGGCGTACTGATTGGCATTTCCTCGGGTGCAGCTCTGGCTGCTGCCATTGAGCTCGCCAAGCGTCCGGAGTTTGAGGGCAAGAATATCGTGGCCCTGCTGCCGGATACGGGTGACCGCTATCTCTCCACGGAACTTTTCGCAGAATAACCCCTGCTGAACATGGAAGCTCCCGCTACGGAGCGCCCTCGCGGCGTTTCCGTACCGGGGGCTTTTTGTGTTATAATGAAGCATGCGATTTTTTTAGGAGGGATTGTCGTGCGTATTGTCGTAGTGGGGGCGGGCAAGCTGGGGTACAGCGTTGCGGAACTGCTGTCGAAGGAGCAGTTCGATGTTGTGGTGATCGATCACGATGAGAGCCAGCTGGAGGCCGTAAAAAACACGCTGGATGTATTGACCATCTATGCCAACGGTGCGAGCCCAATCACGATGGACGATCCCGACGTGCGCGGTGCCGACATCCTCATTGCCGTTACGGCCAGCGATGAAGTCAATATGATCTGTTGCATCCTCGCGAAGAAGCACGGCATCAGCCATACGATTGCGCGCATCCGTGACATGCAGTTCATGAGCGAGGCGCGCGAATACCTCAAGAAGAATTTCGACATCGACCTCATGCTGAATCCGGAGCTCATCACGGCCAACGAAATCAACCGCATCCTGATGACGCCGGCTGCGCTCGATGTCGAGGACTTTGCCCATGGCAAGATCCGCCTGTTCGAGACGAAGGTGCAGCGCCATTCACCGCTGGCGAACATTCCGCTCAAGGATATCCGGCTGCCGAAGGGCGTGCTGGCCGGCATGATCTTCCGCGATCACCGCATGATTATCCCACACGGTGACGACTGCCTGCTGCCGCATGACAACGCGTATTTCATCGGCATCCCTGAGGAAATCGAGAAGTTCAGCAAGAATTTCGTCCAGCGCGACGCGCGCAAGCTGCATCGCGTCATCATCATCGGCGCGGGCCGCGCGGGGCGGGCTCTCGCGCCGATGCTCGAGAAGCAGGGCGTTAAGGTCAAGGTCATCGACAAGAACCGCGAGCGCTGCCGCCTGATGGCCGACAAGCTCGTCGACGGCATCGCCATCTGCGGCGACGGCACGGATATCGATCTCTTGACCGAAGAAGGTGTGGCTGAGGCCGACGTCGTCGTCTGCCTGACCGAGGATGACAAACTCAATCTCATGCTGGCCCTGCTGGCCCGTCATATGTCCGAAAACCGCACGAAGACGATCGTGCGCGTTTCGCGCAATGAATACGTGGAACTCATGGAGAAGGTGGGTGTCGATATCGTTCTTTCGGCCCGCCTGCTCTCTGCAAGTGAGGTGCTGGCCTTTGCACGCCGCGGCGGTGTTGTCTCCGTCTCACTGCTCGAGGGCGCGAAGGCCGAGGCCGTCGAGGTCATCGTGCAGGAGGGAGCGCCGGTCGCCGGTAAGCCGCTGTCTGCGGCCAAGCTGCCGCGCGAATGCCTCGTCTGTGCGTATGTCCGCGCGGGCGAAGCGGCCATCCCGAACGGCACGACGGTGCTGCAGCCGGGTGACCGGACCATCCTGTTCATCCAGACGCAGTATTCCAAGAAAGTCATGAAGTATTTCAAGGGCAGGGAGTAAGTATGAAGAAATCCAGTCGCGGCGTCTGGGAGCTCGAGCTCTTCTGGCTGCTGATGGGCCGCGTGGCCGAGATCATGGGCGTCGCTCTGCTCATTCCCGTGGCGGACGGGCTGTTCTGGCACGAGACGGACATCTGGGTCTTTCTCGTGCCGTCCGTGCTGGCCTTTGCGCTCGGCGGAGCCTTCTGCTATCTGGGGCGGCATCACATGCGTCAGCTCAATGTCTGGGAGGGGGCGCTTTTCATGGTGCTCGTCTGGCCCATGATTTCCGTCTTCGGCATGATGCCCTACGTGCTCGCGGATGTCATACGCGATCCGCTGACAGCGCTCTTCGAGAGCGTGGCGGCCGTCACGACGACGGGGCTCTCATGCTATACGTATACGGATCTTGTCATGCCGCACAGCCTCGTGCTCTGGCACAGCCTGCTAAACTGGCTCGGCGGCCTCAACTTCATTCTTATCCTGACGACCGTCCTGCCGCAGGTCAGCGGCTGCTTCGGGCTCACGCTCACGGCACGCCAGAGCATCTTCTTCAGCCCGCTGTGGAACAAGATGGCTTCTTCGGCCTGGCAGGGCTTCCGCATCTACGCGGCCCTGACACTCCTTTCCTTCGCGCTCTTCCTGCTCGCGGGCCTCATGCCCTTCGACGCCGTCACGAGTGCACTCGTGACGCTTTCCTCCAGTGGTACGGCGGATTTGTCGCTGTTCATGCCGTATGACCTCTGGCCGCTGGAACTCGCGGCCGGCATCTCGATGGTGCTGGCCGCGCTCAACCCGCTGCTCTGCTGGAAATCCTGGCAGCGGCGCAGCATCCGCCTCTTCCTGCGCGATACGGAATGGCAGGTGTACCTCATGATCCTCGTGGCCGGCGGCGTGCTGATCGCGCTGAATCTTTCGCGCAATGGTCTCTACGATGGCGTGACGAGCCTGCGCCACGGCTTTTTCCAGGCAGCGTCCTTCCTGTCGACCTGCGGCTTCGTCTCAGCGCCCTGCTGGGATTGGCCGCCGTTTTCGCGCCTGCTGCTCTTCGTCTTCGTCTTCATCGGCGGCTGCATCGGCTCGGCGGGCGGCGGCATCAAGGTCATCCGCTTTCTCGTGCTGCTGCGCATGGCTCTGGCGGAAGTCCGTCACACACTGCATCCGCATATGGTCGTGAGCATCAAGGTGGACGGGCTGGCCGTGCCGGCCAAGGTCGTCGGACGCATCCTGTCCTTCTTTTTCCTGTTTATCGCCATCTTTGCTCTCTCGGCGCTCGTGATCTCGCTCTCGGGCGTCTCGATGATGCAGGCCATGGGCCTGGCGGCCGGCTGCCTGACGAGTGCGGGCAGCACGGCCGCGCTTTTCGGCAGCGGGGACTTTTCATGGACGCCGTACTGGCTCAAGATGTTCTGTGCCTTTCTCATGGTGCTCGGACGCATCGAGATCTTTTCGTTCTTCGTGCTCATTGACCGCGGCGTGCGCTCCTTCGGCAAGAACTGGTAAAGGGGTATCTTATGAACTACAATCTCATATGCTACATCCTCGGCCGTCTCGTCATGGCGGAAGCCTTGATTCTGATGGTGCCGCTGGCCATGGCCGTCTGGAATCAGGAACCGAGCATCCTGGCCTTCACCGTCTCGATGCTCGTCTGTTTCTTTGTCAGCGGCCTTCTGCAGCTGCGCGGACGGTCGGGCAAGGGACAGATGACGATGCGCGAGGGCGCGGCCATCACGGGCCTCGGCTGGCTGCTCGCGACATGCCTCGGCATGCTGCCCTATCTCCTGAGCGGTTCGCTCGGGCTGCTCGACGGCCTGTTTGAGAGCATCTCGGGGTTTACGGGCACGGGCGCAACCGTCATGACGAGCATCGAGGCGCAGCCGCTCAGTATCCTGTTCTGGCGCATGATGACGCACTGGTTTGGCGGACTCGGCATCATCGTCATCTTCATCGCCATCCTGCCGCAGGCCGGTCAAAGCACAGTCTACATGTACAATGCAGAAACCTCCGGCCCTACGCAGGATCGCGTGCTGCCGCGCCTGCGCGACATGACGAAGGTCCTGTTCTTCATGTATCTGATCTTCACGGTGACGGCCTGTTTCGTTTATCTTTGCTGCGGGCTTCCCCTCTTTGATGCCATGACGCATGCGATGAGCACGATCGGGGCCGGCGGTTTTTCCATCTACGATGACAATGCCATGCATTTCGACAGCCCCGTCGTCGAGGGCTGGATGACCTTCTTCATGATCCTGTCGGGCGGCAATTTCGCTCTCTACTACAGGGCCTGGCAGAAAGGACCGCGTGTCTTCCGCCGCAATACGGAATTCAAGGCATATCTCGGCATCCTGTTTGCCGCGATGCTGCTCATCACGGCCAATCTCGTGGCGGAGTTCGGCCTCGCTCCGTCCGAGGCGTTCCGCTACGCGAGCTTTCAGGTCGGCTCACTCTCGACGACAGGCTTCGTCTCGACGGATTTTGACCAGTGGCCGTCGTTTTCCAAGGGGCTCCTGATGCTTCTGATGATCAGCGGCGGCTGTGCGGGCTCCACAGCCGGCGGCATCAAGATCTCGCGCGTCGTGCTGCTCGTCAAGAATGCCTGGGCCGTCGTGCATCAGAAGCTCAGCCCGCGGCGCGTCATCCGCGCGAGCATGAACGGCGTGGAAGTCGAGGATGATGTACTCGTGCGCGTCGAGCAATTCTTCTTTCTCTACATGCTGTTCATCGTCCTCTGGGCGCTGCTTTTGACCTGGGATGGGTTTGGCGTTTTCGATGCCATCGGCATCAGCGTCACGACGATGGGCTGTGTCGGCCCGGCCTTCGGCGTGGCCGGCGCCACCTGCACGTATGCGGGGTTCTCGGATTTTTCGAAGAGCATCCTCTGCATCTCGATGCTGCTCGGCCGCCTCGAGATGTTTACGCTGCTCGTCATGCTGAGCCCCGAGTTCTGGAAGATCCGCCATCGCTGGTAATGACGGGCAGGATAAACTCCTCACTTTTGAGCCTGCGTCAATTGTGATATACTTTTTGTAGGATACGCATTGCGCATTCATGTTTGATTCACGCGACGTGGTTGGCTGTATGCTGAATATGCCGGCGTGAATCGGAATACACGGAATAAATTCAGAGCCGTTTTAGGAAGGGTGTATCGCGTATATGGTCAGCAATCTGCTTGTGGCGATTGGCGCTGTCGTGCCGATGTTCTGCCTGATGTTCATCGGTGCCATGGTCAAGCGCATGAAGCTCCTGACGGATGAGGAGCTCGTCCATGTCAATCGCATGGTCTTTCGTATTTTCTTCTTCTGCATGATGTTCTACAACATCTACACAACGGATATTGCCACGACGTTCCGTCCCAATCTCATCCTGTTCGGAGCGGGCGGTGTTCTGGCAACGGCGCTCATCGCTGGCATCATCGTCTGTGCAATCGAGCCGTCGAACAAGCGCCGCGGCGCCATGATCCAGGCTACGTTCCGCAGCAACTTCGTGCTCATGGGCATCCCGCTCATTGCCAATATCTTCGGTGATGACCAGCTGGCCATCCCGACGATGATGATCGCCATCATCGTGCCAATCTACAACATCGTCTCGGTATTCATCCTCGAGACGTTCCGCGGCGGGCATTTCTACCTGCCCGGCATTCTCCTCGGCGTGCTCAAGAATCCGATGATCCTCGGCGCAATCTTGGGCGCAGCCTTCCTGATCCTCGGTATCCCCATCCCGAAGCCCGTGCTCAAGCCGATCGGCCAAGTCGCGGCAGCCACGACGCCTGTCGCCCTCATCATCCTCGGTGCCTCGTTCAAGGGGGGCAGCTTCCACAATCACCTGCCGCAGCTCGTGGGCTGTGTGCTCGCCCGTCTCATCATCGTGCCGACCATCATGCTGGGGCTGGCAATCTTCTTGGGCTTCCGCGGCATCGAGCTCGTGACGCTCGTCGCCATCTTCGCCACGCCGTGTGCTGTCGCCGGCTTTGCCATGGCGCAGCAGATGAACAGCGACGCGGAGCTCGCGGGCAACTGCGTCGTTTACACGAGCGCGCTGTCGTGCTTCACGATCTTCGGCTGGATTTTTCTGCTGAAGACGCTCAGCCTGTTCTGATTTTCCCTGTTTACACGTTAGATGGAGGACTCCCTTATGCGTCTCGACGAACTCATCAATACCAACCGCCAGGCTCTGAACGACACGGATATGGTCATCTGGAAGTACATCCTGCAGCATCGTGCGGCCGCTCGCCATATTTCCATCCATGAACTCGCGCGCGCCTGCTGCGTCTCGAGCACGACCATCGTGCGCTTCTCGCAGAAGCTTGGGCTCGACGGCTTCGGTGAGCTCAAGGCCATTCTCAAGATGGAGGAGGTGGAGCAGCCGCATTACAACTCCAATGTGCTCGACGACCTCAGCGACTTCTACCTGAAGACGGGCGAGAAGATCTTCAAGCGCAACTTCGACAGTGCCAGCCGCCTCGTGCACGAGGCGAACCGCGTCTTCACGTTTGCCTCGGGCTACGTACAGGCCAATGTCTTGCAGGAGCTCAAGCGCCTTTTCTTCTACGACAACGTCTTTCTCTACGACATCCCGGCTCGCGAGGAATTCTATTCTGTGCTGCCGACGCTGACGAAGGACGACCTTTTCATCATCGTCTCGCTCTCGGGCGAGTCGCCTTCCGTTGTCGAAATCGCGCGGGAACTCCAGCTGCGCGATATCCCGCTGATCTCCATCACGAAACTCCATGACAACACGCTCGCGAGCCTCTCAACCGTCAACCTCTACATCTCGCCGGCCGAATTTCAGCTCTACGATGCCGATGACGGCAAACACATCTCCTTCAAGTCCATGATGCCCTATTTCATGCTCATCGAAGTCTGGTACGTCAAGTATCGCATCTACGTGCATCGCCTGAAACAGAAAAATATTCAGTCAACAATATAAACAATAAGAATAAGGAGAGCCCGCCAGGCCTTGCCGTTGCTCATATGTACCGAATTTCTCAGAATGTACCATGGTACACGAGAGGGGCGATGTGCCTGAAACCCGCGAAACTATTGCGTTTGCGGGCTTTTTTTATTATTCTTTAGGTACAGGATATCCAAGGGAACGGATCGGGGGATTGCGAATCTGCCCCTTGGATGACAAGCCGAACCGATAAAGAACGAATCGGCTTGTCAAGCAATCATAATGGGTAATTGAGAAATAGGGGGAATGAACATGTCGATCAGTAAAGATCGCGTCATGCAAGAATTGCAACGGTTCGGCGGCGCCATGTACACGCCGGTAATCCTGTTCGCATTCTTCGGTCTCACGGTTGCCATCTCGATCATCTGCAAGAATACGATGCTTCTCGGCAGTATCGCAGATAAAGGCACCGTCTGGTATGATTTCTGGTTTGTCGTAGAACAGGGCGCCTGGACGGTATTCAATCAGATGCCGATCCTCTTCGCCATTGCCGTGCCAATCGGCTTTGCGAAAAAAGAACCGGCTCGCTGCGCAATGGAGTCCTTCGTCATCTACATGGTGTTCAACTACTTCATCTCCGGTTTCCTGACGCTGCACGGCGATTTCTTCGGTGTCGATTACAGCCAGGCCGCTGGCGCAGGCACGGGTCTCGCGATGATCGCCAACATCAAGACCCTCGACATGGGCATGCTCGGCGCCATCTTCATCGCCTGCTGCTCCTCGTACCTCCACAACCACTTCTATGATACCGAGATTCCAGATTGGCTCGGCATCTTCAAAGGCCCTGCCTTTGTCGTCGCCGTCGGCTTCGTCGTCATGATCCCGATGGCCCTGCTCTTCTGCTTCGTATGGCCGGCTGTCCAGCACGCCATTGAGCAGTTCCAGTTCTTCCTGAAAACAAGCGGTATCATCGGCGTATGGTGCTACACATTCTCCGAACGCATCCTGCTGCCGGCTGGTCTGCATCACTTCATCTATCTGCCGTTCATCTTTGGCCCGGCCGTCTGCGATGGCGGTATCCAGGCTTACTGGCTCCAGCATCTCAATGATTTCGCTACGAGCGCACACTCCCTGAAAGAAATGTTCCCGGAAGGCGGCTTCGCCCTCCATGGTATGTCGAAAGTCTTCGGTCTGCCGGGCGCAGCCCTCGCCATGTACGCTTGTGCAAAGCCTGAGAAACGCAAGAAGGCAGCAACGCTCCTGATCCCGGCAACGGTCACGGCCGTCCTCTGCGGCATCACCGAGCCAATCGAGTTCACGTTCCTCTTCGTTGCACCGCTCCTCTACGCTGTGCATGCTGTTCTCGCCGCAACGCTTTCCGCAACGCTTTACTTCTTTGGCCTCTCCGGCAACTTCGGCGGCGGCCTCATCGACTGCTTCGTACAGAACTGGATTCCGCTCTTCAAGTATCATGCAGGTACCTACATCATGCAGATCATCGTAGGCCTCTGCTTCACGGCAATCTACTTCTTCGTATTCCGTTATCTCATCCTCAAGAACGACTATAAGACTCCTGGTCGTACCGACGACGATGAAGAGGACAAGCTCTTCACGAAGGCTGAGTACAAGGCCAAGAAAGAAATGGAAAAGAAAGGTCTTGCCAACAACCCGGATGCCCTGAAGGCTCAGGTATTCCTCGACAACCTCGGCGGCCCGTCCAACATCAAGGAAGTTACGAACTGCGCAACGCGTCTGCGCGTCACGGTCGCAGATCCGGACAAAGTCGCTTCGGCAGGCAAGTTCACGAAAGCCGGTGCCTTCGGCCTCGTCAAGAACGGCCATGCCATCCAGGTCATCGTCGGCCTCTCCGTCCCGAATGTCCGCAGCTACTTCGACGCCCTGCTCAAAGGCAATCTCGCCGATGTGCCGGTAGAAGCCAAGGCTGCAGCCAACCCGAGTGAACCTGTCAAGACGGATCTCTCCATGAAACTCAAGGCATTTGCTTCCGGCAAGCTCATCGACATGACGGAAGTTCCGGACGACGTATTCTCTCAGAAGATGATGGGCGACGGCGTTGCCATCGAGCCGACGACGGAAACGGTCGTAGCTCCGGCTGACGGCGAAGTCACCATGATCATGGAAGGTTCCTATCACGCCATCGGCATGCGCCTCGACAACGGTGCCGAAATCCTCATCCACATTGGCCTCGATACGGTCAAGATGGAAGGCAAGGGCTTCCGCTGCCTGACGAAACAGGGTGCGAAAGTCAAGGCAGGCGACGACCTCATCGGCTTCAGCCGCGATGCCATCAAGGCTGCCGGCTACAAGGATACGATCATCCTCGCTGTGACGAACAGCAATGAGTATCCGCAGATGAAGAAAGCTGCTGACGGCGACGTCAAAGTCAACGAAACCCCGATCATCTCCTTCTGATTCAGCTATATGTGAATGTGAGAGTGGAGCGTGGATCTCTCCACACTCCACTCTCGTATTTCACGGGAACCGGAAGAAAGGAGTATTCTCATGAGCAAGTTAAAATGGTGGCAGAAAAGCATCGTCTACCAAGTCTATCCGAAGAGCTTCCAGGATACGACGGGCACCGGTGTTGGTGACATTCCCGGCGTCACGCGTCATCTCGATTATCTCAAATCCCTCGGCACGGGAGCCATCTGGCTCACGCCGGTCTACCCTTCGCCGATGGTCGATAATGGTTACGATATCTCGGATTACTGCGGCATTGACCCGTCGTACGGCACGATGGAAGACATGGAAACGCTGATTGCCGAAGCGAAGAAGCGCGACATCCGCATCGTCATGGATCTCGTCTTCAATCACAGCTCCGACCAGCATCCCTGGTTCCTCGAGTCGAAGAAGGACCGCACGAATCCCAAGGCCGACTGGTACATCTGGCGCGACGCCAAACCGGACGGTTCGGCACCGACAAACTGGCGCGCCATCTTTGGCGGCTCGGCCTGGACGTGGTGTGAGGAACGCCAGCAGTATTACCTGCACACGTTCGCCGAAGCACAGCCGGACCTCAACTGGGAGAACCCCGAAGTCCGCAAGGCTCTGTTCGATGCTGCAAACTTCTGGCTCGACAAGGGCGTCGGCGGCTTCCGCATCGATGCGATTGTCTACATCAAGAAGCCAGAATTTGCGGATGGGACGCCGGATGGCCCGGACGGGCTGGTCGGCATCCATGAGATGACGGCCAATACGCCGGGCATCCTCGATTTCCTGCATGAGTTCCGCCGCGAGGTATTCGACGGCCACGACATCTTCACGGTCGGCGAAGCCAACGGTGTCAGCCCGGAGGAACTGCCGCAGTGGGTCGGCGAGGATGGCGTTTTCTCGATGCTCTTCGAGTTCAGTCATCTCGAGCTCGCCTATCCGGAAGGTGAGATCTGGTGCAAGCGTTTCCCGTGGAAGATCACACAGCTCAAGCAGGCGCTCACGGCCAGCCAGAAGGCCACGGCCAAGGAGGGCTGGTATCCGATCTTCTTCGAGAATCATGATCAGAACCGCTCGATGCACCGCTACTTCCCGGAAGGTACGGATCCAAAGACCGCAGCCAAGGCGCTCGCGACGATCCTCTACACGCTGCGCGGCACGCCTTTTGTCTATGAAGGCGAGGAAATCGGCATGACGAATGTAGCATTTCCGCACATTGAGGACTATAATGATATCTCGACGCATGGTCAGTACGAATACGCGCTCAAGAAAGGCTTTACGCCTGAGGAAGCACTCAAATGCGTGCAGTTCCAGAGCCGTGACAACGCGCGCACCCCGATGCAGTGGACGTGTGAGACGAATGCAGGCTTCACGACCGGCAAGCCATGGCTGCCCGTCCATGAGGACTTCATGGATTGCTGCGTCGAGGCCGAGGCTGAGGACGGCGATTCCGTCCTGAGCTATTACCGCCGTTTGAACCGCGAGCGCACGACTGGTGCAGCCGCCGAGATCCTGCAGCAGGGTACCTACGAGGAACTGCTGCCGGATGATGAACGCGTTTACGTATTCGAGCGTTCGCTCGACGATCATGCGACATATACCATCGTGAATTTCACGAATGAACCCGTTACATACGATGCAGGATTCCTCAAGGATGCCAAGCCGCTGCTCGGCAACTGCAAGAATCCTGAAAAAGGAAAGCTTAGACCGGCTGAAGCCGTTGTCTACATGGATTGAGGAGGAAGCAGCATGAAAGTAGCCGCTAGTGATTATGATGGAACGCTGTTCCGTCAAGATGTGATTGCCAAGAGTGATGCGGAGGCCATCCAGAGATGGCGCGAGGCGGGCCATAAGTTCGGCGTTGTCTCGGGGCGCGACCATGGCATGCTTGTCCCGCAGCTCAAGCATTACGGTGTCGGCTACGATTATCTTGCCTGCAATAACGGCGGCATTATCTGCAAGGCAGATGGTACCGTCCTCTGGGAAGCCAGGATCGAGCCGCACATGCTCAAGGCGCTGACGAAGCTGCCGCTCGTACGCAAGTCGTTCCACTTTGCACTCTCGGCAGCGGACCGTACGTACCTCTGTCATGCTTTTGAAGGCACCTGGGTGCTGCGCGAGGCGAAGCAGTGGGATTTCCCCATTGTTCGCATTGAGGAGGATGAGGTAGACAAGCTGCCGCAGACCATCCATCAGTTCGCGCTTGGCTTCACGAATCCAGAAGATGCTCTGGCGGCCAGTGCTGCTGTCAATGCCACGTTTGGCGATACTGTCCACGCATATCCCAACCGATGCGCGGTCGATATCACGCCGAACTGCATCAGCAAGCAGCAGGCCATCGAGCATACCTTGTCCCTGATGGGCTGGGAAGGTGCGGAGATCTTCGCCATCGGCGATGAGATCAACGACCTGCCGATGATTGAGGCATTCAACGGCTTCACTGTCGACACGGCCCGTGAGGAAATCAAGCATAAGGCCCGCTGTGCATATGCCAGCGTCGGCGCGATGCTCGACGATAATATCTGACGGTTGCTTCTGGGGAGCAGCAAGCGTCAAGCTTTGGGAAAGAGACAAGAGAATAGCGGCCGATGCCGCTGTTCTCTATCTCTATATATTAATATAGGATTATATGATGTTGTTTTCATATCGGAACATGGATAGATAGGGAGACTCATCATGTAAGAGATAAATTTTGAGAATCTTTAGAGGGAAAGGAAGTTTTTCAAATGAAGCTCAACAAGAAAGCCCTGGCTATCCTGGCCGGCCTGACGGTCGGTATGTCCACGACGGCATTTGCCGCAACGGCGGACAGCTTTACCGATGTCCCGAAAGATCACTGGTCGTATGAAGCACTCGACTACCTCGCCAAAGAGGGCGTCATTGAAGGTATGGGGGATAATACCTTCCAGGGCGGCCGTGCGATGACGCGTTACGAGATGGCTTCGATTGTCGCCAAGGCCATGCAGAAGAACGATCTGAACTTCGGCGACAAGACGGTCCTCGATAAACTCGCTGCCGAGTATTCGGGTGAGATTGACACGCTCAAGAAGCAGGTTGACCAGAACACGAAGGACATCAATGACCTTAAGAACGGTATTGCCGGCAAGATGGAACTCAATGGCTTTATCCGCGTTCAGTATGACCATGATAAGTATTCTCCGGAAAATGGTTCGAGCTATCTGAATAAGGACAATAACCGCTTCTACATGAGCCTTAATGGTGCTTATAAGGTCAACGACAACTGGAAGGCGAAGTTCCAGCTCGAGAAAAACTCCTTCTACAACGACGGCCATGACCATGAAAACGAATCCGGTTCATGGGAAGATAGTGCTACACATACGAGAGCAAAACGTTGGTCCGGTCACGATGGTGATATCCAGCGTATCTGGGTTGAAGGCGTTGACCCGAAATCCGGAGACTGGATCAGCATTGGCCGTGCTTGGCGTGGCCTTGGTCAGCAGAATGTCCTGTTCGGTACGGAGTCTGACGGCTTCCAGTTCGGCATTCCTTTGAAGGGAACGGGCCTGACAGCTAGCGGCTTCTGGTTCAGCTCCACAGGTGCGGGCAATCATGAGAGCTGGTACGGTGTCGGCACTTGGGGTAATGTCGGCCATAGCGCAGGAATCAACCTCGCTTATGCGCAGAATTCCAAGGATAAAGGCGATGTTTACGAGCAGAATACGAGTCATTTGGATTCGTGGGGCGACCATACTGTTTATTATGATAAAGCTTATGTGCTCAGTGGCTGGGCTGATCTTGCCAAGAATGTCCGTTTCATCACGGATTATGCTAAAACGAATGCAGATGACCAGAATAACAGCTTGTTCCTGCGCCTGAACTATCGCAATACAGATTTGCAGAACCCGGGGACATATCAGGCATATGCTCGCTGGTATCGTTATGGCAAAAACGGTACGATTTCCGGCGATGATGAGTGGGGCTCGCTGTTCTACAACGGCTCTGCTGGTAGCAAGGGCTGGATTATTGGTGCAAAATACGTTCCTTGGAAGAATGTGGAATGGGAGACGTTCTTCTCGAAACAGAAGCAGATTGAGAACACCAGCAACAAACGCACGCTCGTCCGCACGCAGATGGACTTCCACTTCTGATTTGAGCAATATACTGGTATAAAAACGAACGATAAACTGGAATACTGCTGTCCACTGGGCAGCCGGGCTTTTGCCCGCTCCCGGTTTATCGTTCTTTTTCGAGGGGGATTATGCATGGAACGTAGAACGTTTTTGCGGCGTGCCGTTGGCATGTCGCTGACACTGGGCCTGATGACGGCACCCTTTGCCGCATGGCAGACAGAGGTGCTGCCCATCTTCTCGCAGAGCGTGGCCGAAGCTGCTGCCCCGGCTGCCGGCGCCGTACAGAAGGATGATGTCGTACTTGTCGGCTCCCTGCAGGATGAGCTCGGCGCGGCCAAGGAATGGGACCCGGCCGATGCCAAAACCATCATGAAGTCCGATGGCAAAGGTCATCATGTGCTCATCGGCCATCTGCCCAAGGGCAATTACGACTTCAAGATCGCGGTGGGCGGCTCGTGGGATGTCAACTACGGCGCCAATGGCGAAGCAGGTGGCAAGAATATCCCGCTGCGCCTGCTCGCGGACCACGACGTTACGTTCACGTATGACGATGCGACGCATGCCGTGACGTACGATTACGCGGGCAAAGATGCCGAGGAGAAGGCTCTGGCTGCCGAGGGCCGCAGCATCGTGCTGACCGGTACAATGCAGACGAAGGCCGGTGCCAAGAAGGACTGGGACCCCTCCGACACGACGACGCGCATGAAGGCCATCGGCCACGATTTCTATTCGTACAAGATGAAACTGCCGGCCGGCACGTATTACTATAAGATTTCCGTCAATGGCAGCTGGGCCGAGAACTACGGCCTCGGCGGCAACTTCGACGGTGCGAACGTGCAGCTGACGCTGCCGAAGGCCCAGGAAGTCACGTTCTACTACAACGACAAGAGCCATCATATCACGGACAGCACGAGTTACACCTTCCTGTCGGACGATGCACTGCCGGTTATCTCGGGCAGCTTCGGCGACGTCAAGGACCCTCTGATGCAGGATCAGATGCTCGACCATCTCTTCCAGAAGACGGTCCCCCTGAAGAAGGGCGACTACACGGTCACGGTCACGATGCCGGGAGCGGACGCGTTGACGCAGACGGTCAATGTCGCCAAGGACGGCGATGTCACGTTCTACTACGACAGCAAGGCAAAGCACCTAATTGCCGACGATGGCCGCATCCGCGAGGACAAGGTCTATCACGACAGCTGGAGTACGGATTATCGTGCGCCGTTTGAAGCCGTCAGGGAGGGCACGCCCTTGAAGCTCTCGCTTGCCACGGGAGCAGGGGATGTCACCAATGCCAAGCTTGTCGTTTACAAAGCGAAGGTCACGGCCAACGGCGGCGATGAATACAATCCGGATTATGCCGACGGCACGGTCACGACGTATGCGATGACAAAGACGGGCACGAAGGATGGACAGGACATCTGGTCCGTCGCCTTTACGCCGCAGACGTATGGTCTTTACGGTTATAAATTCGTGCTCAATGACACGAAGGAGTACGGCGATGATGCCAAGCCGGGCAGTACCGGCGAGCTCAAGCTGCGCGGCGTCAAGCCGTATCAGGTTACGGTTTACCGCAGGGACTTCAAGACGCCGGACTGGGCCAAGGAAGCCGTCTGCTATCAGATTTTTCCGGACCGCTTCTTCAACGGCGACAAGAGCAATGACTATGCCCGTGCCAATGCGCGCGGCTATCAGCCCGTACAGCACCGCAAGTGGAGTGAACTGCCGGCCAACTACAGCAAGACGCCGGCAGCCGACGGCGACAAATGGGAATGCAACGATTTCTTTGGCGGCGATATCGCCGGCATCACGCAGAAGCTCGACTACCTGCAGGGCCTGGGCGTGACGGCCATCTACGTCAACCCGATTTACAATGCCTGCTCGAACCATCGCTACGATGCCGTCGATTACGGCACGATCGACCCGTTCCTCGGCAATTTCCAGGACCTTGAGACGCTTTCGGCAGAAATGAAGAAACGCGGCATGCATCTCATCATGGACGGCGTCTATAACCATGTCGGCGACGATTCCATTTACTTTGACCGCTATGGCAAGTACAAGACGGTTGGTGCCTATGAGTACTGGAGCCGCATCTACGACCTCATGAACGACAAGCATCTGACGGAAGCGGCGGCCAAGGCTGAAGCCCGGAAGGAGCTCGAGGCCGAGGGGCAGGTTTTCAGCCCGTGGCATTGGGAGAACTGGTTCGAGATCCGGAACGAGAAGACTCAGGACATGATGGGCAAGAAGTACGCGTATCACGACTGGCAGGGCTACGACAGCCTCGTGCCGTTCAAGGATGCCGATTATCCGGGCTCGGAACAGGGAACGGTACAGTCAGACCTCGGCGACTATCTGCTCTATGGCCGCAACGGCCAGAAGGGCGTCATCATGAAATGGTTCGATGAGGGCCTTTCGGGCTGGCGCCTCGATGTGGCGAAGGAGGTGCCGCCGGGATTCTGGGCCGATGTCCGCAAGGAGGTCAAGTCCATCAAGAATGCCAACGGCGACGATCCTCTGCTATTGGGTGAGATTTGGCAGGATGGTTCTCAGTTCTTCACGGGTGATACGTTCGATTCCGTCATGAACTACAAGCTCTCGTTTGCACTCGGCGATCTCTTCCTCAACAAGGGCGATGCCAAGGCTGCCGACGATGAGCTCAAGGTCCTGCGCCAGAACTATCCGAAGGAAGCACTCTACGACCTCATGAATATCGTGGACAGCCACGATACGGTCCGTGCGCTCTATAAATTCGGCAGCGGTTCCGACGGCGTGTCTCAGCCGACGAAGAAGGATTTTGACTACAAACTCGGCAAGGAACGCCTCAAGCTCGCGGCGACCTTCCTCATGGGCTACCCGGGCATGCCGACCATCTATTACGGCGATGAGGCCGGCCAGTACGGCAGCGGCGACCCCGACTGCCGCCGCACGTATCCATGGGGCAGGGAGGACAAAGACCTCATTGCCTATTACAAGAAGGTCATCGGCGTCCGCAACGCCCATAAGAACATCTTTTCGTACGGCGATGTGGATACGCTCAAAGCCGACGGTGATATCTATGTCTTCGCACGCACGGCCATAGACGGCAGCCACGATGCTGCCATCGTCGCCCTGAACCGCGGTACAGCAGCTCAGACCGTAAGCGTGCCGGCAGCAGGCTTCGCTGACGGCACTTCTTTCCAGGATCAGCTGACCGGCAGAGAAGCCGTTGTCAAAGATGGTCAGCTCACCCTGAACCTTGGTGCAAACCAGGGCATGATGCTCGTCAAAGCATAAGGCGGCATCGAAGCAAACCCCTATTTTATTCCCCTATTGACCGTGCCGGTTCCTCCGGCACGGTATTTTTTTGCTTTTGTACGACATTGACAGCACATCAATCATCATGGTAGGCTATAAAATATGATCGGAGGGAATATTATGAATTTTAACAGAAAATCGAGGATGATGCTGGTGCCGGCTATGCTGGCTTCGTTTGGCGCCTTGAATTTTATGCCGCCGCAGGCAGAGGCCTGGACGGATCAGACGCATATGGCCATTGAGCGGGCGGCGGGGCTCTCGAGCTATCAGAATGCCTGTGCACCGGATGTGTCGAAGACGGTATCAGCCATCAACCGGCTCAAGAAGAATGATGGCCAGGCGCATTTCTTCGATGCATCGAAGCCGCCGACGCGCGAGGATGTGACGGCACAGCTCGAGATGATCGGCATGAGCCGTGACGATTGCCCGGATGGCTATATCCTGGGCGCCATCGTCAATGCGACGCGCAAGGCCAAGGCCTGGACGGAAATGGGCAAATTCGATGATTACAACTATGCGATTCTCGGCCATTACTGCGGTGATCTCTCCATGCCGCTGCACATGTCCGTCTACGACGATTTCAATCGCAAGCATCATCTGAACATCGACCAGACGCTCACGCGCAAGGATGTCAAATGGGATGTCGATGCCGTGCCGCTCATCACGAAGGAAATGACGGTGGATGACAGCGTGCGTTTCCACAACGAAGATGAAATCATCGATTATATGCTGCAGATTGCCAACGAATCGTATGATCTGGCCCAGACCATCCGCAAGGAAAACCGTGAGATCACGCATGACGAAGCCATCCAGCGCGTCAACCGTTCGGCTACATTCTTCCGCGCGCTCATGCGTTATTGTGGCAAGAATATCACGTCGGATGAAGCCGTTCACTATGTCATGAACCACTGAAGCCATAAAATACCTGGTTGAAATCATTAATAAACAATAAAATGTTCATTAAATTTACAGAATGTAATCAAAAATAGTATTCATGTGTGTACTAATTAGGTCACGTGACCCTTTTGCTCCATTCTCGACTTCTTATAATAAAAGATGTGGGAAAACAAATATCAGAAAACTCGCAAGAAAAGTGTAATGGGACAATTGTCGCATGGGACCGTTTCCTGTGAGGCGATATTTGTCAGGAATATGTTGATTAGAAGTAAGAATGGAGAAGAAGACATGAAGAAAACCATCGCATCCGCACTTGTTACGGCCCTGGCTGTTGGTGCTGCATCCACGACGTTTGCAGCGGCCAACCCGTTCAGCGACGTGCCGTCTGACCATTGGGCCTATGATGCTGTGACGACGCTGGCACATGATGGCGTCATCGAAGGTTATGGGGATACGACCTTCAAGGGCGGTCAGAATATCACGCGTTACGAGATGGCGCAGATGGTAGCGAAGGCCATGGCGAAACAGGACGTATCGGCTGCCGACAAGGCACTCATCGACAAGCTTGCCGCGGAGTTCGCGACGGAACTCGACAGCCTCGGTGTGCGCGTGGCCAATCTCGAGCGCAATGCGGATAAGGTCAAATTCACGGGCAAGCTGCGCTGGCAGTATGACAGCGAGCGCTACAAGCACAACCATCCATGGAATAAGGCTGCCGACAAGACGACGTATCGCGATGACAGCAATGGCAACTATGTGATGTTCCGCCTGACGCCGACGGCACGGATCAACGATCATTGGCAGGTTCGCGCGCGCATCGATGCGAAGGATTTCACGAATTCGGATTCCACGGGTACTCCGACGCTCAAGCGTGCCTGGGGGGTCGGCAACTATGGCAATACGAGAATCCAGATCGGTAAATTCCATCCGTATGTCGATACCGAGCTCATCATGGATAACGTCATCTCGGGTGCGCAGGTTTCGTTCGGCAGAAGGTATTCAAGACGATTGCGACGGCTGGCCGCTTCGATCTCTACAATGCCTGGCCGTACATGTACGCTCTGGCCAAGGAGTCGCCGAACGACAACGTGTCGAACTATCAGTCCCTGTCCTTTGATTACAACAACCAGAAGAATCTCGAGCTCACGGCGACGTACCATCATTACAACTCCAGCCTGTTCAATTCGGATCGCTTCGGCTATAAGAATGCCGGTGATACATCGTTCGTTGATGATGCGAACATCTTCTGCTTCTGGGGCGATTACCGCTTTGCGAAGCAGTGGGGTGTGACGGCCGGTTATGCTGTGAACACGGAAGCGGCCAATTACAATAAGTCCTACACGATGCTGCTTGGCTACGGCGATTATCACGGCTGGGATCACACGCATGCTGGTACCTGGGGAGCATACGTCGCCTATCGCAACCTCGGCCAGAATGTCTCGCTGTCCTCGACGTACACGCTCGATGCCGGTGTCCGCGGCTGGGAGTACGGCATGTATGTCACGCCGCTGCGCAACATCCAGGCTCAGGTCATGTACGTCCGCGGCAAGGATCTCATGTATCACGAACGTGCCAGCGAGCTCTGGTCCCGCGTTGAGATGTTCTTCTGATGCTTCTGTGTTTTCACGGATTTGTGATAACATGTCAATCTTGTTATAATATTGACAATGATGTTTTACCAGTACCTTGGCGGATGGTGCAGCTGTCCGCCGGTAGGGAGGAGGAGTTTTCATGAAAAAGATCCTGGCGGTGCTGACGCTGGTCTTTGCCTGCCTCTGGGGCACGGCATTTGCCGCGGATTTCTCGCATCTCGTCATCATGCACACGAACGACACGCATGGTTACGACCGCCGCGCAGACGGTGTCAACGGCATGGCAACCGTCGCCGCACTCAAGAAGGACTACGAGGCCAAGGGCTACGATGTCCTGCTCGTCGATGCCGGTGATGCCATCCAGGATAATAATCTGGTCAATTTCAGCAAGGGCAAGACGGCCATCGACTTCATGAATGCCGTTGGCTACGATGCCATGACGCTCGGCAACCATGAATTCGATTACGGTTCCGATGTGACGCAGGCTCGCATCAAGCAGGCGAAGTTCCCGATTATGTCGGCCAACATCATCGTCGATGCAACGGGCAAGCCGTTAACGCCGAAAACGCACACGATTGTCAAAAAGGGCGGCCTCAAGATCGGCATCTTCGGCCTGACGACGCCGTCCACGGTGACGACGTCGAATCCGAAGAGCACGCGCGGCCTGACGTTCCTGTCGAAGGATGCGATGTACAAGGCAGCGCAGAAGGAAGTCGATGCTCTCAAGGCGCAGAACTGTGACCTCATCGTCGCCATCGGCCATCTCGGCAGTGAGCCGGATGCCGCAGGCGACCGCTCCAACGATGTTCTTGAGAACGTCAAGGGCATCGACGTCTTCATCGATGGCCATGACCATACGGTCAAGAATCTCTACATCAACGGTGCCCTGCTGACGGAAACGGGCGCACACCTCGCCAACATCGGTGCGGTTCTCTACGAAAATGGCAAATGGACGGAAGACCTCCATGCCTATGGCTGCTTCAACCAGGAGGATGCCAAGGTAAAGGTTATGGTCGACAAGGCACAGGCCGATATCGACAAGCAGCTCTCGACGGTAGTCGGCAAGACGACGGTGGAGCTTAACGGTTCCCGTGACCCCGGCGTGCGCACGGAGGAGACGAATCTCGGTGATTTCATCGCCGATGCCTATCTCTGGCAGGTCCGCAAGGCAAGCGTCCTCGACAAAGTCACGATTGACGGCGCCATCATGAACGGCGGCAGCATCCGTGCCGGCATCGCCGCCGGTGACATCACGCAGAATGATATGCTGCGCGTGCTGCCATATCACAATTACCTGCAGTACGTGACGATGAAAGGCTCGACGCTGCTCGAAGTGCTCGAGGCCGCTACGTGCACGACGCCGAAGGCCATTGGCGCCTTCCCGCAGGTCGCCGGCATCGCGTACACGGTGGATACGACGAAGCCGTTCGAGAAGGGCGAGCTCTATCCGCATTCCACGTATTACAGCCCGGCAAAACCCGGCATGCGCGTCACAATCACGAGTGTCGGCGGCAAGGCCTTTGACCCCGATGCCACGTACAACATCGCTGTGCCGGATTACCTGACGTCCGGCGGCGATACGTACTATCCGCTGACGGACCCCAGCAAGGTCACGGTACACGATGTCGATTATCTCGATGTTGATGCTGTCCGCAACTACCTCAACGAGGAACTCGGCGGCAGCGTCGGTGCAGCCTATGCTCAGCCGCAGGGCCGCATCATGGTTCTCCAGTAAGATCAGGCGGATTCTTGCGTCTTGCAACAGGCAGTCATACTGGCTTTATGCTAGGGTGGCTGCCTGTTTTTATTAATAAAAAATTATAAAATGGGTAAATGAAAACCGAAAACGCGTTTGAAAGCGATAAAAAAATAAAGAAAATAGGGCAAAATGGTAACAATACATGTACTAATGGAGACATGTGGCCTTTAATTCCCTTTTAATCCGGTGCTATCATAAAAAGCGAGGGAAACAGATGTCAGAAAACTCGTAAGAGATATAAAAAGACAATTGTCAACGGGTTCTGATGTTTGCGGAAGATATTGTTCAGTAGGAATGGAGAGAGAAACATGAAGAAATCCATCGTATCTGCATTGACCACGGCTCTGGTAGTCGGCGCCGCTTCGACGACGTTTGCTGCTGCCAACCCGTTCAGTGATGTACCGTCTGACCATTGGGCTTACGATGCCGTGACGACGCTCGCGAAAGACGGCGTCATCGAGGGTTACGGCGACACGACCTTCAAGGGCAATCAGAACATCACGCGTTACGAGATGGCCCAGATGGTTGCCAAGGCCATGGCCAAGCAGGATGTATCGGCTGGCGATAAGGCACTGATCGAGAAACTCGCAGCAGAGTTCGCTGATGAGCTCAACAATCTCGGCGTGCGCGTGGCGAAGCTCGAGAAAAATGCCGATAAGGTCAAATGGGGCGGCATGCTGCGTTACGATTACGGCAGCGTCCGCTACGACAAGGCTCCGGTGGATCTTTACATCAACGGTCAGAAAACGCATGATATAGGCGCCCTTAAGACACGTGATAACTCGAACGGCTACACCTTCCGCTTGACGCCGTCGGCTGAAATCAACAAGAACTGGAAGCTCAAGTCGCGCATCGATGCCTACGGTGACCTGACGAAGGATACGGCGGGCACACTTGGTCTCAAGCGCATCTGGGCAGAAGGCAAGTATGGCAATGCCACGTACCGCTTCGGCCGTATGCCGGTCGGTATTGATATGGACATCATGTTCGATACGCAGTTCTCTGGTGCACAAGCTGAGTTCGGCAACAAGGCCCTGACGACGACAATCAATGCTGGCCGCTTTAATCTTAAGAGCGGCAATCAGTACTATCTGTACGGCCTGGCCCAGAATGGCAAAGCAGATGATGCAGCGAATTATCAGGCCATTGGCTTCAAGGGCTGGCTTGGCAAGCTCAACTACGGCACAGCTTACCATCACCTTAATAGCAATGTCTTTACAAAGATGATTGGTTACGGCGCTGACAATGATGACATGAATACCTGGACGGCCAAGGGCACGTACCACTTCTCGAAGAACATCGCGCTGCAGGGCAACTACGGTCATAACTTTGGTGCAGACGATTATAACACGTCCTGGAGTGCCGTTATCGGTTATAAGGAGTTTGAGAACTTCGACGCGACGAATGCCGGCCAGTGGGGCTTCTCCGTCGCTTACCGCAACATCGGCCAGAACGTAGGCCCGACGCCGACGTATACGAGCGATGCTGGCACGAAGGGCTGGGCACTGAGTCTGCTCGGCAACATCATGCCGCATACGTACACCTGGCTCCAGTACGCGCAGGGCAAGACGCTCATCGGCAACGAGAACTACAAAGAGCTCTTCGGCCGTGTTGAGTGGCAGTTCTAAGCAATCTCGGGATACATAAGGAAAAGCGGCTGCTTCCGGCAGCCGCCTTTTCTGGAATAGGAGTACATCATGAAATTCAAACACAAGGGCAAACGGTATCTTTTGGGCTGCTTGGCAGCCGCCATGTCCCTCTCCTTTACATCAGCCGTGGCCTTTGCCTCGGCACCTTCGGCGGATACCGTAATGGTCACGGTCCTCGGCACATCGGATGTCCATGGCCGCTTCATGCCATGGGATTACGCAACGGATACGGAGGACCGCTCGGGCAGCCTGACGCAGATCAGTACGGCCGTTAAGGAAATCCGCCAGGAAAATCCGAATGTCATCCTCGTCGATGCGGGTGATGCCATCCAGGATAACAGTGTTGAGCAGTTCAACAAGGCGCCGCATCAGCCGATGGTCGTCGCGATGAATGCGATGGGCTACGATGTCTGGGAGATGGGCAACCATGAGTTCAACTTCGGCTTCGATGTGCTGCGCCATGTGACGAAACAGTTCAAGGGGCAGGCACTCTGCGGCAATGTCTACTGGGAGAATGGCCGCCGCTATCTGCCGGCCACGAAAGTCATCACGAAAGACGGCGTGCGCATCGGCATCGTCGGTATGGATACGCCGATGATCGCGGAATTTGAGAAGGATTCCGATCACCTCAAGGGTGTTGTTGTCAAGGACCCGGTGACGGAGACGAAGAAGGCCATCGAGGAGCTTCAGGGCAAGGCCGATGTCATCATCGGCGTCATCCACATGGGCGTGGCCAATGAGAACGAGCGCCCTGACACGGGCGTGACGGACCTCGCCAATGCCTGCCCGGAACTTGCGGCCATCGTCGCCGGCCACATGCACCAGAATGTCAATGCCAAGACGGTAAACGGCGTCCTGATCTCAGAGCCGTACAAATACGGCCGCGCACTTACGCGCATCGACCTGACCTTCAAGAAACAGGATGGCCGCTACGTGCTTACGGATAAGAAAGCACAGACCATCCCGATGGCAAAATATGCCGATGATCAGGAACTCGTCAAGAAGCTCGCGCCGTATCATGCCGAGGCCCGCAAGGCGGCCAATGAGGTCATCGGCGAGGCTGTCGGCATGAACATGGTACCGCCGGATTCGATGCCGGGCATCAGTGAGGTGCAGATTGGCGATACGCCGCTGACGCATTTCCTGCAGGAGGTACAGCTCCATTACAGCGGCGCCGATGTGACCTCGCTGATCATCAGCCGCGACGACGCTCAGCAGCTCGTCGGCCCCATCCGCCGCAAGAACATCGCCTTCAATTATCAGTACACGGGCGGTGAGACGACGGTTTACGAGGTGACGGGCAAGGATCTCAAGGATTACATGGAATGGGCAGCCGCTTATTTCAACCAGAAGCAGCCCGGCGATATTGCACCGAGCTACAATCCGGTGCGCCGCGCCTCGAAGTACAGTACGAATGATATGTTCGGCGGTGTCACGTACACCGTGGACCTGACGAAGCCGGCAGGCGAACGCATCACGGACCTGCGCCTCAAGAAGACGGGCAAGGTCATCGCCGATGGCGACAAGATCAAGCTTGGCATGAATGCCTATCGCATGAACCAGCTCATCGCGAAGGGCGGCGCGCTTGAAGGCCGCCAGTTCCCGCAGGTCTGGACGTCGCTTGAAGCCTTCGGCGAGACAGAAGGCACGATCCGCAACATGACGGCACGCTATATCCGCGAGGTCAAGCAGGGCAGGGTCGAGGTCCAGCCGGTCGACGACTGGCATGTGACGGGCTTTGACAAGGATTCGGCCGATTACAAGAAGGCAGCAGAACTCCTCAAGGCCGGCAAGATTTCCCTGCATAACTCCGCCGATGGCAAATATACGAATATCGCTTCCATCAACCAGAAGGATCTTGAGAACGCCGCTTCATCGACCAAGTGATGACGGCCTCTCCTGAAGTTCCACACATAAGGATATAAGGAAAGGAAACACGTTATGAAAACAAAACGCTCTTTGAAGGTCATGGTACTCGCAGCCCTGACAGCAGCTCTTTCAGCCGGTACGGCTTTTGCTGGCGACCTGACGGTTTTCTCGACCTCCGATGTACACGGCAGTGTCATCGGCTGGAACTACTTCAAGGCACAGCCTGCTGATGTGGGCCTGGCCAAGATCAGCACGATCATCAATGAGGCACGCGCGCAGAAGGGCAAGGACGACGCAATCCTCTGCATCGATGGCGGTGATATCCTGCAGGGCACGCCGCTTGATACGTACATGGTCCAGCACCCGGATGAGTGGAAGGCTGGCCAGCATCCGATGTTTGTCGCGTTCAACCAGATTGGCTACGATGCCATTGAGCTCGGCAACCATGAGTTCAATTTCGGCCTCGACTATCTCAAGAAGGCAATCGGCAAGAACAAGAACGTGCTCGGTGCCAACGTCATCGACGATAAGACGGGCAAGACCTGGAGCGGCGTTCGCCCGTATCTCATCAAGACGGTCAAGATTGATGGCGAGAACGTCAAGGTAGGCATCGTCGGCACGGATACGCCGGCCATCCCGAACTTTGAGGCTCCAGCGCATTTTGCTGGTGTCCACTTCGAGGATCAGGTGCCGGTTATGCAGAAGTACGTCAAGGAACTCAAGGACAAGGGTGCGGATATCATCATCGGTGTCACGCACTCCGGCGTCCCGCGCGGTGACCGCAACTCCGCGGAGAACCAGGTCGTCGCAATCGCCGAGGCCTGCCCGGATCTCGATCTCCTCATCTGTGCCCATAATCATGTTGTCATCGACAATAAATCCGGCGTAAAGGGACCGGATGGAACAGTGTATGCCGATGCGGTCATCAACGGTGTGCCGGTCGTCGAATCCGGCAAGGACGGCAAATTCGTCGGCAAGAGCAATCTGACGATCCACAAGGTCGATGGCAAGTGGAAGGTCGAGAAGGTTACGACGCAGGCCATTTCCGTCAAGGGCGTAAAGGATGACCCGGCCATCGTCAAGCAGGTAAAGCCATGGCATGAGAAGACCCTGCAGTCCCTGCAGCAGATCATCGGTGAGGCGACGGATACCTTTGCCGGCGCAGAGTCGAATCATCAGGATTCGGCCATCGTCGACTTTGTCAACGACGTGCAGCGCCATTATGCCGGCACGCAGCTCTCGGCCAGTGCTTCCTTGAATACGAGCCAGGATATCGATAAAGGGCCCATCACGCTGCAGGAGATTTCCGGCCTCTACATCTACGAGAACTACTTGTTCGGCATCGAGATCAACGGCGCCGAGCTGCGCAAGTACATGGAGCATGCCGCTTCGTTCTACGGCACGAGCCCCGATTACAACTACGATATGGTCCAGGGCATCGACTACACGATCGATTTGAATCAGCCGGTCGGCCACCGCATCACGAAGCTCCAGTATCAGGGCAGGGATGTCAAGGACAGCGATACGTTCACGATGGCCATCAACGATTACCGCATGAACGGCGGCAGCGGTTACATGGCAGCCATGGGCTACACGGATGGCCGCAAGCCGAAGGTGGTATTCGACTCCATGAAGCTCTACGGCGATGATGGCCAGGTTCGCAGCCTGATCACGCGCTACATCCAGGAAAAGGGTACGATCACGCCGGTTGTCGATCACAACTGGAATGTCATCCCGAAGAAATAATCAGCCCCCTCTAAAATCCTATATAAAGCCGTTCTTGGCAAGCAAAAGGCCCGTCCTCACCGGACGGGCCTTTGCTGTATGCTGATTTGCGGCTCAGAAAGCCGGAACGACAGCACCTTTGTATTTGTTGTTGATGAAATCCTTGATTTCCTGGCTGTGCAGGACCTTAATGAGAGCCTGGATTTCCGGACGGTTCTCGTCACCTTCGCGTACGGCGATGATGTTGACGTACGGGCTCGTGCTGTCCTCGATGAAGAGGGAATCCTTCGTCGGATCGAGCGGAATCTGCATTGCGAAGTTGGAGTTGATGACGGCAGCGTCGACATCTTCAAGCGTACGCGGCACCTGGGCAGCTTCGACTTCCTGGAACTTGAAGTTCTTCGGGTTCTCGGCAATATCCTGCAGCGTTGCCTTCTCGTTGACGCCGTCCTTGAGCTTCAGCAGGCCGGCCTTCTGGAGCAGCAGCAGTGCGCGGCCGCCGTTCGTCGGGTCGTTCGGAATGGAGATCGTAGCGCCATCCTTGAGATCCTTGAGGTCTTTGACCTTCTTGGAGTAGATGCCCATCGGCTCGATGTGGATGCCGCCGGCATTCACGAGCTTGACATCCTTATGCTCTTCCATGAAGTTCTTGAGATATGGCTCGTGCTGGAAGAAGTTGGCGTCGAGCTCCTTGTCGTTGAGGGCGAGGTTCGGCTGGACATAGTCGTTGAATTCGACGATATCGAGCGTGATGCCTTCCTTCTCAAGCAGCGGCTTGGCAGCTTCGAGAATTTCGGCATGCGGGACGGCCGTGGCGCCGACCTTCAGCGTCTTGGCACCGCTTGACTGAGCAGCACCCGACGAAGAGGACGACGAAGACTGGCTGCCGCCGCAGCCGGCGAATGCCAGCGTCGCAACGACGAGCGCAGCGATGAGTGCGAGTACTTTTTTCATATGGATTTCCTCCTTTTTTATCTCTTGTCCAGGCGTTTGGCAAGCGTGTTGCCGACGAACTGGACGAGCTGGACGAGTACGATGAGGATGATGACGGTGGCCAGCATGATTTCCGGGCGGAATCGCTGATAGCCGTAACGGATGGCGAGGTCGCCGAGGCCGCCGCCGCCGACAGCGCCAGCCATGGCCGATTCGCCGACGAGGCTGATGATGACGGTCGTGAGCTGTGCGACAATCGAGGACATCGATTCGGGTAGCAATACCTTCCAGATGATCTGAGCCGGCGTCGCACCCATGGACTGAGCAGCCTCAATCAGGCCGAACGGCACTTCCTTGAGACTCGTTTCCACCTGGCGCCCGATGAACGGGATGGCCGCGATGACAAGCGGTACCATGGCCGCCGTGGTGCCGATGGCCGTGCCGACGAGCAGTCGCGTGAACGGGATGATGGCGACGAGCAGGATGATGAACGGGATGGAGCGGACGGCATTGACGACGGCTCCGACCGTGCGGTTGAGCACCGGGGACTCGAGAATCTGTCCCTTGCTCGTCGTATGCAGCAGCACGCCGAGCGGCACGCCGATGACCGTGGCGACGATCATGGAGACGACGACCATGTAGACCGTCTCGCCGAGTGCCTTACTCAGCAGTGGAATCATGTCTGCGGACATAACCGATCACCTCCTCCTTGAGATCTTTGCTGCGCAGGTAGGCGATGGCTTCGCTGACCTTTGCCTCAGGCCCCGTGACACCGATGATCATGCGTCCGAACGGCGTATTCTTGATCTGGTCGAGATTGCCGAAGAGCATCGTGACCTCGATTTCCGGGAATTTGCGGATCATGCCCGCGAGTACCGGATCGTCGGCTGATTCACCGATGAAGGTCAGACGCAGCAGCAGGTAAGCGCCGGGGACTGGCACCTTTGAGATGGCACCGCCGCGGAAGGCCGTCGGCAGTTCGTTTGAGAGCAGCACGCTGATGAATTCCTTCGTGATGGGCTGCTGCGGGTTCGTGAAGACTTCAAGCACCGTGCCCTGCTCGGCGATGACACCGTTCTCGATGACGGCGACCTTATCGCAGATATCCTTGATGACCTGCATTTCATGCGTGATGACGACGACTGTCAGCGAGAGCTTGCGGTTGATGCTCTGGATGAGTTCGAGAATGGAACGCGTCGTCTGCGGGTCAAGGGCGCTCGTGGCCTCGTCGCAGAGCAGCACCTTCGGCTCGCTCGCAAGTGCTCTGGCGATGCCCACGCGCTGCTTCTGGCCGCCCGAGAGCTGAGACGGATACTGATGGGCTTTGTCGGCAAGTCCGACGAGCTCCAGCAGGGGCTCCACCTTCTTGCGGATTTCTGCTTCCGGCGTGTGCGACAAGCGCAGCGGGAACGCGATGTTGTCGTAAACCGTGGATGTGCTCAGCAGATTGAAATGCTGGAAGATCATGCCGATGTTCTTGCGAGCCTTGCGCAGCTCCTTATCGCTCATGGCAGTCATGTCCTGTCCATCCACGATGACCTTGCCGGCCGTCGGGCGTTCCAGCATGTTGATGCAGCGGATCAGGGTGGACTTGCCTGCACCGCTGAGGCCGATGATACCGTATATCTCACCGCGCTCGATTGTCAGGTCGATGCCCTTGAGGGCTTTTACCGGGCCTGAGGGGCTGTCGTACGTTTTTTCGATATGAGACAGCTGAATCATATAGCGCCTTACCTCCTAATCATAGTACTTTTATATGTTTTGATACTAGCATATGTAGAATGGCTTGTCAATAACAGGCTGGCACATTCCATACACCATATGAAACATTATATCATCAAATGTCTTCGACTCCTAGACACCTGTCACACATTCCTGAAAAATTTCTCGCGATATATTGCAAATGAGAATTAATTGCAATATAATACGAACAGGGAAAATCCTGGCTGATGATTGGCTTTTGTTGAGGAGGGATCATTTTGGGGCGGAAAGGATTCGAGCAGCTGCTCGGCTTTCATGCAGCACCGTTGTTTGTCGGCATCAAGGCAGCCTGTCTGCTGTCGTTTCGCCGCAGCGCTTTTGAGGACTTCGATGCTTTGCTGGCCGAGTATGAACCGTGCCTGAACTGCAAGGGCATTGAGGTCTTCCGCGTGGTGGAGGGGGAGGAATTCGTGCTCCTGCTGTTCTATCGCCCGGCTGTGCTATGGCGGCGGCTGCAGGATGAAGCGGCCTGGGCCGTGCTCGCGCAGTACGGCTATACCCGTGAGAGCAGCCTTCAAGGCTGTCTCGAACATCTGCAGGCCCGCATGCGCCTGCAAAAATCTTTTCCGCATGAAATCGGGCTCTTTCTCGACTACCCGGTCGAAGATGTTGTAGGATTTATCACATACAAGGGAAAAAATTTTTGTTATAGTGGCTATTGGAAGGTTTACGCGAATGAACAGGAAACGAGAGCGCTCTTTGCGCGTTACGCCCGCTGCAGCGAGGAATTCTGTTTCCGCCTTGAGCAGGGGTGTGCATTTCCGGATCTCGTGCAGGCCATTTCGTAGAAAATAGTCAAAACAGGAGGTTTTACCATGAGCAAAGTAGCAGTCATCTATTGGAGCGGTACGGGCAATACGGAGGAAATGGCGCAGTCTGTCAAGGCTGGTGCAGAGAAAGCCGGTGCTGCGGTGGATCTTTTTGAGGTCGAATCGTTCCCGGCAGAGAAGTTCGGCGAATACGACGGCTTCCTGTTCGGCTGTCCGGCGATGGGCGATGAGGTTCTTGAAGAAGGTTCCTATGAGCCGTTCTTTGCATCCGTCGAAGATAAGCTCTCTGGCATTCCCGTCGGCCTGTTCGGCTCCTACGGCTGGGGCGGTGGTGCCTGGATGGAGGAGTGGGCCGAGCGCACGCGCGGCGACGGTGCCAAACTCGTAGGCGACGGCCTGGCCGTTGAGAATTCTCCTTCCGACGAAGATCTCGCCAATTGCGAAGCCCTCGGCCAATCCCTCGTCGCAGCTCTTTAAACTGCATATGCTATTTCTAAAAAGTCCCTGCAAATGTTCGCAGGGACTTTTTTTAGAACATAAATAGGATGGATTTAGAATATACAGGAAAACATATTGACAAAGTATACTTTTGTAAGGTAGACTGATCGTAAGTGTTTACATAGTTACATGATTATTGACGATAGAAACGGGAAGGTGCGTGCGATATGAAACGATGGTTTGCTTTGCTGGGGTTGTTGCTCCTCGCGGGGGGCTTGGTGGCGGGGTGCGGCGGTAATGCGGGGTCGGATGCGTCTTCCGGCAAGCAGGTTCTGCGCGTGGGCATGGATGCGAGCTATCCGCCGTTTGGCTCACAGGATCAGGACACGCAGGATTACGTCGGCTACGATGTCGACATCATCCGCGCCATCGGTGAGGAGGAAGGCTTTGAGGTCCAGATCAGCAACCGTTCCTTCGATGGCCTGATCCCGGCTCTGCAGTCACATGATATCGATGTGGCCATCAATGATATCACGATCACGGACGAACGACGTCAGAATGTCGATTTTTCGAAGCGTTACTACATCGCCGGCCTCGGTGCTGTGGTCAAGGCGGACAACGATACGATCCATATGGCCAAGGACCTCGAGGGCAAGACGCTCGGCGTTTCCATTGGTTCGACCGGTGAGGAGGCTGCCCGCAAGATTCCGGGAGCGAATGTCCGCGTGTTCAATGCCATCAATGAGGCCTTTCTCGAGGTGCAGAACGGCGGCGTTGATGCCGTCATCAACGATATCCCGACGAATGAATACTATGTCAGCCATACGGGTGGGCAGGGAGTGCGCACGGCAGAACTCGCCCTGACGCGCGAGGATCTCGGCATTGCCGTACTCAAGGGCAATGCGGAATTGCTCAACAAGATTGATGATGGTCTGGCCAAGATCAAAAAGAACGGCAAATTCACGGAAATCTACAAGAAATGGTTCGGCAAGGAGCCGCCGGCCGAACTGCTTCAGGATGAATGACGATAGGTGGGGAAGGAGATGGGACGAATGAATGTGCTTGAATCGTATCTGCAGAAGTATCCTCTGATCGTGCTTGATGGTGCTTTTGGTACGGAGCTCGCGCGGCGCGGCTTCGACACGAATGATGCGCTCTGGTCGGCCAAGGCACTGTTTGAGCAGCCTGAGCTCGTCCGGGATGTCCATTACGATTACTATGCGGCCGGCGCCGACGTCTCGACGAGTGCGAGCTATCAGGCGACGGTCGAAGGCTTTGAGAAGAAGGGCTTCACGCGTGAGCAGGCAAAGGAGCTCATCGTGCGCTCCGTACAGCTCGTGCAGCAGGCGCGGGACATTTTCCTGCAGACGCAGCCTGTAGGCAAGGATCGCCCGCGGCCGCTCGCGGCTGCTTCCGTCGGCCCTTACGGGGCTTATCTGGCCGATGGCTCGGAGTATCGCGGCGATTACCGCGTGAGCCGTGCGGAACTCGCTGACTTTCATGCCGAGCGGCTGAGCTTGCTCGTCGGGGCCAAGCCCGATATCCTTGCCGTTGAGACAATGCCGCTGCTCGAAGAAGCCCTCGCCGTGCTCGATGACCTCAAGCATCATCCGGAAGCCGGTGCCTGGGTATCCTTCTCCTGTGCCGATGAAATGCATACGTGCGGCGGCGATGATGTGGCGGATTGTGCGCGGCTGCTCGACAAGAACCCGCAGGTGGCTGCCATCGGTGTCAACTGCACGGCGCCGCAGTATGTGGCATCGCTGGTCAAACGCATCCACGCGCATACGGCCAAGCCTGTTGTCGTCTATCCGAATACGGGTGAGACGTACGATGCCGTGACCAAGACCTGGCACGGCAGCGAGGTGCCGTATCACGGCTATGTGCGCCAGTGGTACGAGGCCGGCGCGCGCCTCATTGGCGGCTGCTGCCGCACGACGCCGGACGACATCCGCGGCATTGCGGCCCTGCGTCAGCATCTGTTAAAATGAGGTGGGAGGATTGATAGCATGATTTTTTCATCAATCGGTGTAAATAAGAGAAGCGTTGCCTTTCCAGCGGCCATCGAGAAGGCTCTTGACTATCTGAAAGCCCATGACTTCACGAAGATGGAGCCGGGCGTCTATGAGATTCAGGGCAAGGACATCTATGCACAGGTCTTCGATGCAGAGACGAAGCCCGTTGAGGAGCAGCGCCCCGAAGTTCATGAGAAGTTCGTTGATGTGCAGTTTCTGGCTTCCGGACAGGAGAAGCTGGGCTTCACGCCGGATACGGGCAATTACGAAGTGGCAGAGCGTTTTGATGAACGCGACCTGATCTTCTACAAGGAAGTGGAGAACGAGAGCTTCATCGAGGCTCGCCCCGGCTGCTTCAGCATTTTCTTCCCCGAGGATGTACATCGTCCGGCCTGCGCATCGGGCAAGCCGATGACAGTCCGCAAGGTCGTCGTTAAAGTCAATAAGAATCTGTTATAAGGATTCTAAAAAAAATAATACGATACCCCTCAGACAGGACAGTAATATAAACTGCCCTGTTTGAGGGGTATTATTATGCCGTGCCGTATAGAAAAAGCGGCTCACCTGTCAGGTGAACCGCAAGTTCATAAGGATTATGCCTCGGCTTCGAGTTTGGCGTTTTCAGCCTGTACCTTTTCGGCAGTGAAGACATCCTTGCGCTGGCCGTTGAGCTTGTACTGGATAGTCAGTACGAGCAGGCCGGAGATGAGCATTGCCGCACCCATGATGTAGTAGCCGGCAGCGAAGGAACCCGTGTTGACCTTGACCCAAGCCATCATGTTCGGTCCGACCCAGCCGCCGAGATTGCCGCAGGAATTGATGAGAGCGACGGAACCAGCAGCCGCAGGACCCGTGAGGAACGTCGTCGGGATCGTCCACCAGACGCCCATGGCGGCGTGGATGCCGATAGCGGAGAGGCAGACGAGTGCGAGTGCGACAGGCAGGCTCTGAGCGAACGGGGAGAGGCCAAGGCCGATAGCACCGACAAAGAGTGTGCCGGCTACATGCCAGACCTTATCGCCCGTCTTCGTAGCTGTCTTGCTGATGATGAGCTGCACGATGAGAGCCGCCGTCATCGGGATGGCGATTGCACCGCCGAGCAGGGACGTGGAGAGGCCGGAGAGTTCCTTGAGAACGGTCGGCATCCAGAAGTAGAAGCCCCAGAAACCAACGACCCAGAGGAAATAGATGAGGCAGAGCTTGAGGACTTTCGGATCATGGAAGGCCTGGAGAACCGTGTATTTCTTGCGGGCCTGCATGGCAGCCTGTTCTTTCTTGAAGTTGTCCGTCAGATATTCCTTTTCAGCATCCGTGAGCCAGCCAACCTGGTCCGGACGATCCTTGACGCAGAAGAAGAAGAAAATAGCGAAGGCGAGAGCCGGGATGGCTTCGAGGATGAAGAGTTCCTGCCAGCCGTGCATGCCGAAGAAGGAGCTTTCAAGCAGTACGCCGGCAAGCGGTGCACCGATGATGTTCGAGAGCAGCAGCGACGTCAGCATGAGACTCGTGGCGCGCGCTCTTTCACCTGCCGTGAACCAGCGCGGGAAGAGCACCGAGTAGATGACGGGGTAGAGGCTGGCTTCCGAGGCGCCAAGCAGGAAACGGCAGAGGAAGAATTGGAACTCCGTCGTCACGAAGGCCATGAAGATGCAGACAAGTCCCCAGGTGAACATGATGCGCGAGATCCACTTCGTAGCGGAGAAATGTGACGCCACAAGTGAGCCAGGAATCTCGAAAATCAGATAGCCGACGAAGAAGATGCCGGCACCCATGCCGAAGACTTCCGGCGTGATCCACGGCAGATCGGCCGTCATCGTGAGCTTGGCATACGCAAGATTGACGCGGTCGATGCAGGCGATGATCGAGACGAGGAAGACCGGCAGGACGATGCGCCAGTCACGTGCCCGTTTTAGTCGTGCGAAATCAACGTTTGCTGCGTGTTCCATAATGATACCTCCAGGGAAAATAGAAAGAATAAAAGCTTTTGCTGAAAATAAAAAATCCGTCCCTTTGAAAGGGACGGATTTGATTTCCGCGTTACCACCCAAGTTCCGTGCAAAAGCACGACGCTCTAACGTACTCAGGTATTCGATTCACGACGTACCATCATACGCGGCTCCTGTAACGGGGAGCAGTCGTGGCCGCTTACTTTTGGTTCAGCGCCATACCTCGAGGATGATTTTCGGCTTCCTGCTCATCTCCGGCTTTCACCATACCCGGCTCGCTATGCATCAGCGTGGGAAACTTACTCTTTCCTGTCATCGGCTGTTTTCGATGTAAGGACTGTTGTTCTTGATTACGTGTCCTATCATAACGCTGCCATGTAAACTTGTCAACACCTTTTTTGTTTTTCTCGAATATTTGTCTATGATGCGAATCTGACTGTATGCAAATGGGATTGCTGGCATGGTAATGTATTCGATTTTGATCGTTCGTATTGAATTTGCATCGGAAAATCGAAAGAGAAAATCTGATTTCTGCGCGATGGGAGAAGATTTTGGTATCGTTTTATAGTATAATAGAAACTATCAGAAAGGACGATTACCATGATATACGAAAAGGAAGCCGTCATCCATGATGAGGGCGGCATCCATGCCCGCGTGGCGGCCATGATCGTGCAGCGGGCGCAGGAACTGTCGAAGCGCTACGACTGCCATCTGTTCCTGCGCAGCGCGCGCAGTGAGCGTTGTGAGATGCACAGCCTCATGAAGCTCATCGCGCTCAAGGTCAACCGCGGCGACTCGGTCTTTGTCTCGGCCGAAGGCGACAACGGCCGGCAGGCCGTGCTCGAGATGGTGCGTTTCCTCGAAGGCAATTTCGAGATGCATGAGGCGGCGGAAATCCACGGTGTGGACAAGCTGCTGCATGAGAACGCACTGATCCAGGAACGCCTGCAGCTGATCCTGGAGGCCGTGCAGGATGGCATCTGCGTCGTGGATCGCACGGGAGAGATCACATACGTCAATCCCTCCTACCTGCGCATCGTGCACAAGACGCCGGAAATGGTCATCGGGCAGAACGTCTTTGAGACGGCTCCGAACGGCAACCGCTCGGGCGTGCTGCGCTCAGGCGTGGCGCGCATCGGCAGCATCAGCCACAAGAAAGATGGCACGACGGTCGTCGCGAACGTCAACCCGCTGTTTGTCGACGGGGAGATTGCCGGCGTCGTCTCAGTCATCAAGGATATCACGGAAATCCAGACTCTGATGGAACGCTTGAGCCAGGTATC
Organism: Mitsuokella sp. AF33-22; assembly: GCF_003475755.1. Taxonomy (NCBI): domain Bacteria; kingdom Bacillati; phylum Bacillota; class Negativicutes; order Selenomonadales; family Selenomonadaceae; genus Mitsuokella; species Mitsuokella sp. AF33-22. The sequence continues at coordinate 118,788 of NZ_QRQA01000002.1, read as the reverse complement.
GGCCAAGGCGGAATACCTCGAGCAGGAACTCCTGCGCACAAAGAAGACGGCGCAGGCCTTCTCCAATTACATCGGCAAGAGCGGCAAGGTCATCGACGTGCTGGCCCTGGCGTCCAAGGCCGCGGATTCCGGTGCCAATGTGCTCGTGCGCGGCGAGAGCGGCACGGGCAAGGAGGTCATCGCCGAGGGCATCCACTATGCGAGCTCGCGCCGCCGCGGCCCGTTCATCCGCGTCAACTGCGGGGCAATCCCGGGCGCCTTGCTCGAATCCGAGCTCTTCGGCCATGAAAAGGGCGCCTTCACGGGCGCCGTGCGCCGCAAGCTCGGCAAGTTTGAGCTCGCAAATCACGGGACAATTTTCCTCGACGAGATCGGCGACCTCGACAAGAACATGCAGGTCAAGCTGCTGCGCGTCATCCAGCAGAAGGAATTTGACCGCGTGGGCGGCGAGGAAACCATTCATGTCGATGTGCGCATCATCGCGGCCACGAACCGCAACCTCGAGGAGATGGTAAAGGCTGGGGAATTCCGCGATGACCTCTACTACCGGCTCAACGTCATCCCCATCCTGCTGCCGCCTCTGCGCGACCGCGTGGAGGACATCCCGCTGCTCGTCGAGCACTTTATCGAGAAGATCAGCTCGGAGGCGCAGAAGCGCGTGCGGGGCATCACGCCGGAGGCCATGCGCATGCTCATGCATTACCGCTGGCCCGGCAATGTGCGCGAGCTCGAGAACGTCATCGAGCGCGTGATCACGCTCATGGATACCGAGGAGATCAACGAAGCCGTGCTGCCTTCCTACATCAAGGGCGAGATTGCCGGGCGCGAGGTCCAGAACATCGCTGACGACACGATCCTGCCCTGGGAGGAATACGAGAAGCAGATCATCGCCAATGCTCTGCGCCAGTGCAACAGCTTCAATGCGGCGGGAAAACTCCTGCGCATCAGCCATAAAACCGTGGCCGCCAAGGCGCGGAAATACGGCTTGGTATAAATTACCAATTGTGGGAAATTTTTACCAACAAAAATCTTGATTTTGGTAAATTTTACCATAACCGCAAGCGAAACGTTTGGGATAAAATTGGAACAATACCAAAGACGAAAAAAGATTTTTCCCCTTGAGCCCTTATGCCACAAGGGTTTAGGGCAAAAATAAAATAATCTGTCCAGCAGTATAAAGAAGTTGGCACGAGTCTTGCAATAATTATAAGTGCTGATTATAGACCTGTTGGAACAGGTTGGGAAACATTCAGGTTTTAGGTGTTACATTTTAAGATTGGAGAGATTGTAATGACTCAGGAAACGATCACGATTGAAAACAAGACTGGTATCCATGCCCGCCCGGCTTCCATCTTCGTTCAGACGGCTACGAAGTTCAAGTCCAAGGTTCAGCTCCAGGCTAAAGGCAAGACGATCGATGCCAAGAGCATCCTCATGATCATGAGCATGGGCCTCGTAAAGGGCACGGAAGTCACGATCATCGCAGATGGCCCGGATGAGGCTGAGGCAGTCAAGGCTCTGAAGGATCTCATCGCTTCCAAGTTCGGCGAAGAATAATCCGTTCGGCAACAAAAAGTAGGTGGCCTTCCTCCGGACCCGGTGGAAGGCTATTTTTCAGGGGGAAAAGGAAAATGTCAGAAACTATTCGTGGCAAAGGTGTCATTTCCGGTATTGCGATGGGCAAAATCATGCTCGCAGGCCAGAATCTGGACGGTTATCTGGTAAACTATGAGCCGGAAGACAAAGAGACGGAAAAGAAAAAGGCCAAAGATGCTCTGACGGCTGTTGCGGAAGTGCTGCGCGAGAGCATCGAGAAGCTCAAGAAGCAGGACATGATGGAGCAGGCTGCCATCATGGAAGCACATCGCATGATGGTGCAGGATCCGATGATGAGCGAGAACATCCTCGCCAAGATCGATGAGCTCGGCAATGCTCCGCAGGGCGTGCTCAAGGCAGCTGAGGAACAGGCTCAGATGTTCGAGCAGATGGACGACGAGTATTTCGCTGCCCGCGCCGTTGACCTGCGCGATGTCGGCAAGCGCGTTGCCAAGTACATCCTCGGCGTCAAGGAACCGGAAATCGGCGACGAGAAGGTCATCCTCTGCGGCCGTGAGATTGAGCCGTCGGTCATCGCCGGCATGGAAACGGAAAAAATCGCCGGCGTACTCCTGGGCTCCGGCAGCACGACGGCACACGCCGTCATCATCGCCAAGGCCCGTGCCATCCCGACAATCGTCGGCCTCAACAAAGAGGACCGCATCGACAAGATTGCAGATGGCGATCATGTTATCATGGATGGTGAGCGCGGCGTCATCATCATCAATCCGACGGCTGAGGAAATCTCGAGCTACGATGAGAAGATCATCAAGCAGAAGGAGCTCGCTGCTCATTATGCAGCCCTCAAGGATCTGCCGGCAGTCACGACGGATGGCGTCAAGATTGACCTCATGGCCAACATCGGCACGCACATGGACGTCGACAATGCTCTGAACTACGGTGCAGAGGGCGTCGGCCTGTTCCGTTCGGAGTTCGTCTTCATGGGCCGTCAGGAAATCCCGACGGAGGAAGACCAGTTCAAGGCTTACAAGGAAGCTGTTGAGAAATGCCAGGGCAAGCTCTGCGTCATCCGCACGATGGATATCGGCGGTGACAAACCGCTGCCGTACCTCAACATCCCGACGGAGGAGAACCCGTTCCTCGGCTACCGTGCTGTCCGCATCAGCCTGCAGCGCCGCGACCTCTTCCTGCCGCAGCTCAAGGCCATCCTGCGCGCCGGTGTTTACGGCAAGGCTGCCATCATGGTTCCGATGATCATCAACGTGGCGGAGTTCAAAAAGGTCAAGGAATTCATCGAGGAAGCCAAACTCGAGCTGACGCACGAGGGCAAGGTATACTCCGATGATGTCCAGGTGGGCATCATGGTCGAGACGCCGGCTGCTGCCATCATGACGCCGGTCCTCGCCAAGTACGTCGACTTCTTCTCCATCGGCACGAACGACCTCGTCCAGTACACGCTGGCCGTTGACCGCGGCAACGCGAACATCTCCTATCTCTACAACCACTTCAACCCGGCTGTGCTGCGCCTCGTTCAGCGCACGATCACGAGCGCTCGCGAGAACGGCATCTGGGCTGGCATGTGCGGCGAGATGGCTTCGGACCCGAATGCAGCTGTCCTGCTCATGGCTATGGGCATCAGCGAGCTTTCGATGAGCGCACCGTCCATCCCGCGCGTCAAGGAGAAGATCCGCTCCATCAGCTCCGTCAAGGCCAAGGAAATCCTTGGCGAAGTCATGGCCATGGAGGATGGCGACGAGATCAAGGCTTACCTGCAGAAGGTACTTTGATCTGTGGCCTTGTCCATAATCTGACAGACCATAAGGGCTGCGGCACCAAGTCATACGGCTTGGCGCCCGCGGCCCTTTTCGTGTCTGAAGAGCATCCACGGGGCTTTGCTGACTGGACAAAAATCATCTGGTAGAGTAAGATGAATAGGTATACACTGGTCACTTTGTATCGTTGTAAGGGTGGCCGGCAGTAGAAAAAAGTATTTCTTATAAATGGAGGGAGAAATTTGGAATCACGCGGGAGTTTCTCGACACGGCTCGGCTTTATCCTGGTATCGGCCGGCTGTGCCATCGGACTCGGTAATGTCTGGCGCTTCCCCTATATCACGGGACTTTATGGCGGCGCATCATTCGTTTTGATTTATCTGGTATTCCTGGCCATCCTCGGCCTGCCCATCATGGTCGCGGAGTTTGCCGTCGGCCGCGCGAGCGTGCGCAGTGCCGCGATGTCCTTCGACGTGCTGGAACCGAAGGGGACGAAATGGCACTGGTACAAGTACGGGGCCATCGCGGGCAATCTGCTGCTCATGATGTTCTACACGACGGTTTCCGGCTGGATGTTCTACTATCTTTACAAGATGGCGACGGGGGCCTTTGACGGGCTCGACGCTGACGGTGTCGGTGCCGTCTTCAGCGGCCTTCTGGCCGATCCCGTCACGATGGCCGGCTGCATGATCCTCGTCGTGCTGCTCTGCGGCGGCGTCTGCTATCTCGGTGTCGAGGCCGGCGTCGAGCGCATCACGAAGTGGATGATGCTCTGCCTGTTCCTGCTGATGGCCGTGCTCGTCATCAATTCCATCATGCTGCCGAACAGCGAGATCGGCCTCAAGTATTATTTGTATCCGGATTTCAACAAGGTCGTGGAATACGGCGTACAGGAAGTCGTCTTTGCGGCCATGGGGCAGGCGTTCTTCACGCTGAGTCTCGGCATCGGCGCCCTGGCCATCTTCGGCAGCTACATCGGCAAATCGAAGCGCCTGACGGGCGAGGCCGTCTGGGTCATCATCCTCGACACGTTTGTCGCCATCATGGCCGGTCTCATCATCTTCCCGGCCTGCTTCAGCTATGGCGTCAACCCCGGCAGCGGCCCGAACCTCCTGTTCGTGACCCTGCCGAACGTCTTCAACCATATGGCCTTCGGTCATCTCTGGGGCGCGCTGTTCTTCCTGTTCATGGCGTTCGCGTCCATGTCCACGGTCATTGCCGTCTTTGAGAACCTCATCTGCTGCTTCCTGGAGCTTCTGCGCAAGGACCGCAAGGTCATCATCCGCTGGGGCATCCTCGTCATTATCCTGCTCTCGCTGCCCTGCGTGCTGGGCTTCAACCTCTGGAGCGGCTTCACGCCGTTCGGGCCGGGATCCAACGTACTGAGCCTCGAGGACTTCCTCGTCAGCAACAACCTGCTGCCGCTCGGCAGTCTCGTCTATCTGGCGTTCTGCACGAGCCGTTACGGCTGGGGCTGGGATAACTTCATCAAGGAAGCCGATACGGGCTACGGCATGAAGTTCCCGAAATGGATCCGCTTCTACGTGACCTGGATCCTGCCACTCATTGTGCTCTACATCTTCGTGGCGGGCTATTACGCGATGTTCTTTAAATAAGCGATTCATCGAAATAAAAAAGTCCCCCGGACATCGGAGTTTCCATCCGATGTCCGGGGGACTTTGTATGTCTGATCAGATATTTGTCAAATCAGAAGAAGAACTGGACACGACCCCAGAGCGTATCTACATCGCGGTCGGAATCAATGCCTTTGCCGTTGAAGTACTTGGCCGTAGCGACTACGTTGCGGAACGGAGCGTAGTTGGCACCGACTTCCCAGCCCTTAGCGCCGACTACCTGAGCATCTTCCGTGCCGAAGATGGAGGTGTAGGTACCGAGGTAACGGTAAGCGGCATAAGCACCCCACGTGCCCTTGTTCTCAGCCTGAGCACCCTTGTAGTTGTAGAGAACCTGCCAGGACTTGTCGAGGTTGTCAGCCGTGGTGTTGTTGGCATAAGCGGCGAACAGGCGGCTCGTGCCATCGAAGTTGTAGCCGAGGTTTGCAGACCAGATGTTGGCGTTATCCTCGTCGTTGCTGTTCGTATACGGATCTTTGCCGTTCAGTCCAACTGCTTTAGCGCCTTCCTCATATACCTTCTTGAATGCGTCAGAATTCAGATGATAGTAAGCGGCACCGCCGGTCCACTTGCTGGCCGGGGATGCATACTGCAGCGTGATGCCCTGCATGTTGGCAGCATCATCCTTATCCAGGCCGTTGTAGAGGCCCTTGTCATCGCTGACGTCGATGCGGCCAGCATAGAGCGTAGCCTTGAGATCTTTGCCGAACGATACGTTGGCACCGGAGAGCTCATCATCGAAGACGAGGCCCTGCTCCGGCGTGTAGAGACCGAACTTACCGAGCTGCGTCTGGAAGTTGCCGTAGTTGCCCTGTGCGTAGATACGCTGCAGTTTAACCTGCTCTTCATCATGGTTAGTGCCCGAGCCTTTATCGTCGGACATCTCCGTCGTGGCATCGAGACGGGCATTTACATGCCAATTGCTGTTGACTTCAGCGGACGGCTCGAGACGGAACAGCAGCTTATCGGAGTTCGTGCGGTTCTTGTGGCCGTCTTTGTTTGCATCCTCAGCGCGGAGGCTGCGGTACGTGTAACGTGCCTGGCCGTTCCATTTTACCATGTCGGCATTGCGCTCGAGGTTGCTGACGCGGACGCCGAGGTTGTTGAGCTCATCGGAGAACTCAGCAGCGAGTTTGTCGATGAGGGCCTTATCAGCAGCGGAGACATCGCTCTTGGCCATAGCCTTGGCGATCATCTGAGCCATTTCATAACGCGTGATGTTCTGATTGCCACGGAACGTCGTGTCGCCATAGCCTTCGATGACGCCGTCAGCTGCGAGCTGGGATACAGCATCATATGCCCAGTGATCAGCCGGTACATCGGAGAACGGGTTGGCAGCTGCAAACGTCGTGGAAGCAGCGCCGACGACGAGAGCCGTCGTCAAAGCAGATACGAGAGTCTTTTTCATGAGAATCTCCTCCTAAAATAAAGATAAAACGGTTAGTTTTGCAGGAGATTCAAAAGCATTCACAAGTGTCCATGTTTCCTTGGTCTTCTTTTGAACATCCTACTAAGCTTATCTTAATCCATAGTTTGCAAAGTGTCCATTATTAAACGATTAGATTTGTATTATAGATTGTATTGAATTTTTAATAATCCTGTCTATATTGGATGGCCAGACAAAAAAAGAGCTCCTGGAAAAATCCAGGAGCAAATGCATAGAAAATAGTAAGAATGGTTATGAGAGAAGAAGCGCCTCGTGAACGACATGAGGGAAAGAAAAGAAGATGTGTTCACGAGTTTTGCCTCTTACTGGCAATTTAGTGATGGGTGATTTTTAACCTGTATCACGCTGTTAATGTTATAGTAATATGTAATTTGCTAAATGTCAACTATTAGTTTGCGAAACGTCTGCTATTTGAACAGAATGCCACGTCGATGCATGGCAGGAAACCTTGTTCAAGAGGACGTTCTATACTATAATGATAGACGTAATTTTATGTTAGTAAAGAGGGAATTTTATGTCATTTCAACGTGCACGCAAAGCGGAACAGATTCAAGAACGGCGGCAGGAGATCCTCGATGCTGCCTGGGACCTCTTCGTGGAGGGCGGACTGGAGATGGTGACGTTCTCGACGATAGCCAAGAGGATTTCCTTTACGCGCCAGACCATTTATACGTATTACCGGTCGCGGGAAGAAGTCCTGCTCGATTTGCTCGGCATACATGTCGAGAAATTCTACGACTATGTCAGGCACATGTTCCCGAAGGATAAATACATCACGCAGCACGAATTCTGCCAGCGGCTGACGACGCATGTGCTGACGCACAAGAAGATGCTGCTGCTGTTTTCCCTGCATATTACGCTGGAGCAGAATTCGCGTTATGAGAACATCCTGGAATTCAAGCGCATCATGTACGAGGCTTTTCCCACGTTCTGTGATATCCTGCGCGGACAATGCCCGGAGGAGAAAGATGAAGCCTTTTGCCATTTCTGCATCACGATCATGATTTACATCGGCAGCATCTACCCACTGATGGATCAAAACCCGCTGCAGCTGAAGGCGCTGAGTGAAGCGATGGGTGGCCTGGAGGTTCCGTCGGTGGAGGAAACGGTGATGTCGTCCCTGCTGCTCATGACGGCGTCCTTCCGTTTTGTCGGCGATGCACTGGCAGGTGCCTCGGAACAGAACTGAGGTGCATGCGCTGAGCAGCAGCCGGTAAAGCAGAAGAATACGACTAGCAAAGAGAGGATGGACAAAAGGATGCGCAATCGCAAGAAACGCTGGGGAACACTGCTGGCTGCCATCGCGATGATGACGGTGATGCTGGCGGGCTGCGGCAATTCTGCCGGGGAGCAGGGACAGGCCGCGGAGGAAAAGACGCTCGATGAACAGGTCGATGACATCGTCGCTTCGATGTCGATGACGGAGAAAGTCGGGCAGATGGTCATGATTGGCGTCAAGGGCACGGAAGTCAATGATGACAGCCTCTACATGCTGCATCAATACCATATGGGCGGCATCATCCTGTTTGACCGCAATATGGAGTCGGCTGAGCAGACGAAGAAGCTCATCGCCGATCTGCAAGCGCAGGCCGAGCAGAAGGTGCCGCTCTTCATCGGCGTCGATGAGGAGGGCGGTGACGTGGTGCGAGGCAAGAGCTTCCTGACGCCGCCGCCGTCGCAGCGGGAAATCGGCCAGACCGGCGAAGTGACGAAGGCAGAGGATTCGGCAGACAAGACGGCCGTGGCACTCAAGAAGCTGGGTTTCAACGTCAATTTCGCGCCGGTGGCCGATGTCGATAGCGATGCACGCTCCTTCGGTCCTGACGGCGAGCAGACGACCAAGTTCGTGCAGGCGGCGTCCCAGGGCTATGAGAAGAACCGCGTGATGTATGCCCTCAAGCATTTTCCGGGCATCGGCCGCGGCACGGTGGACTCGCATCAGGACATCTCTACGATCGCGGCTTCGAAGGAGGAGCTCGAGAAGCGTGACCTCCTGCCGTTCAAGGCCATCATCGATGAACGCCAGCCCGAGGATTATTTCATCCTCGTCTCGCATCTGCGCTATCCGGCCTACGATGCCGAGAACCCGGCCAGCCTTTCGAAGGCCATTCAGACGGATCTTCTGCGCGGCGAGCTCGGCTACCGTGGCCTCATCATTACGGATGATACGGAGATGGGAGCGCTCGCGAAGCATTACAGCTTCCGTGAGCTCGGCGTGCGTGCCGTGACGGCCGGTGCCGACGTCGTCATGGTCTGCCACGAGTACGAGCATGAGACGGACGTTTACCTCGGCCTGCTGGATGCCGTGAAGGACGGCACGATTTCGGAAGACCGCATCAATGAATCGGTGCGCCGCATCGTCAAGGCCAAGCTGCTGCATGCGAAAACAGAGGCGTAAAAAAATGGGTGAGCTCACGATTGGCAAGTGAGTTCACCCTTTTTGTTTTGCCGGCCGAGGCGGCTGGCATCAGCGGCGTACATGTGCCAGGCGAATCTCCGGCACGTGGTCGATGAGATTCATCTCATGTGCGAGCCGGTAGAAGGTCCTGAGCCCGTCGAGATACTCGTCGGTCAGTTCCCAGCGGATCGTGGGACCGAGATAATGGTCGAGCTGTTCGTAGGTAAACGGCTTATGCGGCAGCACGGCTTCGATGGCCTCTTTTTTATGGGTCAGGCCCGTGGCGAAGGCATGGTGGATGCGGTCGTAAACGAGCTGGAGGAGTTCAGGGGATTCTTCGGCGAATTTCCTGCTGGCCACCCAGAGCGCATAGACCATTTTCTTGCCCGTGAGCTTCTTCCACTCACGGCCCAGGTCGTAGTAGTAATAGCCAGGCTGCCGGTGGTAGTAGAGCCAGAGCGCATCGTCGCCGATGAGCAGCGAGCCCGTCGCGTCCTCGGGAATCGGGTCCTCAGGGGTGATGTGGCGCACATAATAATTGGGGATGGCACCGTATCCGAGGCGCAGGATGATCTTGAGCAGACAGTGCGACGTGGCGGATTTTGCCGTGAGGATGAGCTTGTCATCCTGGAGTTCTTCAATCGGCTTGCGTGAAACCAGAAGGATGCTTTCGACGTCGCCATCCGTCGAGACGCAGACATCCGGCAGTACGACGAGCTCCTCGCTCTGACGAGCGTAGACGATGGACGAGACATTGCTGACATCGAGGCGGTGATTGATGATGTCGTTATTGAGCACGGCGGGCACGCCACGCGTGATCGCAAGTTCCCGGTCCGCGCCGTGTGCGTAGCTCCAGGAAAGCGGCAGTACATTCAGGAAATTGATGTGTCCGACTCTTGGGTAAGGCATGAAAGGTCCCCTTTCTTGTTTCGATGCTAGTGTTTCCATTATACACGTTAAGCGTCGCAAAATACATGACATTTCTTTATGTATACCGTATTTCTGTTGAACATGGTGTTCCAATATGCTACAATGGGCATGTATGATAATTGATTGAATCAACTTAATCAAAGAGGAAGCAATGAAAATCTGCCAGGGGATAGGCGGATGCATGCTTTTGAGGGGAGGAATTATCATGGATGAGTATATCAATATCGGGCGCTGGTTCTCGGTGCTGCACCGGCGTTCTCAGATTTTTGTCGTTGAGGCCAGTGCCAAACTGAAACTGACGTATTCTGAGAACGTCATGCTGCTGCGGATCTTCGATCATGAGGGCGCGCGCCAGGATGAGCTGGCGGCGATGCTATATCTCGACAAGGCCGTCGTGACGCGCACGATGAACATGCTGCAGCAGAAGGGCCTCATCTACCGCGAACAGGACCCGAATGACAAGCGGGCCAAGCACGTCTATCTGACGGAGTATGGCCGTGAGCAGCACACATACCTGCGCAATATTATCCAGCGTTGGGTCGATTACCTCGTGGAGGGCATGGACCCTGCGGAAGTCGATACGATCGTGCGCGGGCTCGACCGTCTCGTGGCGCGGGCCTGCAGCGCGGATATCCCGCAGCTGGCCAAGGATATACCGGCTGACCATCCGATTGGAGGGAAACATGTTGGGGAAAAATAAGGGAATCGTCCTGCTGCTCCTGCTGGCCATGGCCTGTGCACTGCTGACGGGCTGCGGCAAAGATGCCAAGCAGGCGGATAAGGCGCCGCTCGTCAAGACCCAGCAGGCCGGCAGCGGCACGGAAAACAATCAGGACACGTACTCAGGTACCGTGCGCGGCCGCTATGAGACAAACCTTTCCTTCCAGGTCGGCGGGCAGATTCTCGCGCGCAATGTCCAGGCGGGCAGCCGGGTCAGTGCCGGTGATGTGCTCATGGTCATCAATGCCAAGGATGTTGTACAGAAGGCCAATGAGGGCGATGCGCAGGTATCGCAGGCCCGCGCGCAGCTCGACCTGGCTCAGCGCAATTTAGCCCGCTACAGCGAACTCTATCAGGAAGACGCCGTCGCGGCGTCCGTGCTCGACCAGTATCAGGCCAATTACGATGCGGCGTTTGCCACATATCAGCAGGCTCTCGCGGCCGCTGCCCAGGGACATAACGCCGTGGGCTATACGAATCTGACGGCCGGCGCGGATGGCGTCATCTCCCAGGTTGCGGCGGAGGAAGGCCAGGTGGTCGCCGCCGGACAGACTGTCATGACGCTCGTGCAGACCAGCGAGCTCGAGATTGAGATCAACGTGCCGGAAAACCGCATCCAGGGCATCCAGACAGGCATGCCGGCCACGGTTTCCTTCTGGGCGCTCTCCACGACGGCCGACGGCGTGATCCGCGAAATCTCGCCGATGGCGGACAGTGCTTCCCGCACATACAAGGTGCGCGTCTCCGTGCCGCAGCCGCCCGAAGGCATGCAGCTCGGCATGACGGCAAGCGTGACCCTGGCGGATATGCCGGTGCGCCGGCACCGGGGGCCGTGCTGCCGCTTTCCGCCATCTACCAGACGGGCGATACGCCGCAGGTCTGGGTCGTCACGGATGACGACACGGTCGAGCTCAAATCCGTCGAGGTCGAGGATTTTGGCGATAACACCGTGCTCGTCCACGGCCTGCAGCCGACAGACCTCGTGGTCACGGCCGGCGTGCACAAGCTGCGTGAGGGCCAGGCCGTGCGGACGGAGGCGGGACAATGAGAAATCTGACAGAAGTCTCTCTGAAGAACAAGGTTCTCGTCTGGTATTTCATCATCGTGACGGCCATTGGCGGCATCTTTGCCTACAATGAGCTCGGCCGCATGGAGGACCCGCAGTTCACGATCCGTCAGATGGTCATCTCGGCGGTCTGGCCGGGCGCGACAGCCCAGGAAATGCAGGACCAGGTCACGGATAAGCTCGAGAAGCGCCTGCAGGATACGCAGGGCCTCGACTACATCAAGAGCGAGACGCGCGACGGGCAGACCGTCATCTACATTTCCCTCGATGAGACGCTGCCGAAGGCCAAGATCCGGGATACCTGGAAGGATGTGCGCAATCTCTGTGAGGACATCAAGAAAGATCTGCCGGAAGGCGTCTACGGCCCGTATTACAATGACCGTTTCGACGATGTCTATGGCTCCATCTACGCCGTGACCGGCGACGGGTATTCGTATGAAGAGATGCGCCAGCAGGCGGAAAAGACGCGGCGGCTGCTCCTCAATGTCGACAGCGTCCAGAAAGTCGAGCTCATCGGCGTGCAGGAAGAGAAGGTCTACGTGGAGATGGACCGCGCGAAGCTCGCGGAGCTCGGCATCAGTCCGCAGGTCATCGCCGATGCGCTTTCCTCGCAGAATGCCATGACGCCGGCTGGTGAGATCGAGACGGATACCGACAATGTCTACATCCGTGTGACGGGGCAGTTCGATGATGTCGAGGCCATCCGCCAGATGCCCGTGAATGCAGGCGGCAAGATCCTGCGGCTCGGCGATATCGCCAAGGTGGAGCGGCGCTACGAGGAGCCGGCGGAGCCGAAGATGTTCTACAACGGTGAACCGGCCATCGGCATCGCCGTTTCGATGGAAAACGGCGGCAACATCCTGAAGCTCGGACAGGACCTCAAATCCCTGATCGGCACAATCCAGCAAGATCTGCCGGTCGGCCTTGAGATCCACCAGGTATCGGATCAGCCGAGCGTCGTCGATGAATCCATCCACGATTTCGTCAAGACGCTGGTTGAGGCCATCGTCATCGTGCTGGCCGTGAGCTTCCTGTCCCTCGGCTTCCGCACGGGCCTCGTCGTGGCTGGCTGCATCCCGCTCGTGCTCTGCGGCGTCTTCGTCGTCATGTATGCTGCGGGCATTGATCTCCATAAGGTTTCGCTGGGCTCCCTGATCATCGCGCTGGGCCTCCTGGTCGACGATGCGATCATCGCCGTCGAGATGATGAGCGTCAAGCTTGAGATGGGACTCAACCGCTTCGATGCGGCCTGCTACGCCTTTCGGGCGACGGCCAAGCCGATGCTGACCGGCACGCTCATCACATGCTGCGGCTTCATCCCCGTGGCCTTTGCCGACGGCATGGCGAGTGAGTTCTGCAGTGCGCTCTTCCCCGTCATCGGGACGGCTCTGCTGCTCTCCTGGATCGTATCGGTCATGGTGGCGCCGCTTTACGGCTACTATCTGATTCGCGTGGACGTCAAGAAGGATGCGGAAGGCAGGATCGATCCGTATCAGAGCCGGTTCTATACCTGGTTCCGCGAGATCCTCACTTGGTTCATGACGCACCGCAAGCTCGTGCTCGTCACGACGGCCTGCGTCTTTGCCGTTTCCGTGTTCATGATGAAATTCATCAAGCAGGAATTCTTCCCGCCGTCGCTGCGCCCGGAAATCCTCGTGGAGCTGCAGCTGCCGAATGGCTCTTCAATGGCGGCTTCGCAGGAAGTCTGCGACCGCATGTCGGCGTTCCTGCAGGAGCACAGCGATAAGCTGGAAAATTACTCGTATTACGTCGGCCAGTATGCGCCACGCTTCGTGCTGACCGTTGATCCGAAGGCCTCGGCCGACAACTGTTCGCAGTTCGTCATCGTGGCCAAGGATACCGAGGCGCGTGAAGCGCTCAAACAGGAGCTCGAGAATGCTCTGCAGAATGAGTTCTCGGATGTGCGCGGCAATATCCAGTACATCCAGACGGGGCCACCGGCCGACCATCCGCTGATGCTGCGGGCCACGGGCTACACCGTGGAGCAGGCCAAGGAGATCGCGGCGGATGTCGCGGACATCGTGGCCAAGGACCCGAACAACTACAACATCGGCATGGACTGGGGCGAGAAGAGCAAGGTCCTGCACCTGGAACTCGATCAGGACAAGCTGCGCTCGCTGGGCATCTCGTCTGAGGTTGTCGCCAAGACCATCTACACGGAGGTCACGGGAGCCAAGGCTGCTGAGTTCTACACGGGCGACCGCACGATCGACATCGACCTGCGCCTCGCGGCCGTCGACCGCAGCAACCTCGCCGAACTCAAGGACCTGCCCGTCTATCTCGGCCAGGCCGGCTATGTGCCGCTCGGGCAGATCGCCAAGATTTCCTACGATGCGGAGGAAGGGCTCATCAAGCGACGCAACCTCATGCCGACTGTGACGGTTTACGCCGATGTCCATGAGGGCACGGCCAACGACGCGACAAAGAAGGCGTACGACGCCACGGAAACGCTGCGTCAGGATCTGCCGCTCGGCTGCTCCATCGAGGAGGCTGGTTCCCTTGAGGACAGCAACAACTCGATGAAGTACCTCGTCAAGCCCATCCCGGTCATGATCTTCCTCATCATGACGCTTTTGATGTTCCAGCTCAGGAATGCCAGGGACATGGTGCTGACCCTCCTGACGGCACCGCTTGGCATCATCGGCGTGACGGCGGGCATGCTGCTGCTCGACAAAGCCATGGGCTTCGTCGCCATCCTCGGCGTCCTGGCACTGTCGGGCATGATCATCCGCAACTCCGTCATCCTCATCGACCAGATTCAGAAACATCTGGCCGACGGCGAATCGCCCTGGGATGCCGTCGTCGACTCGGCCGTCCTGCGCTTCCGGCCTATCATGCTGACGGCTGCGGCCGCTATCCTCGGCATGATGCCGCTGATGGCCAGCACTTTCTGGGGCCCGATGGCCGTCGCCATCGCCAGCGGCCTGCTCGTCGCGACCGTGCTGACTCTGCTCGTGCTGCCGACCATGTATGTGGCCATGTACAAGATCCATAAGGACAGCGACTGATACCATCAACGAAAAAACTCCGCCCGGATTGAGCGGAGTTTTTTTAATACAGGTTATGGCAGATTCGGGATGTTGCGGCTTACGGCCGTATGGCGGATGATGTCATCGACGCGCAGGTCGGTGGCCAGGGCCTCCTTGTGCAGGCTTTCGGCCTTGGCAAACTCGTCGGGGTTGTCATCGGAGATGCCCTGCAGGAAGTGCTGCCAGGCTTCAATCGTGATCGCGGTGGCCTGCTGGCGCTGCGAAGCGAGGTAGCGGGCTCCTGAGGGGACGTCGATGGCGTCGAGCTTCTGCTGGCGCTCCTGCAGGGCCGGGATGACTTCCTGCTGCAAAAGGGCCGTGAGACTCTGTTTCTGGGCCGGTGTGAAATTGCCGGGGCCGGCGCTCGCAAGTGCCGTGAAGCGCTGCTTGTATGCTTCGAATTTTTCGTTATAGGCCGCGACGATATCCTTCGTGCTGTCGATGTACTGGGCGATGTCGTTATTGTGCAGCGGAGTGACGGCATCGAGGTAGGCGCGGTAATTCTTGATGTAGGTGACCTGCCAATGGCCATCGGCCGCCTGCTCCATCGCGAGCTCCAGCGTGAACTCCGTCTGGGTGTCCTCGTCCCTTATGGTCATCTTCGCCGTGGCTGTCGTGCCGTCGCGTTCGACCTTGCCGAACTGAACAAAGGAGGTATGACGCATCTGCGTGCGTTCGAGGAAACGCTCGTAGTCAATGCCGAGCTGGCGTCCCTTGAGAATATCGGTCCCTTCGGGCATTGTCCAGCTGCCGTCTGCCACGCGGCGCATGATAGTATCTTCTGTACCGCTCGTGAGCTGCGGCTTCACCATGATGTAGAATTTCTCATAGGAAGCCTTGGTGGCCGCGGTCAGCGTCGCGTCGTAGGAAAAGAGATCGGCCGTGAGGTCGTCGTAGGCGCGCGAGGTCAGGAGGTCGAGATTGACGTAATGACGGAATGTATCGGCGTCGTGCTTCTCGATGGAGGTCTGGATTTCCTTTAGGGCGTATGAAGGCGAGTGGCGCTGGTTGTAAAAATACCAGGCTGTGCCCGCGATGGCGGCAATGATCAGGAGCACGACGAGCCCGAAGACTTGCCGGTTCCGATGGATGCGCCGCCTGCGTATCGTTTTTTTCCAAGTATAGTCGTCCATTCTAGTCCTTCCATTTCGTTTGTACTGCGTGCTGTTATTACCAATTCATTATACTATACTGTCCTGCCCGCGTCCAAGGGGACTGGGAAAAGGCTTGTGGCACGCAGTCCGGACGATAAATTTCGTCGATTTTGTGCAAGGATTGTGATAAGATTGGATAAAGAAGAAAATGAGAAGGAAGGGGTTTCGTTTTTTTATGAAATGGGTCAATCACCAGGTGCTGACGGGCGTGATCGTCTATGCCGCGACAGATGATATGCTGCTGACGATTTACAGCATGGCGGGGGCTATCCTGCCGGACAAGGTGGAGGGTAATCCGCGCTCCGGCAATTATTGGCGCTGGCGCAGCCGCCACCGCGGCTGGTCGCACTGGCCCATCCTGTATCTCGGCATCATCGGGCTGATCCTGCACTGGGAGACGCAGCCACTGGCGAATCTTCCCATGACGGATCTTTCACGCATCGGTATCTTCCTTTGCGTCGGCGCCCTGCTGCATATCGCAGAGGATGCGGTCTGCGGCAAGGTGCCGTTTTTGACCCCGTATCAAAAGATTGGCATCCGGCTTTTCCAGGTGGGATCCGTAGCGGAATACCTATTCACGATTGCGGCCGTGCTGCTCTGCTACGGACTGCGCACGTACATGGCCTGAAATCCGGGTGGAAGACTTGGATGGAATCAAATAGAAGTGGCATAAGATAGGGTAGAAACTGTTTCTAGCGAATGGAGCGATGCAGCATGATGTATCTGAACGATCCCAACACCGGCAAGAAAGTCAGCAAGATCCTGCGCCTGATGGCAGAGAAATATCCCACGAAGGAAGCCGTTTACGAGAAACTCATCTATTTGCAGTCTTACCTCTCGCTGCCCAAGGGCATCGAGCATTTCATGAGCGACCTGCACGGCGAATACGCGTCATTCTTCCATATCCTCAACAACTGCTCTGGCGTTATCCGTGAAAAGGTCGATTACGTCTTCGGCGTACGGCTGACGGAGGAGCAGAAAGCGGAGTTCTGCACGCTCATTTATTATCCGCAGGAAAAGATAGAGCAGATGCGCGAGTCGCGGCGGGCGACGCCGGCCTGGTACCGGGAGAATCTCGCGCGGCTGCTGGAACTCGCCAAGCTCATGAGTTATAAATATCCGGTTTCAAAGGTCAGCGGCTTCATCCCGCAGCGGTATGCCTCGGTCATCGTCGAGCTCATGAATACGCGGCCGGAGGCCGATCAGGCGCAGTTCATTTATCTCAAGAAACTGTTCAACACCATCGTCCAGATTGACAGCGGCGCGGAATTCATCGAGGCGTTCACGGTGCTCATCAAGCGGCTGGCCGTCGACCGGCTGCATATCGTCGGCGATTTCTTCGACCGCGGCAACCGGCCCGATGCCATCCTCAATCTTTTGATGCAGCACCCCGCGGTCGACATCCAGTGGGGCAATCACGATGTGCTCTGGATGGGCGCGGCGCTCGGCAGCGAAGCGTGCATTGCGACGGTTGTGCGCAATTCCCTGCGCTATCACAATACCGATGTACTCGAACGCGGCTACGGCATCAGCCTGCGGCCGCTCACGACATTTGCCGCGCGCATTTACCCCGATGAGGCACCGCTCAAGGCGGCAGAACGGGCCATCACGATGATGATGTTCAAGCTGGAAGGCCAGCTCATCGCCCGCTGCCCGGATTTCCAGATGCAGAGCCGCCGCCTGCTCGACCGGATCGATTTTCGTTCTTCGTATGCGGAGCTCGGCGACGGGAAACGGTATGAGCTTGAAAGCGCGTATTTCCCGACGATTGACACCTCGAACGCGACGACCGATGTCTATGCGCTTACGGAGGCCGAGCAGGCCATCATCGCCGATTTGCGCTCGTACTTCCTTGAGAGCACGGTACTGCACCGTCATGTGGATTACCTCTATCAGAAGGGCAATATGTACCTGCGCTGCAATGGCAATCTGCTCTTCCATGGCTGCGTGCCGCTCAACGAAGACGGCAGCTTCCGCACCATCGTGTATGCGGGCAGGGAATACCGCGGGCGCAGCTGGTTCGATTTCTGCGAGCAGATGGCGCGCTCGGCCTGGCTGCACGGCGGGCAAGAAGCCCTCGACTTCATGTACTTTCTCTGGTGCGGGCGCCTGTCGCCGCTCTCGGGCCGCGAATTCAAGACGTTTGAGCGGGCTCTGATTCCCGATGAAAGCACCTGGAAGGAGCCGTCCGACCCGTATTTCCGCTATATCGATACCGTGGAATGCTGTGAGCATGTCCTGCAGGAATTCGGCCTGGACCCGCAGCGCGGGCACATCATCAACGGTCATGTGCCGGTCAAGGTCAAGAAGGGGGAGAGCCCCGTGAAGGCAGGCGGCCGGGCCATCATCATCGATGGCGGCTTCTGCCGGGCCTATCACAGCAAGACAGGCATCTCCGGCTACACCCTGATTTCCAATTCCCGCGGCCTCCGGCTCCTGCAGCATCAGAAGATTGCCGATGTCCGGGAGGCACTGCGGGCCAATCACGATATCGAGTCGGTGTCGGAGACCCTCGAGCTCCAGTCCTGCCACAACACGGTCGGTGATACGGACCAGGGCTGTGCCATCCAGGATGAGATCACGGATCTTTACAATCTGCTGCTGGCCTATCAGAATGGTCTGATCAAGCCGCAGGCCTGAGATTCATCATCATCGCGTTTGTTTATATTATTGAGGAGAAATATCCATGGAAGAACCAATTCGTCCGGAGCTGGCTGAGAAATATGAGAAGCTGCAGGATATCCTGCGCAGCCTCGGGAGCGTGGCTGTCGCGTTCTCGAGCGGCGTGGACTCGACCTTTCTCGTCAAGGTTGCACATGATGTGCTCGGTGAAAAAGCCGTGGCGTTCACGGCTGCGTCCGATTTCGTGCCGCAGCGCGACGTGGAAGAGGCTGCGGCCTTCACGAAAAAGGAAGGCATCGAATTTCACCGTGTGCCGTTCCCCATCCTCACAGTGCCGCATGTCAAAGAGAATCCCTCGGACCGCTGCTACTACTGCAAGCATGCGCTGTTTTCCCATATGAAGGAACTGGCGCAGCAATACGGCCTGTCCTGTGTCGTCGACGGCTCGAACCTCGATGACGACGGCGATTACCGGCCGGGGCGCCGTGCCCTGCGGGAGCTCGGTATCGTGAGCCCGCTGCATGAGGCCGGGCTCCATAAGCAGGATATCCGCGACCTTTCTCATATGCTGGGGCTGTCGACCTGGGACAAGCCGTCGTTTGCCTGCCTGGCTTCGCGTTTCCCGTATGGCATGGAGCTCACGCCAGACGGGCTCAAACGCGTCAATCAGGCCGAAGAATTCCTGATGGCACGCGGCTTCCGGCAGCTGCGCGTGCGCTCGTACGGCGACATGGCGCGCATCGAACTTTTGCCCGAGAATATCCCGCGCATGCTGTCGCGCAATCTGCGGGAGGAAACCGCGGCTTTTTTCAAGAGCATTGGCTTTTTGTACACCTCGCTGGATCTTCGCGGGTACCGCACGGGCAGCATGAATGAAGAACTCGCGCAGCACTGATATTTGCGCTGCGGGCGGCTATGATGTACTATAGAGGTTAGCAGTCTTTTTTGAATGGAGATTTTTTGGATGAAGGTATCAAATAAGATTTTATCGGGCTTGATTGTCGCAGCCCTGTGCGTGCCGGGCACGGTCAGCGCTGCGACGTACCGGTCCGATTCCGATACGAGCCTCGGGCTCCTCGACTACCTGGAAAATGAACATCGTGCTGCCCGGGACAAGCAGAAGGTGACGCCGGAAGAAACGCAGCTCCTCAAGGATACGGCGGAGATGGCCAAGCACCTGCGCTATCCGGTGGATCCGACGAAGGCCGCTCCTGTGGCTTTTGAGGGCGACGACCTGACCTGGAATCAGGCGACCGGCGATTTCGAGGCCAAGGGCAAGGTCAAGATCACGCAGCTTGATAATCACCGCTTTACGGGGGAGGATGTCGATGGCAATACCATCACGCAGCGCATCCATATTCCCGGCAAGGGGCATATGATGCAGCTGACGCCGGGCCAGACGAAGGTGCTGCTCGACGGCTACGAGACGAATTACAACTACAAGGACCGCACGGGCACGATGGAGCGCGCCAAGGGCCAGGTCGCGGACAGCTACATGTCGGGCAAGCGCTTTGAGTTCTATCCGGATAAGATCATCATCTACGATGGCACGAAGACCAAGTGCAGTGCGCAGCATCCGGACTACAACCTTTACGCGCAGAAGATAGAAATCTACCCCAACGACAAGATGGTCATGCACCATGTCAAATTCCTGCTCAAGGGCAATGTCATCATGACGAAGTCGAAATATGAGGTGGATTTGACGAAAGACCAGAACCCGACGGACTGGCTGCCGCGCGTCGGCTACGACAAGACGAATGGCGTCTGGGTCGAGCAGAGCTACCATACGCCGGTCGCACCGCATGTGGATGCCAATCTCAACCTCATGTATACGACGAAAAAGAGCTGGCGCAACGATGTCAATATGGGCTGGTCGAACCGTACCGTCTACACGCGTGTCGTTTACGGCTATTTCGATGACAACGATGATAACTGGCTGAAAAAGGAACCATCCCTGCTCTGGGGCCATAACCGGCGCATCGGGCATACGCCGTTCCATTACGGCATCAATGGCGAGTACGGCCGCTGGTATCAGAACGGCATTCGCAGTAATCACAACCGCTATACATTCGGCATCAGCCGTGATGCCATTACGTTCGCCGGCTGGCGCCTGCACCTGAGCTCCAGCTATGAGGTCACGAAGGAATCGTACGATGATTCGACGGTTCGCGGCTTTAACTATGATGCCGTACTGATCAAAGACTTTGATGACCGCTGGTCCGGCTATGCGGCTTATCGTTATCAGAAGAACAACACCCAGAATTCGCTTTTCGATTTTGATAACGACAGTTTCTCCCGCAAGATTGAAACAGGCTTCAGCTATCGCCTGGATGATAAGAACCGCATTGCGTTCGGTGCAAAATATAACGTAGAGGGCAGTGACTGGGACAAGCTCGATTACTACTGGTTCCACGATATGCACTGCTCGCAGCTCATCCTGCATTATGAAGGCCGCGACAACACCTGGAAGGTCAAATGGCATTTCCTGCCATTCTGACCGCGAATACCGATAATAGAGAAATGACGCAGAAAGGAAGAGATACATGAAGCAGGAATTCAGTTCCGTGATCGCAGCTTTGCAGGGGAAACGCATCCTGGTCATCGGGGATATGGTGGCGGACATCTACCTCGACGGACGCATCTCGCGTATCTCCCGGGAAGCGCCGGTACTCGTTCTGGAACAGGTCGGCGAGAAAATCGTGGCGGGCGGTGCAGCCAATGTCGTCAACAATATCGCGACGTTAGGCGGCACGGTCTATGCGGCCGGCCTCGTCGGTGCGGATAAGGGTGCCAAAGGGCTCAGGGACATCCTCGAGCAGAATGGCGCGCACACGGAAGGCATGCTGACCGATCCGTCGCGGCCGACGATTTCCAAGACGCGCATCATCGCGGGCGGCCGCGCTACGGTCAGCCAGCAGATCGTGCGGATTGACAAGGAGAGCCGCGAGCCCATGAGCCCCGTCCTCGAGGCGGAGATGGAGCGCTATCTGAAGAAAGTCCTGCCGGAAATCGATGGCGTGGTCATTAGCGACTATGGAGCCGGTACGGTGACGGAAGGCTTGCAGCAGGCACTCATCACGTACTGCCGGCAGCACGATCTGCCGAGCATCGTGGATTCACGCTATGCCATTCGCCGCTTCCGCCATATCGGCTACGTCAAGCAGAATGATGCAGAGCTGGCGGCCGCCGTCGGCCGTTCGCTGCATGGCGCGGAGGAAATCATTGCCGCGGGGCGTGAACTCCTGCAGGATCTGGAGGCTGACGGCGTGCTCGTGACGCGCGGGGAACTCGGCATGATCCTCATTGAGAAGGATGGAGCCGTACACGACATCCCCGTTTCAGATAAGAGCGAGGTCTTCGATGTCTCCGGCGCCGGTGATACCTGCGTGGCCACCGTCATCCTCGCCCTGGCAGCCGGCGTGCAGCCGGCCAGAGCAGCAGAGCTCAGCAACATCGCCAGCGGCATTGCCGTGCGCAAGCTGGGTACGAGCACCGTTTCCTCGCAGGAACTCCTGCAGGCCCTGCAACGCTGACACGGAATCATCCATTCACTCATTCAGAAGAAAGACACTTGCCGTGACGGATAAGAGAGAGGAAGGAAAACATGCTGATCGATGGCAGAGATATTGCCGAATTTTGCCGCATCCTGCGGGAAGCGGGCACGAAAATCGTATTCACCAACGGATGCTTTGACATCCTGCACGCCGGCCATGTCCGTTACCTGGAAAAAGCGCGTTCCTTCGGTGATGTGCTCGTGCTGGGACTCAACACCGATGCTTCCGTGCGGGAAAACAAAGGGCCGACGCGTCCCATCAATCATGAGCTCGACCGTGCGGAGGTGGTCGGCGCGCTGAAGGCTGTGGATTACGTCGTCCTGTTCGGTGAGAAGACGGCAGAGACAATCATCGCACAGGTCAAGCCGGATGTTTACGTCAAGGGCGGCGACTACACGCTGGATACTCTGCCTGAGGCCAAGATCGTGCAGAGCTACGGCGGTGAAGTCAAATTCGTCAACATGGTGGAGGGCCGCTCCACGACGAACATCATCAAGAAGATTCAGGCGGAGAGTTAAGAGCATCATGAAGAATATCCTGATTGTCAAACTCAGCTCCATCGGCGATGTCATCCATGCCCTGCCCGTCAGCCATGCCATCAAGGAAACGTATCCTAAGGCACATCTGACCTGGGTCGTGGAGCCGCCGGCCTATGACATTGTGGCGATGGCTGACTGCGTCGATGAGATCATCGTCTTCCATAAGAAGGAATTTCGTTCACTGGGCGGCTTCCTCAGCCATATCGGCCCCTTCCGGAAGAAAATCCAGGAGCGCACGTACGATGTCGTCCTCGATCTGCAGGGCCTCTTTAAATCGGCTGCCATCGCTTACCTGGCCAAGGCACCAAAAAAACAGAAATTCGGCATGTGGAATATGCGCGAGGGCAGCCAGCTCATCTCGCAGCCTGTTCGAGGCGCACACGTCCACGACCATGTCATTGAGCGCTATCTCGATACGGCCCGTGCCATCGGCTGCAATGTGCAGGATGTCCGGCTGCCGCTTTCCGTGCCGGCGAAGGAACAGGACCTCACGCGCCGCATCGTTGCGCAGGCCGGCGCCGATATGAAGAATCCCTGCGTCGTGCTCGTCGTCGGTGCCAGCTGGCCGACAAAATGCTGGCCGGACAAGCACTTTGCCGCACTCGGCGACTGGCTTTATGAGCAGAAGATCATCCCCGTGCTCGTGGGCAGCGGCCCTGTGGAATCGCAGAAGGCTGCCGCGATTGCCGCGCAGATGGAGATTCCGCCCATCAATCTCGTGGGCAGTCTGAATTTCAAGCAGCTCGCCTATCTGTTCCAGCAGGCTGCTGCCGTCGTGGGCGGCGATACGGGCCCAACGCATCTCGCCGTCGGGCTCAAGGCGCCGACCATCATGATGATGGGCCCGACGCTGCCGAGGCGAACCGGCCCCTACGGGCAGATGGACAATCTCCTCGTCGCCGATCGCAGCTGCAAGGAATGCATGAAGCGCGCGTGCCCGCTCGGTCATGACTGCCTCGACATCATCACGCCGGCACAGGTGGAAGAGAAGCTGCTGCCAATCCTGCGGAACGGCACGAAGAAATCATCCGCAACTGCAGCCAAGTGATCAATCGTCAGGAAGAAGAAAGGGCTTTTCATGTATCAGAATATCCTGGTCATCAATACGATGCACATTGGTGACCTCATGCTGGTGACGCCGGCGCTCCGGACTCTCCGGACGAATTACCCGCAGGCGCATATCGCACTGCTCACGGATAAGCCGCTCGGCGATCTCGTGCGCTGCAACCAGAATATCGACGAATGCATCCTCATCGACAAACACGGCAGGGACAAGGGCCTGCTGGCCCTCCTGCGCTTCATCCACAAGATACGCCGGCGCCATTTCGACCTCGTGATCAATTTCCATCGCAATGAGCGGGCTTCGGCTATTGCGGCCTTTTCGGGCGGGAAACGCATTGTCGGTTATTCTCAGCCGGGCTTCAAGCGGTTCTTCGACCAAGTACTGCCGAACTGCGCCATGGCGGATACGCCGCAGGACAAGGTCAAGCATCAGGTGCTCTGTCATCTCGATGTGCTCAGAGAGGCCGTCGGCGTCAAGACCATCGATGACCGCGGCCTTGAGATGTGGCTGCCGCCTGAAGCTGAAGCGGAAACGCAGCGCCTCTGGCAAAAGGAAATCGGGCCGGATGCCAAGGTCGTGGCTTTCAACATCGGCGCGAGCTGGCTGACGAAACGCTGGCTCGACAGCTATTTTGCCGCCTGTGCCGACCGTCTCATCCGCCGCGGCTATGACATCGCTTTCCTCGGCGGCCCGACCGACGTGTCCATCGTCGACAAATGCGTGGCACAGATGGAGGAGCGCGAGAGTCCGCGCATCCATATTTTCACGGGCAAGGTCAGTCTGACGGTGCTTGCCGGGCTCCTGCGGCGCTGCTGCCTGTTCCTCACGACGGATTCCGGCCCCATGCATGTCGGTGTCGCCATGAACGTCCCGATTGTCACGATGTTCGGCGCGAGTCCGGTGCCGACCTTCTATCCCTATGATGGCAGGGACGTCCTCATCAAGACGCCGGAGAAATGCCATCCCTGCGGCATCCACGAATGTCCGCGCAAGGGGAAGGATAACATGGCCTGCATGAAGAATATACCCGTAGATGTCGTCATGAAGTACGTGGACGAGCTGCTCGCTGCGTATCACGGGGAACCTGCGTACAAGCTTTCCCGGCCGCAGGGGCAGTACCAATGCCGTGTCGTAGAACTTTGAGTGAGATGCTTGATAAAGCATGGAGTATCAGGAAGAGGTGCCAAATGGATAAGGAAGCCTTATACGATTTCGTTGCCCGTAAGACCGGGAAGTGCAAGATCCTTGTAGTCGGCGATGTCATGCTGGATAAGTATTATTACGGAGAGGTCACGCGTATCTCGCCGGAAGCGCCAGTACCTATTAATCATGTGTATAATACGAAAGAAACGCTCGGTGGCGCTGCCAACGTCGCGCATAACCTGGCTTTGCTTGGCTGTGAGACGAGCATATGCGGCTTCGTCGGCGATGATTACCATTGCCAGAGCCTGCTCGACAAATTCACGGCTCGCGGCATCGACTATCATGGCCTTATTACGACGGACCGGCCGACGACGACGAAACTGCGCGTTATCGGCGGGCATCAGCAGATGCTGCGCCTCGACTTCGAGGAATCGGCACCCATCGACGGTCCCTACGCGGAACGCTTCCTCGGCTACATTCGCCAGAAGCTCAATGAGAGCCTGGACTGCGTGATCATCTCGGATTACGGCAAGGGAGCCTGCACCGAGGACAACTGCCAGAAAATCATCAAACTCTGCCATGAACACGGCGTTCCCGTCGTCGTCGACCCAAAAGGCACGAACTGGGTCAAATACGCACATGCGGACTACATCACGCCGAACCTCAAGGAAATCAATCAGGTCCTGCTGGAACCCATCCGCAACGAGGACAAGCCGGTCGAGAAGGCCGCGCATTACGTCATGCGCAAATTCAAGCTCAAGAACATCATTGTCACGCGTTCGGAGCACGGCCTCTCCCTCGTGCGCGACGGCGAGATCGTCCATATCCCGACGAAGGCGCAAGAAGTCTTCGATGTCTCGGGTGCCGGCGATACCGTTATCGCCGTCTTTGCCATGGCACTGGCCGGCGGGCTCTCGGCAGCCGATGGCGCGTACATGGCCAACCTCGCCGCCAGCGTTGTCGTCGCCAAGCTCGGTACGTATGCCGTCAGCCGCGAAGAACTCCTGAAGGTCCTCGAGGCACTCTGATGGTCTTTTCCTGCCGGGACAATGTGCCTGGCAGTTTTATCTGGAAAGGGGAA
This sequence comes from Mitsuokella sp. AF33-22, assembly GCF_003475755.1. Classification (NCBI taxonomy): domain Bacteria; kingdom Bacillati; phylum Bacillota; class Negativicutes; order Selenomonadales; family Selenomonadaceae; genus Mitsuokella; species Mitsuokella sp. AF33-22. The sequence continues at coordinate 93,058 of NZ_QRQA01000002.1, read as the reverse complement.
TTTTTCAATGATTATTGTAACGGGTGGTGCCGGTTTCATCGGCAGTAACATCGTCAAGGAACTCAACCGTCGTGGCCGTTCGGACATCCTGATCGTCGATGACCTCAAGGATGGACAGAACTACAAGAACCTGCGCGGCTTGCAGTTCATTGACTACCAGTACAAGGATGACTTCCTTCAGTCCATCGAGGATGACGACTTCGACGGCACGGATATCGACGCGGTCTTCCATGAAGGCGCCTGCTCCGATACCATGGAATACGACGTCAACTTCATGATGCGCGTGAACTACGAGTACTCCAAATCCCTGCTGCACTTCTGCCTGCAGCATCGCATCCCGTTCTTCTATGCCAGCTCGGCTTCGACGTACGGCGCCGGCAAGCATGGCTTCCGCGAAGGCGATGCATGTGAGGATGCCCTGAATCCGTATGCCTTCTCGAAGCTCGCCTTCGACCGCTATGTGCGCCAGGTCATGCCGGAAGCACACAGCCAGATCGTCGGCCTCAAGTACTTCAACGTTTACGGCCCGCAGGAGCATCACAAGGGCAAGATGGCCTCCATCTTCTATCAGCTCTACAACCAGATCAACGAGACGGGCAAGGCACACCTGTTCCGCGGCTGGGGCGAGATCGCCGGCAAACCGGTCGAGGACGGCGAGCAGCGCCGCGACTTCGTCTACGTCAAAGACGTCGTCCGCGTCAATCTCTGGTTCTGGGAAAACCACGGCCCGTCCGGCATCTACAACTGCGGCACCGGCCATGCGCACAGCTACAAGGAAGTAGCTCAGTCCGTCATCAAGGCCATGGGCAAGGGTGAAATCGCCTACCGCGACTTCCCGGAAGTCCTCAAGGGCAAATACCAGAACTTCACGGAATCCGACCCGACCCACCTGCTCGCCGCCGGCTACGACCAGGGCTTCACGGACATGGACGAAGCCGTAAAGGAATACGTCGACTTCCTCGACAACGGCGGTTACTATGAATACGGAAAATAAGAAGCCTTCCCCTCTGGGGAAGGGGGACCGCAAAGCGGTGGATGAGGTCTTCCGCAGAGCCGTCTTCTTCGACCGCGACGGCACCCTCAACGTCGACATCGCCTACCTGCACCGTCCCGAAGACTTCATCTGGATTCCCGGCGCCAAAGAAGCCATCAAATACGTCAACGACCATGGCTATCTCGCCATCCTCGTGACGAACCAGTCCGGCGTTGCCCGCGGCTACTACCCCGAGAGCGACGTTCGGCACGTCTACGACTGGATGAATGAGGAACTTCAGAGCATTGGCGCCCACCTCGATGCGCTCTACTACTGCCCGCATCATCCACAGGGTTCCGTGCCGGCCTACACCAGGACGTGCAATTGCCGCAAGCCGGCCACCGGCCTCATCGACGAGGCATGTGCCCGCTTCCACATCGATCGCGCTGCCTCGTACTTTGTCGGCGACCGCGAAAGTGACATGCTCTGTGCCAGGAACGCTGGCCTCACGGGCCTGCGCTACGAAGGCGGAAGCCTGTACGATCTCGTCCAGGCAGGCATTTCCTGCTAGACGCCCGCAATCCTATATTGAACGCTGCAAGCCCTGTCAGATGATAGGGCTTTTCGTTTGATTATCGCCAGCGAATAGGGTAGAATGAAAAAGACAGAAACATGCATTGAGATAGAGAGATCATTCATAAGGGATACGACATGCTTGACTACATACATTTAGGAAAAAAGATCTATAATACCGATAACCCGCGCGAGGCCAGACGCATGGCCGTCTTTGTGGTGCGCTGCCTGCTGAACAACAGCCGCATGCAGCGCCTGCATCAGTTCTTCTCGCAGAACGACCTGTATGGAAAAATCGCGGACGAATGCCCGTTTGTCTACGAACAGCCGACCAGAGCCTTCTTCTACAACAAGTCGACGTTCGACGAGCGCGCCCGCCTGGTAGAAAAGCATATGGAGTTCCTCGTCACGCACCTGCAGGAAGATGTTGTTTTAAGCCTTTATGCGGGAAAACCCTATGTGCTCTGGGAAAGCCAGGACGAAATGGGCCATCTGCGCTTTGAGCTCTTTTACCATCCGGGTCAGCGCAAGGAAGGATTGCTGTCCATCGTGCTGCGCCTGGACGAGCATGACCTTTACCAGATGATGTTCTGGATTGCGCCGAACAAGGCCGGTGAATGGGCTCTCTGGATTGGGGCCATGCAGGGGCCGAACATGGACAATGCGAAAGAAGTTGTCAAGAAAGTCACGAAACGCTGCCATGCCTATCGCACGAAAAACTTCATCCTGCATGCGACGCAGGAGGCAGCGAAGGCACTTGGCCTCAAGCAGATTTATGCGGTCACGAACTACGGCTATTACGCGAACAACCACATTCGCCGTGACCGCAAGCTCAAGACGAGCTTCAGCGACTTCTGGAAAGAATCCGGCGGCCGCCCCTGCGCAGACCAGCGTTTCTACGAGCTGCCGATGACCGAATACCGCAAGACCATGGAAGAAATCCCGACGCGCAAGCGCTCGAATTACCGCAAGCGCTACGCCCTGCTCGATGAAGTGGATGCCGCTATTGCTGCCAGCATCCAATCGCTGCTGAAATGAGGAATACTATGAGCTCACTGGCCATCTTGATCCTGACATGTAATGAAGAAGAGAATATTGTTTCCGTGGTGGAGAACGCCAAGAAATGTACGGATGAAGTCGTCATCATTGATTCCGGCAGCACAGACAAAACGGTTGAACTGGCGAAGGCGCACGGTGCAAAAGTCGCGTTCCGCGCCTGGACGAATGATTTTGCCGCACAGCGAAACTTCGCGCTGAAGCAGACGGAAGCGGACTGGGTCCTTTATCTCGATGCGGATGAGCGTCTTAATGAGGAATTGATTGATGAAGTCAATCGTATTTTGGCTTCTGGCAATATGGATGCTCAGTATGCAATTACAAGGAAGTCCGTGGCTTTTGGTGTGACGTTCAATTACGGTGTCCTCTATCCAGACCGTGTTTTGCGCATGTTCCCGCGTCAGGAGGTCTCCTGGGTCAACAAGGTCCATGAACATCCGACGTGTAAACTTCCGGAAAGGCGGTTATCTGGCCATATTGAGCATCATACGTATCGTGATTGGCATGAATGGGAAGAAAAGCTCTGCCTTTATACGACCATCTGGGCAGAAGATGCATATAAACGCGGCAAGAGAATTTCCATGCCGGGTATATTCTTTCACAGCGTGGGCGGATTTTTTAAGATGTTTATCGTTCGCAGAGGATTTCTTGACGGAGGGATAGGAACGTATCTGTGCTGTACCCATTTTTTCTATACCATGCTCAAGTATTTGAAACTTCACGAGTTGCAGCGGAGAGGAGATTGACAGATGAGAGTTGCTATTCTGGAATCCATTGTCATGCCGGCTGGCCACGAGGTGGAATTTGACCGCATTCTTGTCGAAGAACTCCGGAAACAGGGACATGATCCTGTTTTCTTTGTGCCGGAGCGCTTTCCGTTTAAGTTAGATTATCATTGTGATGTCGAATACCTTGAAGGTGGCGAAGTCGTCACCTATGCTGGTGCGGGCAAGCTGAAGAAGATATTTCTGTCTTTGCTGAGAGAGCGCCGTCGTGTTGCCTGGTTTAATTCAGCCTATGCCAAGGCCTGCGCACATCACTGTGACGCCATTATTATCCCCACTGGGACATGGCGGTATATCCGTACAATCTTGCGCAGCAAACTGAAGGATTCGCCGGTTCCCGTGTATATGGTTTTTCATGGTATCAATCCGCATGAGCAGCCAAAATTTGAGAAACAGGCACATCGAGTGGAATCCTGCCACAATATCCATCTCAAGGTCATCACCTTGCGGGATGACTTCAAGAACAGCGGCCTTCATAATATTGATTTGATTCCGCCACCTGTTTTCAAGCCATGGGAATTGCCCGTGAATAAACAACTCTCTTTTAAGCCGCCGATGAAGATTGGCTTCTTTGGCCAGTTTCGCAAGGAGAAGAATCTTGGCTTTTTCCTCGAAGCTTTTACAAAGGCCAAATTTTCAGTGCCAGTTGAGTTGATTGTACAAGGTGCGACGGCCAAACCGGAAGACGGAGAGTTGTTCGAGCAGTTTGCACGGGATTACCATGGTTATGGGAACATCACTTTTTGGCACAAGAATCTCATTGGCTTGGAATGGCAGAAGGCGCTCTTGGGAGTAGATGCCATCATGATGCCTTACGCGGCTGAGCGTTATCGATACCATTGGGGCGCGATGCTGTTTACCGCGATTGGCTTTTACAAACCGGTATTGATTTCTCCAGAACTCAATCCGGAAGTCTTGGAAAACTATACAATTGGGCAGGCCATCCAATTGACATCCATTGAAGACTTTGCAAAACAATTGGAAAAATTTATTGATGATCTAACGAATAATACGACTACCTATCAACATGGGTTGGACTTGGCAAATGCCGCGTACAGTCAGGAACGATTGATTCAAAACATTTTGATGTCCTGATACGGTAATTAGCCCAGACATACGGAGAAGCTATCATGACAAACGTGAAAAATGGGGAATATCGCAATATCTTAGTGAATGCTTTAGTCAATCTTGGCGATGTCGTCCTGACGACAAGTGCGATTGCCTTGTTGAAACAAGCATATCCGAACGCCAGGATTACGATGCTGGCCAGACCCGTCGTCCGTCAGGCTGTGGAGAACAATCCTGTCATTGATGAGGTCATTATATTTGATTACAAGGCAAAACAAAACTCATTCCATAAGATGATGGATATGGTCAAAACCATTAAGTCGCATCATTTTGATCTCAGCATTTCATTTGACCGGAAATTGCGTCCGGCCTTATTGTGCTGGCTGGCAGGCATCCCTGTGAGAATTGGCCCGGATCGTGTTTTTGATGATAAACCGAGCCGTGTAACGTGGCTGTATACGAAAACGATACATATCAAACACAATTTGGAGACTACCCTTCAAGCAGAGACGTATCAGGAAATCGTACGGGGGTTCACCGGACAGACTGGCCATGAACGTCCCGTTTTTGCGCGCATTATGCCTGAAAATGAAAAAAAGGCAGATGCATTAATGGCGACCCTTCCCCTGACAGAAAAGCGTATTGCTTTATGTGTGAAGGGGACCTTCCCCTTAAAGACCTGGCCAAAAGAATATTTTGTCAAAGTAGTGGATGGGCTGAGCAAGGAATATAATGCGAGCTTCTTTATCGTCGGTGCTCCTGGTGACAGGGCTTATGCAGATGAAGTTATTGCGGATATGCATGTACCCGTAGCGAACTTCTGTGGTCAAACCAATTTGGTAGATTTGGCAGCCGTCATCAAAAAATCCGACCTTTTCGTGACTGTAGATACAGGTGCAACACATATTGCAGCGACTACAGGAGTGCCCATGGTTACGATGTACGGCTGTACGAGCCCGAAACGCTGGCATCCGATCAACGAAAATGCCCGTGTACTTACAACGGATGAACCATGCTGTCCGTGTAAATGTCGTGCGGATGAATGTCCGAGCAATCCCAAACCGAACTGCTTATGGCATGTGACACCCGATATGGTGCTAATGAACTGCTATACCTTGTTGACTAGATCGTGTTAATGGCATAAAGGTTTTTTAGTAAAACCTTATAAAACTAACGGAATGAGGAGATTGTATGTGGGATGGAAAGAAAATTTTTATAACGACAGGTGGGGGTATTGGTGATCTTATCATGTTTACGCCTGCTCTACGTAGAATAAAAGAAATGTATCCCACTTGTAAAATTACAATGATGACTATAGATAAGACAGTAGATGTCATCAGTAAAATCCCCTATATTGATAAGGTAGTATGTATAAAACGTGGTCATTTTATGGGAAGATACCGTGTCTTGCCTGATTTGATAGGGCAAGATGCGGTTATATTTACAGATTGGCAACCACATATTTTGCCGTTTTCCTGGTTGTTTGGTATTAAGGTTAGGGCTGGTGTACCAAGACGTGGAAAACTATTTACAAAGTGTTTAACGCATCAATTAATAAATAATGTATTTGCATCTACTCGTTATGCTGCAGAAACGAATGCAAAAATTTTTTCTGAAGCATTGGGTATAAATATAGATGGAGACATGACACGTTGTGATGTATCGATTCCTGATGGAGAAACGAAACATGAAGTAGATTTATTACTTCATTCTATTGGATTGTCAGAAAAAAGTCCATTTATACTACTGACTCCATTTGCAGGGTTTGAAAGAAGGAATTGGCCGGTTAATGAGGTAAATGAATTTATCCAATTAGTCGAGGGAAAATATAATATACCGGTAATACTTACAGGTAAGATTAAGCAAGAGCAAGAACGGCCATCTAATGTTCAGTACGATTTGTTTAATAAAACATCAGTACTTCAATTGATAGAGCTGATCCGACGAGCTAATTGTGTAGTTACTCCTGATAGTGGTCCAATGCATATCGCCGGATCTTTAGGAACTTTTGTGATACCTTTATTTAGTAAGGACTTACCATCTCGGTGGGCTCCAAGAAGGCGGTGTACACCAATATATCTAAATTATACATGCTCACCATGTTCAGATGAAACTGCCAATAGTTGTGATACTGTAAAGTGCATGAGAAATATAACGGGAAGAATGGTCTTTGAATAATTGATTAAAGATAATGAAAAGTATAATTTGTTTTAACCTGTATAACTTTATCTATGATTAATATAATGTAGGGAGAATATTCTTGGTTAAGTAGGACGGATATTTTTATGAAACGCATTGCATTAATTAAATTTGATGATTCAGATAATCCGTGGATGGTATACAAAGATGTAGGGATGTTTTTGTATGAACTTGCTAAGGATTATAAATGGGATTCAAAATATTTATATTTTAATACAATATATAATAATACTGAATGGAATTGTATGTTTGCACAGTATGTAAAACCAATATGTTTAGGGAACGCTGTTGCATATAAAGAGCAGATTAAATTAGCAAAAACTTATTTGAAAAAATATGCTATGGACATAGATGTTCTTATGCTTTTTAATTATGGTAGTACTGTTTGGAAAATTGCTAGATTAGCAAAGAAAGTGAATCCTAAAATTGTTGTATATAGCAAATTAGATATGGGCCATGGAGGGTATAAGCATTTTGTTAATCAAAGATTTGCTAATTCAGTAAAAATATGGTTTGAAAAAATAAAAAGTAAATATGTTGATTTTTTTTCAGTTGAAACAAAATTATATTTTGAATCATTGAAGAAATTGCCTATTTTTAAAAATAGAATCATATATTTACCCAACGGTGTTTCGTTATTAGATGTTGATATTAATACGGTCGAGAAAAATTATAAAGAAAATATAGTTATTACATTGGGGAGACTAGGCGATTATGCGAAGCATAATGAGCTTCTTTTAGATGCTATAAGCTTACTTCCGGATACTATAATAAATACTTGGAAATTTTATTTTGTAGGACCTTCTACAAAAGAATTTGAGTTATACTTAAAGGATTTTATAAATAATAATCCTAAACTAAAAAATAGTATCGTACTAACTGGAAAAATTACGGATAGAACTGAATTGTATACATTATGTAAACGTTCTAAAATAGTTTGTATGACTAGCCGTACAGAAAGTGTATGTATTGCTGTTCTTGAAGCTATGTATTTTGGTGCATATCCCGTATTAACTGATTATAGTGCTTTTGTATTAGATGCAACTAATCAAAAGAGGTTAGGATGTGTGACAGAACAGAATAAAACATCCGTTTCTAAATCATTGATGAATATAATGCAAAATCCACATTTAGAAGAATTAAATTTAGCGTGTCAAAAATATGCAAGGAAACATTTTGACTATAAATATTTAGCTGGCGTTTTAGATGGGATTATAAAAAAATATACATGATGAGGATTGCACAGCATTGATTATCCTTGATTTTAGTAGACAACTTCATTGATAGAATAAAGAAATATTTATATTATTTATTGAAAGAAGAGGAATATATGAGGATATATAAATATCTTTACTATGATATATTACTTATAGCAATAGGGAGTAATATATCAACTTTTTTAACTTTATGGGGGATAATTTTTGGATTCCTTTTTTTGCTGTATATAGGTATGCATGAAAAAAAGAGGCTCGATATTATTTTTGAGGATTCTTTTTTTCGCATAAGTATACTATATTTTGTCTTATGGATTATTCTATCCACTCAGTCTATAGAACCGCTCCATAGTGTGGAAGCAGTAGGTTCTACTGCTTATCGGCTGATACCCTTCTTTTTAGTCATGGTGGGGATATCAAATCAAAAGTATTTAAAAATAACGTGCTTATTCTTTGCCGTATCCGTTCTGCTTACGGACTTAATGGCAGTTTATCAATTAATTACGAATATGATTTCTTTATGGGGGCTGCGTGTATTAGGCTTTAGTCACTCACCTACTTTTTTTGCTACGCATATGCTTATGGCTATTCCTGTGTTATGGTGGTGCGCACATAAGGAATATTTTTCTGGTAAGGAAAAAGGATTTTTCCTGTTTGTAATGCTGCTTTCCTTGTTGATGCTTATAGCTTCTCAAACACGAGGTGCATGGATTTCATTTGTTGTAACAAGTATTATATATGCTGTTTTCTGCAAGAATATGCGAAAGAAAATAGCGATAGGATTGAGTGCCTTATTTCTTTTTGTTGGAGCTGTATCGGTGGCCTACCCCAGTATTCAAGATCGTATCGATAGTATAACGGATATGCAATATACGAGTAATAGTGAACGTGTCTTGATGTGGAAGGCTGCTATTGAGATAACAAGAGATCATCCCTTAGCTGGAATTGGATCTGATGAGTTTGGCTATGTTTACAATACACAGTATATTTCCCCATTGGCGCAGGAACGTCCCAAAACAGATGATCCAAGAAGTGGACATGGACATCCGCATAATAATATCTTAAAACGGTTTTCTGAAGGTGGATTGATTGGTGGAAGCGCCTTTGTTTTGTTTAATTTATATATTTTATATAGATTAATAAAGCAGTACAAACGTAGAGAACGTGGTAATGATTATTCATATGCATTTATGGGAATTTTGATTTTTATCGCAGTTCATGTAGAAGGCCTAACCGATACGAATTTTACAAATGTTCCTATCATGAGAGAATTTTGGCTTTTACTTGGATTGGCATGGATAGGAGATTCTGCCGAAAAAGATAAAAATCAACTACAAGTGTGAGTATAAAGGATATAAAAGATGCTAGCAAATTTCTTTCAGGGAATACAACAGGATATAAAATTGTTTCTTTTTTTCCCTGTACTAAGTGCAATCTTCCGCTTGATTTTTATAAAGGTCTATCAGCCGTACCCTTCTCTTAAAGGTCGTGGCAAGGCATTGCGGGAGTGTTTTCGTTTTGGCTTCTGGTGGGGGATGGACTTTAATGCGTATGTGTTCCTGGCATCGATGGTCCTGGTATCTCTTCCCTCACTGTTTGTCGGCTTTTTTCAGCAGTACGGGCTGGAGCTGCGTATATTTCTGGGCAGCCTTTATGGTGCAATCCTGTATACGGCGTTTGCCGGCAAGATGATTTTTTATCATCATTTTCATGATACCTTCAACTACCTTGTTCACATGGGCAGGAATGCAGAGAAGCATAATCTGGTGGACGTGTTCTTCCATCAGGATCATGGTGGCTGGATTCTCCTGGGGTATTTGCTCTATATCCCGTTTGTCGGGGTGGGCTGCTGGCTGTTTCAGCAGCTGCCGTCGTTTCCTGCCCCTCACATTGCGTCGCCGCTGGCGCAATACGTGCTGACGGCGGGGCTTTTCCTGCTGGCGGTTCTGGGATTTTACTGGGTGCGTTATGGCGGGACGCTGAATCATCGCAATAAACCGGAGTGGGATACGATCCCTTCGCTTGTCAAGGAAGATGCATTCCTGGCCAGGGCCTGTGTGGATGATCTTGTGGCGCTCAAATGGGTGAGACGAAAACCGTTGGCCGAGGAGATGCAGCATAGTGATGAGGAGCTGGAGCAGTCAATCTCGCGCCTCCTGCCCGCCGGAAGTAAGTGGCAGCCGCAGGATAATCCGCTGCAGCTGTTCCGGCGCACGGCGCGTGGTCCTGTGATACGCAAGCCGTCGCAGGTATTTGTCATTGTCGGGGAGAGTGTTCCGCAGTGGGCCTTGGATCCTCTTTATGCCGATCTTCATATCCTGGATGCGACGAAGGACTGGATCGCTGATCCGCATACGGCTTATCTGAAGAATTTTCTGCCGGCTGGCAATATCTCGCGTCCGTCCATCGTTTCTTTGATGAGCGGTATCTATGATGCTCAGCTGGAGCTGAATGAGATGGAATCGTTCTGGCAGGGGCGGACTATTACGTCGTTTGCCGGTCAGATGAAAAAGCTGGGCTATCGGACGATTTACTGGTATGGCGGCAATGCTTCGAACGGGAATTTCAACCATTTCGGCCATGCGCAGGGTTTTGATGAGGTCCGGAGTGCTACGGATTTCTGCGGCCCGGATGCGCCGCGTACCTGGGTCGGTATATATGACCATGTCTTCTTGACGGAAGCGGCCAAGCAAATGGAGACAATGGAGGAACCGACCTTTCATTTTGTTTATACGACTTCGAACCATGGTCCGTACAAGATTCCCATGAATGTGTTGGGCGGTGATCCCGATGAGATGCTGAAGGATGTCGGGACGGATATCCGGGAGAATGAAGAACGCCGCAAGGCATTCAGCACGGCCCGTTATGCGGATCGGGCTGTTCAGTCCTTTATCCGGAAGATCCAGACGCGTTTCCCGGATGCTTTGATTCTCTATACGGGAGATCATTCCAATCTTTATGGCGACTTGAGCAATTCTTCCCTGGTGCCGCGCGATTATATGTATCGCGAGCTTTATTGCACGCCGCTGCTCGTGCATCATCGCGATATTGCGCAGGGATTCTTCGGAGAAAACACCATCGGCACGCATCTGAACATCATGCCGACGGTACTGGAAATGATTGCGCCGCAAGGCTTTACGTATTATTCGCTGTACCCGTCCCTGACGCTTCCGCAGCCGGCCGGCCTCGTTACGCCAAAGCAGTGGATTACGCCGCTGGAAATTGGCGAGGTGGCATCCGGACTGGTGGAAGAAGTCAAAGAGGCAGATCGGGAAGGCACGAAGAAGCATGAGCCCGACAACAAGATGTGGCGCCAGCTGTCGTCGGATATGACGTCACTGACAGCATGGGTGGTTCGTCATGCTGACAAGTGCTTGGAACATGATGTAAGGTGAGTTTATTGCGTTTTTGGAAATCATTGCAGCAGGTCGGCAAGCTGTTCTTGTATATCTACGTCCTGCTCATGGTATTTCGTATTGCATTTTTGCTGATTTATGCCGGCCAGATGCGAAGTGCCGGCTGGGAGGATATTGTCGAGGCGCTTTGGCTCGGGGCCCGCATCAGCTTGAAGACGACGGCGTTTCTGGCGGCGTTCCCGTTTGTGTTCGGTACGCTGCCGTATGCCGTCTGGGCCTGGTGGCCGGAAAAACGGATCCGTGAGATCTTGGGCAGTGCGGCTGTGGCCCTGATGACGCTGCTTTTCATGATCCGCATCCCGTATTATGAAGTCTTTCATCAGGGCTTCAACATCATGCTGTTCAACGGCTGGAAGGATGACCATTCGGCCATCTGGGATACGGCGGTGCAGCAGTATCAGCTTTGGCCGCGCCTGACCGGTGCGGTCCTGCTCATGGCGCTTTTCATCTGGCTCTGGCTCAGGATCGCGCGTACGCCGGTCTGGCTGCCGAAACGCCATGTCCGGCGGTATGCTGTCCTGGCGGCAGTCCTTGTGCCGGTCTTTGGCATTTTCTGCCGGTTTGGCGGAGCGTTTCATTCGGACAGCGGCGTGCCGTGGGAGAGTGCTGCGCGCACGCGATATGTGGTCCTGAATGAAGCGGTGCTCGATGACGGACAGGCGCTTTACCGCGCGTACAGCACGCATGAGCGCGCCACGGAGCGTGCGCTGCGGCCGATTTCGGCGGATGAACTGGATGCGGCTGTTGCTACGCTGGGCGGCGATTTGAATGCCGAGACTGTCGAAGGGGCATTTACCCGTCAAAAGAGTACGGCGCCGCTGACCAGGAGGCCGCATCATGTCGTGGTAATACTCGGCGAGAATTATGCACTCTGGCCGCTTTTGCCGGAGTACCGTTCGCTGGGGCTGGCGCAGACGGGCGAGTGGCTCGAGGCGCATGGTGCGCATACGTATCATTTCCTGCCGAACGGCAACGGCACGATGACCTCGCTCAATGGTTTCCTGACGGGTCTGCCCGATGTGGGGCTGTATGTCAATTATACGATGGGCTTTCAGGGCCATGTCGATGGGCTCGGCATTGGTGCGACGATGAAGCGCATGGGATACAAGACGGTCTTCTGGTACGGAGGACTGCGCAGCTGGCAGGAAATCGGACATTTTACCCTGCGCGAGGGCTTTGATGAATTCCACTGTGCCGACGAATTGCCGGAACAGGGAGAGAGCTCGTCGTGGGGCGTGCCGGATGGCGTGCTGTTCGATGCGATTCGTAAGCAGATGGAGACGGATGAGCAGGATACGTTCTACTTCATCCTGACGACGAGCAACCATCCGCCGTTTGCCTATGATGTGGATGCCGAGGGCTTCCCGCGTAGCGAGGTGGCGGCAAAACTGCCGCCGTCCATCCCTGCGGATAAGGCGACGCTGGATCAGCTGGGCCATATCTGGTATGCGGATCAGGTCATGGGGAAATTCATTCGTCAGGCGCAGCAGGATGATCCTTCGACGCTCTTTGTCGTGACGGGTGACCATGCGGAGCGATTCAATTTCGCGACGGATGTCTCGCTCTGGGCGTTGAGCGGGATTCCCTGCTATTTCTATGGCGACGGCGTGCCCGTGGATCTCTTTTCCGGGCAGCAGGCCGGCAGCCATATCCAGATTGCGCCGACACTGGCGGAGCTCATCCTGCCGGCTGGCAGCAGTTATTCTTCGCTGCTGCCACCGCTCACGCAGTCTGATCGTGCGTTCAACCATCGCCTGTACATCGAAGATGGCGAGATCGGTGAGGAGAAGGATCTGCAGGACCAGGATTTTCATCGGTATATCGAAGCCGCGCGCACCGTTGCTTCCTGGGTCGTGATGCACGACGACGGCACGCGGTGACGGCAGGCTCATGATGGTGCTGGCAGGATGAGGTTTTTCCGGGGTTGTCAGCTGGACGAATTCTTTGTATAATGTATAGATGAAATAAATGGGGTGACATCTATGCAGATTTCAACGAAATTCACGATTGCCGTGCATGTTCTGACGGCTGTCCAATATTTTTCGGGGACGTATAAGATCACAAGTGATTTCCTGGCAGGGAGCATCGGCTCGAATCCGGTCATCATCCGGAATATCATGTCGCAGCTTCGCGAGGCGGGAATCATCGTGGTCAAGCGCGGTCCGGGCGGCATCACGATTGACCGTCCTTTAGCGGAAATCACGTTCCTTGATGTGTACAAGGCCGTGGAGACGAATAGCGAGGAAAATCTCTTCCGTTTCCATGAGAACCCAAATCCGGCCTGCCCAATCGGGCGCAACATCCATCGTGCGCTCGACAAGTCCCTGCGGGAGATCCAGCAGCATTTTGAAGATGATTTGCGCCGTTATACGCTGGCTGACGTATACGACGAGATGGTCGAGGCGGTGCGGACCGAATGACAAAACGCCCCGGTGCAATGGTGCATCGGGGCGTTTGCTGTAGTGTGATCTGAATTCAATTTTTTCGGGGCTGCTCGAGTACCAGCGCCGTTTCGCCGCTGATGCGGCCGGGCAGGACGAGGGAGAGCACCAGGCCGATGAGGACGGGCAGCAGCCAGGCGAGGCTGCTTTCGGCAAGCGGCAGGCTCGTGATGATGCTGCCGGCCCATTCGAGACCGGTGAACTGATGCAGGATGTCGAGCGCCGATACGAGGGCCGCGAGTGCGACTGTCAGGCGCATGCCGAGGCGGGAGAGACGAACGAATTTGTTGAGGATGGTCATCATGACGACGGTGATGGCAATCGGGTAGACGAAGAGCAGGACCGGCAGCGATACCTTGATAATCTGGTTGAGGCCGAGGTTGGCCAGGAGGAAGCTGACGATGCTGATGATTGTGGCGTATTTCTTGTACGATAAGATGGGGAATTCTTCGTAGAAGAAGGCCGAGACGGCGGCGATGAGGCCGACCGTAGTCGTGAAGCAGGTCAGTGTGACCATGATGGCCAGGAACCACATGCCGACGTTGCCGAAGAGCGCGAGCGAGGTCTGGGAGAGCACGTAGGCGCCGAGGTTGATATGGGCGTCACCGTAGACCTGCGGCGGGATGGGGAAGTGGTTGCCAAGCAGGGCCAGACCCAGGTAAAGGGAGCCCATGAGTACGGCTACGGCAAGCCCTGCCATCCAGACGCTGACGTAGTAGGCTCTGGTGGAGGCGAAGGAAATGCGGCGCATCTCGTTGAGTGCGAGGATGCAGAAGGCGAAGGAGGCGAGGGTATCCATGGTGTTGTAGCCCTCGATGAAGCCATTGCCGAAGGCCGAGGATGCGTATTTGCCGAGCGGCGTGATGAGCGCCGGGTCCGTGTAGGTGAGAAGTCCCGCGAGCATGAGCACGACGATGAGCAGGGCGAAGAGCGGCGTCAGGACCTTGCCGAGGCGGGGCAGCAGCTTGCTTGGCGTGATGGCGAGCCACCAGGCAAAGGCGAAGTAGAATAGCGTGAAGATGGCAAGCGGCAGCACGCCGTCGCCGCTGATGGGCAGCACGCCAATCGAGAACGACGTGGCCGCCGTGCGCGGGATGGCCATCAGGGGGCCGATGGAAAGGTAGATGAGTGCGAGCAGCAGCAGCGAGAAGAGCGGCGAGATCTTGCGGCTCATCTCGGCGCGGAAACCGCCGGGATTGAAGGTGCCGATGATGAGCGCGATGACCGGCATGCCGATGCCGGAGAGCAGGAAGCCCAGGATGGCCGGTGTGAACTGGCTGGCAGCCTGGAAGCCGAGCGACGGCGGAAAGATGAGATTGCCTGCGCCGAAGAACATGCCGAATAGCATCAGGCCAATCTGTAAACCATTTTTGAACATAGAACGAGACCCCTTTCGCAACGCCGGCAGCGCTGCTTTGCTGGAATGATAACGTTGTTTATTCTACGGGGTTTCTGCGATACTGTCAAACTTCTGCCGGCATTCAGTCTTCGGCAAATTTCGTTTCGCGCAGGGCTTCCTGCTGCGCTTTGTCGATGGCAATCTTGCCGTGGATGAGACTGATGAGGCCGGCGTCCTTGAGCTTGGTGACGCCGCGGTTCACGGTCTTGACGCTGGTGCCGATGTCGTCGGCGATCTGCTGGCGGCTCGTGTGCAGGATGAAGAGGTCGGTGTCGATGTCGCCGAGGCGCTTGAGCAGGTAATGCTGAAGGCGTTCGAGGCTCGGCTGGAACTTGATGCGGCCGTTCTCGTTGGACGTTGGGTACATCTTGGCTGCGAGCAGACGGGCGACGGCGAAGGAGAAATGGTTGTCGAGCTGCATCCACTGAAGGAACGTCTCAGCCGTCATCGAGATGACTTCGCAGGTGGTCAAAGCCTCGTTCGTCGTGGAAAAGATCGGCTGACCGGCCAGTACCTCGAGGTCGCCGATGAGATCCGGGACATTCTGGCGCGCAAAGGTATAGCGCTGGCCGCTGGCAAATTCGTTGCTGACGCGCGTACTGCCCTTCGTCAGGATATAGACGTGATTAGCACGCTCCCCCTTGCGGACCACGGCTTCACCGGGCAGGAAGATGCGTCGGCTCGTCAGGCGTTTGATTTCTTCCGGCATATGCTCCAGCATGTAGTCGAGTTGCATATCAAATGACATCCTTTCTTTGTACAGATTTTTGAGCGGCAGAGTATGAGACGGTATGATGCCCTCATTATATCATATTTCTTTCCGAAAACAGGTGCGAGAACTGTTTTCAGAAAATAACAAGAAGAAAAATTTTAGGACACTCCGGACGAGTGTCCTTTTTTATTGGAGGCAGAATGAGTAGACTAAAGGTAGAGTCAAAGAATACGAAATTTGAAAGAATCCCCGCTGGGGAATATGAGAGAATGGGCAGAATTGCTTTGAGGAGGAAACGTTATGACGCTGTTCGATGGAGTGCTGAAGGACCGCCGCCTGTGGCAGAGGGAAATCCTCGCGGGCATCACGGCATTCTTTGCCATTTCCTATATTATCGTGGTCAACCCGATGATCCTGGCCGACGCCGGCATTCCTGCCGAGCTGTCCGTATTTGCGACGATCTTCTCGTCGATCATCGGCTGTCTGATCATGGCCTTTGTGGCCGATGCGCCAATCGTGCTGACGCCGGGTATGGGCGTCAATGCGTTTTTCACATATACGATCTGCGTGCAGATGGGACTGACGTGGCAGGAAGCCATCGCAATCTCGCTCGTATCGGGCCTGATTTTTGCGTATGTGGCCTGCACGAAATGGCGGGAGCGCCTCGCCAGCGCCGTGCCGAATTCCCTTAAATGTGCGATTACGGCCGGCATCGGTCTGTTCCTCGTGGAGATCGGCCTTGAGAAGGCGCAGCTCATACGGTCGGGCACGAACGCGATCATCGAGCTCGGTTCGCTGACGAATCCGATGGCGCTCCTCGCCATCTTTGGCCTCATTGTGAGCCTGGCGCTTTACCTGCGCGGCGTGACGGGCAGTTTCTTCCTGGCCATTGTCGTGACGACGGTCGTTGCACAGATTTTCGGCCTGCACGATGAAGTGCCGCTTGATCTCGAATTCTCGCATATCGCAGCGTATCCGCAGCTGCTCTTCCAGGCGGATTTCCATTCCTTCCTGAGCATCCCGTTCCTGCTCTCAGTTTTCTCGATGTCGATGATCATGATTTTTGAGACGATGGGCCTCCTGGAGGGCATCCTGCCGGACCGCAGGAAATTCTCGCGCACGTACATCGGCTCGGCCTTTACGACGCTGATTTCGAGTATCCTCGGCACGAGCCCGACGGTTGCCGCGGCGGAGAGCGCCGCCGGCATCGCGAGCGGCGGACGCACGGGCCTCATGGCGCTGACGGCTGCTGTGCTGTTTTGCATCTCGCTTTTCTTCATCCCGTTCCTTTCCTATGTGCCGCAGGCTGCCATTGCACCGGTCATCATCATCACGGGCGCGATGATGATGCAGCAGCTGCAGTACATGGATTTCAAGGATTTCTCGGAGTGGTTTCCGGCGTTCCTCGTCGTCGTGCTGATTCCGCTTTCGGGCAGCATCTCGACGGGCCTGGCCTTCGGCTTCACGGCATATCCCCTGTTGAAGCTCATGAACGGCCGTTCGCGTGAGATTCATGCACTCAGCTATTGCCTGGGCTTCCTGTTCTTCATGAACCTCATCTGCCAGGCGAGTCTCTAAGAAAATTCCTCCTGGTCATTGGTGACGATGATACTGCGATGGGCTATAATAGTCTTTAGACATGCAGTGTTTCGTACGATGACTAGGAGGAATTTTTTTGCGACCAGCAGCTTTTATCTTTGATATGGATGGCGTTATCATCGACAGTGAACTTCTTCATTCTCGGACTAAACTGGATACTTGTCATCATTTTGGCTTGCCATTTGATGAAAAAGACCTCATTCATTATATGGGGCGTACCAGTGATGATATGTTTGCAGAGGTGATTGCAAGGGAACATCGTAAGGATCTCAGACTTGAAGATCTGGTATCGTATAAACGGGAACATTATCTTAGTTTGATCCTGCAGGGAGAGGCAAAGCCGATTCCGGGCGCCATCGATTTGATTCGAGCACTCCATCAGGTTCATATTCCTTTGGCTTTGGCGACATCGTCGTGGCAGAAAGTCATGGATGCTGTATTGGATTCCTTTGCCATTCGTCCCTATTTCCAGTCGGTATTGTCCGGCAGTACGTTGCCCAAGAGCAAGCCGGATCCGACTATTTATCGGTTGAGTGCTGAGCGGTTGGGGGTCAGTCCGCAGACGTGCATGGTGCTGGAGGATACAAAGAGCGGCGTAACTGCCGCCAAGCGGGCCGGTATGTACTGCATCGGCTTCCGGAGTCCGCATTCTGGAGGCCAGGACCTGAGCCTCGCCGACTGCGTCGTGGACAAGCTGTCGGAGATCGTGCCGGATAAACTCACGCTTTAAGCAATAAAAAAGCGCTGCCGTTCCGCAGCTCTGCTCGATGTATGTGGCAGGGCTGACTGGAACAGGCAGCGCTTTTTGCTTGCTCAGACAATCGGAAACGCCTCGATGATGCCGTACTGGATGTAGTCACTGGCTTTCGTCGGGTCACCATTCAAGATGGCTTCGCGGATGGCCGGGATGTCTTCTTCTTTGGCGTGGATGCGGCCGGCAGCCAGTTCCTCTTCAATCTTTGCGTAGAGAGCCCGGCGGGCAAGCTTGAGGTCACGGTAGATTTCCTTGTTGTAGAACAAGTTCATGGATTTCTGGCTCTTTTCTTCGTCACAGTTGAAGAAGATGTAAGCGTTTTTCTCTTTCATGATGATTCCCCCTTGTGATCATTGAAAAAGGATAATGAAAATGAATGTTCTAGGAAAAAATGAATTACAGCACAATTATAGCATAATTACTGCAATTTGTTTATAGCCGGCCGGATGGGGCGTATTTCCGCCTGGGGCGGCAAGGTGATTGACAAAAAGACGAATAAAGAGTAAAGTGGAATCGCATAGAATTGTCCGAAATGATAAGCAATTCGGCGATATTAAATTCTTCTTGGAGGGATGTATCCATGGCTATTATCAAGAAAGAATCGTTTGGCAAGCTCAGTGACGGACGCGAGGCCGAGCTCTACACACTCCGCAACACCAAGGGGACGGAGGTCAAGGTCACGACGTATGGCGCACGTCTGGTCGGCTGGAGTGCCTACGGCAGGGACTATAAGCGCACGGATATTGTGCTCGGGTACGACAGTGCCGCATCCTACGAGAAGGATGACACGAGCATGGGCGGCCTCGTCGGACGCCATGCCAACCGCATTGCCGGCGGCAAGGTCGTCATTGACGGCAAGACGTATCAGCTGGACCTCAACACGGGCTCGCACAACCAGAACCACATCCACGGCGGCTTCCAGGGCTTCCATCAGAAACTCTGGACGGCAGAGGCGACGGATGAGGGCGTGAAGCTCACGTATCACGCCGCAGATGGCGAGGGCGGCTATCCTGGTAACATGACAGTAAACGTTCTCTATTCGCTGTCGAATGACAATGAATTGTCCATCCGCTACGAGGCAGTGTCCGATGCCGACACGGTCTGCAATCTGACGAATCACGCCTATTTCAATCTCGATGGCTTTGCCGCAGGCCCGGTACTCGACCAGAAAATCCAGATCTTTGCCGACAAATACACCTGGGCCGACGAGGAATCGCTGCCGGATGGCCGCATCCTGCCCGTTGACGGCACGCCTATGGATCTGCGCCAGCTGACGCGCATCGGCGAGCACATCGATGATGATTTCGATGAACTCGTCATGGGCCATGGCTATGACCATAACTGGGTCATCCGCGATGAGAAGCCTGTCGTTGAGCAGAAGCCCGGCATGTTCGGCTTCGACCCGGGCTGCCCAATCGATTACGTCAACGGCGGCCTCAAGAAGGCGGCGTATGCCGAGTCCGACAAATCGGGCTTCACGCTGACCTGCTACACGACGCAGCCGGGCGTGCAGTTCTACACGGGCAATTATCTCGATGGCAGCCTGCCGGGCAAGGATGGCGTGCGCTTTGAGCGCCGCACGGGCTTCTGCCTTGAGACGCAGTATTTCCCGAATGCGTTTGCAAATCCGAATTTCCCGCAGCCGCTCTTGAAGAAGGGCGATACGTGGCGTGCACAGACGGTTTATGTGCTGGGCCGCAAAGACTGAGTGAACGAGTTATCCTTGAGAGGAGGACCCCAAAATGGAAGGCAGATATACCATGACATTTCCGGACTACACGATCGGTGTGGAGGCGTATGAGAAGATTCGCGAGGTCTGTCCGCGCTACGGCAAGGGTGTAGTCGTGATCGGCGGACGCACGGGCATCGAGGTGGCACAGGAGAAGATGGTGCGGGCCGTCGAGGGCGTGGGCCTGGAGTTTACCGGCTTCATCCATGCTGGCGGCCAATCCTCGTATGAGCTCATCGAGAAAATCAGCCGGGATGAGGCCGTGCAGGCGGCCGACATGGTCTTTGCTGTCGGCGGCGGCAAGGCCATCGATACGGCAAAGGCTGTGGCACATGCCCAGCATAAGCCGTTCTTCACGTTCCCGACGGTGGCGGGCAGCTGCGCGGCTGCCGCCAGCATCGCGACGATCTACACGCCGCAGGGCAAATTCCGTGAGTACCTGTACTCCACGGTCCCTCCTGTCCATGTATTCCTCTGCAGCCGCATCATGGCGCAGGCTCCGGTTGAGTATCTGCTGCGCGGCATCGGCGATACGATGGCGAAGTATTATGAGGCGACCATTGCGTCAAGGGGCCGCAAGCTCTGCCACCGCGACGGCATGGGCATCGCACTGGCCAAGATGTGCCTGGATCCGCTTTACAATTACGGTGTGCAGGCTGTCGAGGATAACCGCCGCCATGTCGTCAGCGACGCCTTCGAGGAGGTTGTGCTCTCGATTGTCATAACGAGCGGCCTCGTCTCGAATTTCGCGGCACCGGAATACAACGGTCATATGGCCCATCGCCTGTTCGTGGAGCTGTCTGACCTGCCGGCTGCTGAACAGTGCCGTCAGCACGGCGGCCTCGTGGCGTATGGCACGCTGCTTCTGCTGCTCTGCGATGGCCAGAAGGAGGAGTTTGAGCGCTTCTTCCGGTTCTGCCGCAGCATCGGCCTGCCGACCTGCCGCGAGGATACGTGTGCGAGTGAAGCCGATATCCACCGTGTGTTCCAGGCGACGGAGAAGAAGCAGGATGTCAGCGTGATGCCGTACAAGATCACGCAGGATATGCTGCATGCCGCTGCCCGTGATCTCGAGGCATATCATGCTCAACAGGATAAATCAGAAAAAAATTCGGGTAAAAAATAAGAAAACCTAGACAATATGATATCTTTTGAGATATAATATGCATGTATCGATTCGTTTTGCAATATAAACGATAATTATTGCGCGACAACTGCAAAAATGGCAGTGGGCGCTCAACCCATAAAAAAGGGGGCGGATTGATTTATGAATATCCATGAGTATCAAAGCAAGGCAATCCTGCGTTCGTACGGCGTCAATGTCCCGGAAGGCCAGCCGGCCTTTTCGGTCGATGAGGCGGTACAGAAGGCAGCGGAGCTCGGCACGGACGTCGTAGTCGTCAAGGCACAAATCCATGCGGGTGGCCGCGGCAAGGCCGGCGGTGTCAAGATCACCCATTCGCAGGACGAGGTACGCGCAGCCGCACAGGAACTTCTCGGCAAGACGCTCGTCACGCATCAGACGGGGCCGGAGGGCAAACAGGTGAACCGTCTGCTCATTGAAGCGGGTTCCAACATCGCGAAGGAGTATTACCTTTCGTTCGTCATTGACCGCCAGACGGGCCGTATCGTCATGATGGGCTCGGAAGAAGGCGGCATGGAGATTGAGAAGGTCGCAGCCGAGATGCCGGACAAGATCCTCAAGGAGTTCATTGATCCCGCTACGGGGCTCCTGCCGTTCCAGGCCAGCCGCATGGCATATGGCATGCATTTCCCGCAGGAGACAATCCGCAAGGTCACGAAATTCATGATGGGACTTTATCAGGTGTTCGTGGGCAAGGACTGCAGCCTGGCGGAAATCAATCCGCTGGTCGTCACGAAGGAAGGCGACGTCATCGCACTCGATGCCAAGCTGAATTTCGACGACAGTGCGCTTTTCCGTCATCCGGATATCGAGGCGCTGCGCGATGAGAGCGAGGAAGACCCGAAGGAGCGCCGTGCGGCAAAAGCCGGCCTCAACTACGTCAACCTCGGCGGCGACGTGGCCTGCATGGTCAATGGCGCCGGCCTCGCGATGGCAACGGTCGACATCATCAAGTTCTACGGCGGTGAGCCGGCGAACTTCCTCGATGTAGGCGGCGATTCGACGCCGGAGAAGATTGCGGAAGCCTTCCGCATCATGCTGGACGGCGGTCAGGCCAAGGGCATCTTCGTCAATATCTTTGGCGGCATCAATAAATGCGACCTCGTCGCACAGGGCATCGTCGATGCGGCGAAACTCATTTCGCCGGATGGCCGTTCGCTGCCGGTCCCGGTCGTCGTACGACTGGAAGGCACGAATGTCGAGAGAGGCCGTGAGATTCTCCGGGATACGCCGATCGAGAATGTCATCATGGCGCCGACGATGGAAGGCGGCGCAGAAACCATCGTGCGGCTTGTCAAAGAAGCCGGCGCCAAGGCTTGAGGAGGGTCGCATCATGGGAATCTTAGTCGATAAAGATACAAAAGTCATCGTTCAGGGTATCACGGGCAAGGCCGCTACTTTTCATACGAAGCAGATGATCGCTTACGGCACGAAGATCGTGGCCGGCGTCACGCCGGGCAAGGCTGGTCAGACGGTTGAAGGCGTGCCGGTCTTCAACACGGTCCGTGACGCCGTCAAAGCCACGGGCGCAAACGCTTCCGTCATCTATGTGCCGGCGCGCTTTGCCGCTGACTCCATCATGGAAGCCGTCGAAGCGGAACTCGATGTCGTCGTCTGCATCTCCGAGCACATCCCGGTGCAGGATATGGTCAAGGTACGCCGCTACATGGAAGGCAAGAAGACGCGCCTGATCGGCCCGAACTGCCCGGGCATCCTGACGGTTGATGAATGCAAGCTCGGCATCATCCCGGGCTACATCCACAAGAAGGGCCATGTGGGCGTTATCTCGCGCTCCGGTACCCTGACGTATGAAGCGACGTTCCAGCTCTCGGCGGCCGGCATCGGCCAGACGACGGCCATCGGCATCGGCGGCGACCCCGTCAAGGGCACGGACTTCATCGATGCGCTCAAGCTCTTCAAGGAAGATCCGGATACGCTCGCTGTGCTCATGATCGGTGAAATCGGCGGCACGGCCGAGGAAGAAGCTGCTCAGTGGATCAAGGCCAACATGCCGGAGAAGCCGGTTGCTGCCTTCATCGCGGGCCGTCAGGCTCCTCCGGGCAAGCGCATGGGCCATGCCGGCGCCATCATCTCGGGCGGCAAGGGCACGGCAGCCGATAAGATTGCAGCACTCAATGCCGTGGGCATCGAAGTGGCTGATACGGTTGCTCATATCGGCGTCACGGTTGTCGATACGCTGAAGAAAGCAGGCATTTACGATAAATGCCATACCTGTTGACAGTTCTTCAGGCAGATCCATAGATAATGAAAAAAATCCGCAGTACGTTTTTGCTGCGGATTTTTTATGTGCGACAGACAACAAAAAATCCTGCAGGCTACTGCCTGCAGGATACGATGGCAAATGGAGCGGGCAAGCGGAATCGAACCGCCCTCTAAAGCTTGGGAAGCTTTCATTCTACCGATGAACTATGCCCGCATCGTTACTGACTTAATTATTCTAGCATTTTTTTTGCTTTTTGGCAAGTATGAAGGGGAACGGTCAGTCCTGCAGCGTGGTGACGAGTTCGGCGATATCGTCAAAGATGGCGATATGCGGATAGGAAGCGAGCGTTTCGCGGCTCGTCGTGCCCGTCGTGACGCCTGCGAAGTCCAAGCCGGCGTTGCGGGCGGCTTCGGCGTCGACAAAGCTGTCGCCGATGTAGAGTGCATCCTCTTTTGCAATCTGGAAATGTTCGAGTGCCGTCAGCAGGCCCGTCGGATCGGGCTTGTGCGCCTCGACATCGTTGCTGCCGATGATGAGGTCGATGAGTTCCGGGACGCCGTCGAGGTCGAATTTTTCCTGGATGCGGTGATGCGTCTTGTTGGAGATGATGGCGATCCTGGCGCCGTTTTCGCGCAGCCGGCGCAATGTTGCGACCGTATGCGGGAAAAAGGTCGTGCCGGGTGTCATGTAGCGGTCGGCTTCCGGGGTATAGGCGCGCACGAAGGCTTTTGCCTCTTCCTCATCGTCCGTCGGCAGGATCTTCTTGACGGCCTCGACCATGGGCAGTCCGATGGTGACGCGGATCACATCATCCGTGCGGTCGCCGTAGCCGAGCTTCTGCAGCGTGATATGGAAGCATTTGAGGATGGCCGGCTCGGAATTGACGAGGGTATAGTCAAAATCGAAGAGATAGAGACGGTAAGCGTGCACAGGCAGCACTCCTTTCTGATATGCAGTAAGAATCCTTCCTGTTTTATGATACGCCATCTGTCACCAGAATACAATGCAGGCAAACGGAAGCCGGAAACACACAGGAAAAATGACAAAAAGGCAAATTTACTTGAATGATGGCACGGGATACCTTAGAATAGAGGGTAAGGCACGATAGAATAAAAGGGAGTGAAGTAGGTTGTGAAGTATGTTGTTGTAGATTTAGAAATGAATCCTGTGGACCGGGAATACCGCGAAGTGCGCCGCAAGCTCAGGGAAGAGGTCATTGAGATCGGGGCGGTGCGCCTTGACAGTGCGTTTCAGCAGGAATCCGAATTCCAATGCTATGTGAAGCCGGAGTACGGTCCCATCAAGAAACACATCACAGCACTTACAAGCATCACGCAGGCCATGGTCGACGGCCAGAAACATTATGCCGACTGCTTCCGCGATTTCATCCACTGGGTGGGGGATGAGGAGACGCGCATCTATTCCTGGAGCATGTCGGATATCAAACAGCTCCGCAATGAATGCCGTTTCAAACTGCCGGATTTCGATGTGAACTGGCTCAATGAGCGCTGGGTCGACCTGCAGCAGGAGTTCGATGAACGTCTGGGACTTCACAACAGCCTGGCTCTCAAGCATGCACTCGGTGCCATGGATCATAAATTCGAGGGCACGCAGCATACGGCGCTGGCCGATGCCATCAACACGAGTGCCATCCTTGCCCTGATGCAGGATGACAAGAAGTTCAAGGAGACGATGAAGCCGGTGCTTGATGTGCTGCAGCCGCAGGATACGCTCGCCACGTCCATCGGCGATCTCTGCCCGGATCTCTTGAAGTGGCAGGATAAATTCAAGAGGGAATAACAAATCGTGAGGGGATTGGAAAGCATGAAGAAAATGGGGGTCCTGGGCCCGCTGGGGACGCACAGCGAAGCAGCTGCACACTATTTGACGTCCCGTTTGCCGGAACAGAGAGAACTTGTGGTTTATCCGGATATCTTCGCGGTCATTCAGGCCGTGGAGAGCGGCGAGGTGGATTCCTGCCTCGTGCCGGTCGAGAATTCTCTGGAGGGGGCCATCAACATCACCCTCGATACGCTCGCGCGCAGCGACGATCTGCAGGTCATGCGGGAGCTCATCTGGCCCGTGCACAATCAGCTCATGGCCAGGCCGGGCGTTTCCGCGGTGCGCCGGATCTATTCGCATCCGCAGCCGATTTCCCAGTGCTGGGGCTATCTGCAGGCACATTATCCCGCGGCCGAGGTCGTGAAGGTTGCGAGTACGGCCCGGGCAGCTGAGCTCGTGGCTGAGGAACCGGCGGCAAGCGGCGCCGCCGCCATCTGCACGCAGCGCGGCGGTGAGCTCAACGGCCTCGTGCCGCTCGCGACGGAAATCCAGGACAGCATGTCGAATGCTACGCGCTTCTTTGAATTGCAGCGCCGCAGCGAGGAAAGTGTCCTGCCGCACGAGAAGATGCTCGTCATCTGCGAGATCGACGGCAAGAAGCCTGGTGCGCTTTACGAGGTACTCAAGGAGTTCGCCGAGCGCGGCATCAACATGACGCGCATCGAGTCACGCCCCGCGCGCACGGAGCTCGGCGCCTACATCTTCTTTTTCGATCTGGAGATGGATGACAATGAGGAGGAGCTGCAGGCTTCGCTCGTGGCCGTCCGCCAGAAGAGCAAATGGCTCAAGATGCTCGGCGAGTTCCCGGTCATCGAGGCTCGTCCGTAATCGTTTTTCCACAAAAAAGCTGCTGCCATGCGCATTTGCAGGCAGCAGCTTTTTTATATGGTTCTTATTTGTCGAGCGGCACGACGTCCGGTTTCCTGCCTTCGTCGATGCAGGCTTTCGTGATGATGACTTTGCGCGGCTCGGAGGATTTCGGGATGTCGTACATGACATCGAGCATGACATCTTCGATGATGCCCTTGAGGCTGCGTGCGCCGGTCTTGCGCTCGATGGCTTTCTTGGCCACGGCGCGCAGTGCGTCCTGCTCGAATTCCAGCTTGACGTGGTCCATGGCCAGCAGCTTCTCGTACTGCTTGACCGGCGCGTTCTTCGGCTCCGTCAGGATGCGCAGCAGAGCGTCTTCGTCGAGCGATTCAAGCGTGCAGATGACGGGCAGGCGGCCGATGACCTCCGGGATGATGCCGTAGTGCATGAGGTCTTCCGGACGCACCTGATGGATGAGCTCGTCGAACTTCGGCTTTTCGTCCTTGCTGGCGACTTCGGCACCGAAGCCGATGGAGGAGTCCGCTTTCTGCAGGCGTCTGGCGATGATGTCGTCGATGCCGACAAAAGCGCCGCCGACGATGAAGAGGATGTTTTTCGTGTCAACCTTGATGGTCGGTGCTTCAGGGTGCTTGCGCTGGCCGCGCGCCGTGAACTCGACGACGTTGCCCTCGAGCATCTTGAGCAGGCCCTGCTGGACGCCCTCGTGGCCCGGGTCCGCCGTGATGGAGTTGTTGGCGCCGGACTTGCGGGCAATCTTGTCGAACTCGTCGAGGTAGATGATGCCGTGCTCGGCTTTCTCGATATCCTTGTCGGCTGCATAGTAGAGGTTGCGGACGGCGACCTCCACATCGGCGCCGACGAAGCCGGCTTCGGTGAGCGTCGAGGCATCCGTGACGGCGAACGGCACGTCGAGGAGCTTCGAAAGATGGGAGAGCAGTGCCGTCTTGCCGCAGCCCGAGGGGCCGAGCATGATGACGTTCGATTTCTCGATTTCCGTGCCATCGCTGTTCTCATAACCGTATTTCATGCGCTTGTAGTGGTTGTAGACGGCGACGGACAGGATCTTCTTGGCGCGGTCCTGATTGATGATGTATTCATCGAGATACTGCTTGATGATATGCGGCTTGTTCTTCGCGAGGATCTCATCGAGCTGGCCGGCGAAGTCGTGCTTTTCCTCCTGCTTCGTCTCTGCCTCGTGCATATCAATATAATGATTGATTTCGCGGATGCAGTTCTTGCAGATGGCAAAGCCCGTCGTCGGATCGTAGATCGGCATATCGTATTCGTCGTGGATCGTGACCATGCGCTTGCAGAAACTGCAGCGATGCTGCGTGGTTTTGGTATCGTTTTCCATATTAAGACATCCTTTCTGTAGGATCGTTTGTATACAAGAAAAAACATTACCGCTTGGTAATGATCTCTAAGTTTATTATCCCTTATTGTCTCCTTTTTTTCAAGCAGATTTTGTTTTTGACTGGGATACAGGGCAGATAATGCCTTGCATCTCGCAAAAGCACGTGATATAATAGACCGGTAATGGACGTAGTGACGTCTGTTTCCAAGCCAAAAACTGACTGGCTTTCCCCCGTAGACGGGGAGCTAGGTCTAAACCAAGCCTGCGCCTAGCGGGCTTGTATCCATTCCCAGTTCCTGGGGGGAAAGAGAGGTGTATAGAATGAAGAAGGGTATCCATCCGGATTACTACGAAGCTACCGTTATCTGCGGTTGCGGCAACACGTTCAAGACGGGTTCCACGAAGAAAGAGCTTCGCGTCGATGTCTGCTCCAAGTGCCATCCGTTCTTCACGGGTCGTCAGCGTGACGTCCAGGCAGGCGGCCGCATCGAGAAGTTCAACAAGCGCTATCACAAGCAGTAAGATGCAGCAGGATGAAGCAGAGCAGAGAAATCTCGCTCTGCTTCATTTTATATATGGAAGAATCTACAGACAAAATACAGCAGCTGAGCGTATCGTAATAGAGTAAAGAAAAGAATGTTGGTTTTGTTTTTTGACATACAGGGGGTCCGATTATGGGCAATCATTTAATGGTGGGCGGCCAGGCCGTCATCGAAGGGGTCATGATGCGCGGGCCGAAGCTCACGGCTACGGCGGTGCGCGACCCGGCAGGCAGGATCCAGGTGGAGACGAAGGATGTGCATTCCATTTCCGACCGCTATCCCATCCTCAAGAAGCCGATGCTGCGCGGCACGGTGTCGCTGGTGGAATCCTTGGTCATCGGCATCCGCTCGCTCTCGTATTCGGCCAAGATGGCCGGCGAGGAGGAAGAGCAGCTGTCGGATAAGGAGATGGCCGGTACGATCATCTTTGCGCTCGTGCTCGCGAGCATCCTGTTCATCGCCATCCCGACGGGCGCGGCAAAGTTCTTCCATTTCGTTACGGAAGACCCGTTTTTCCTGAATCTCATGGAAGGTTTCCTGCGCCTGGCAATCTTCTTGGCTTACATCTGGGGCATCTCGCGCATGAAGGACATCCGCCGCGTGTTCCAGTATCACGGGGCCGAGCACAAGACCATCCATTGCTATGAGGCGGGGCTGCCGCTGACGGTCGAGAATGTGCAGAAGTTCTCCCGGCTGCATCCGCGCTGCGGCACAAACTTCCTGCTCATCGTCATGCTCGTCTCGATTTTCGTCTTTGCCTTCCTGGGCTGGCCGAATCTCGCGGAGCGCATCGTGAGCCGCATCGTGCTGCTGCCGGTCGTGGCGGGCATCTCGTATGAGATCATCCGCCTTGCGGGCCGCAGCGAGAATCCCATCATCCAGACGGCCATCAAGCCGGGCCTCTGGCTCCAGTATCTGACGACGCGTCCGCCGCAGGACGATATGGTGGAAGTGGCCATCGAGTCGCTGAAGGCCGTGCTGCCGCCGGAAGAGATCCGCGAGGGCACGGGCGAGTATCGCTATCCGGAACGCATGGAGGCGGCTGCAGAGGATGAAACGGAGATCGGCGTGCCGGCGGCTGCTTCTGTGGAGACGGCTCACTGAGGCGGATCGTGCGTCTGCGCGGCGGATATGGAAAAATGCAAGGCGGAAGATGAGGTGAAAGGACTTGCTGGAGAAGCTCCAAGCAGTAGAAGACAAATACCGGGAGCTGGAGTCGCTCATTAGCGACCCCGCAACCATGGCGGACATGACGAAGTGGCAGCATTATACGAAGGAGCATGCGGCGCTTTCGCCAATCGTGGAGGAATTCCGCACGTACAAGCGCGTCGTCAAGGGCATCAGGGAAGCCAGGGCGATGTTTGCAGAGCCGCTCGACGGTGAGATGCGCAAGCTCGTCGAGGAAGAGCTTGCGGAGCTCACGTCAAAGAAGGAAGAACTCGATGCACGGCTGCCCGTCCTGCTGCTGCCGAAGGACCCCAATGACGACAAGAACGTCATCGTGGAGATCCGCGGCGGCGTGGGCGGCGAGGAGGCGGCGCTTTTTGCCGGCGACCTCTTCCGCATGTATTCGCGCTATGCGGAGAAGAAGGGCTGGAAGGTCGAGGTCATGACGAGCAATGCGACGGGCATCGGCGGCTTCAAGGAAATCACGTTCCTGGTCAACGGCCATGGTGCGTATTCCCGGCTCAAATATGAGAGCGGCACACACCGCGTCCAGCGCGTGCCGGTCACGGAATCCGGCGGCCGCATCCATACTTCCGCCGCCACGGTGGCTGTGCTGCCGGAAGCGGAGGATGTGGAGGTGGACATCAATCCGTCGGACCTGCGCATCGATACGTACTGTGCGTCGGGTGCGGGCGGCCAGTACGTCAACCGCACGGAGACGGCCATCCGCATCACGCATCTGCCGACGGGCATCGTCGTGCAGTGCCAGGACGAGAAGTCGCAGCTCAAGAACAAGGAAAAGGCCATGAAAGTCCTGCGTGCGCGCATCCTCGACCAGGCCCGCCAGGAGCAGGAGGCGGCTGTGGCGGCGGACCGCCGCAGCCAGGTGGGCTCCGGCGACCGCAGCGAGCGCATCCGCACGTACAATTTCCCGCAGGGACGTGTGACGGACCATCGCATCGGCCTGACACTCCATAAGATTGATGCCATCCTGAACGGCGAACTCGATGAACTCATCGCGGCGCTCATCACGGCCGACCAGACGCAGCGTCTCAGAAAGGTGGATGCCAATGAATGACCGGATCTGGACCATCGGCCGCATCCTCAAGTGGACCGAAGGTTACTTTGCGGACAAGGGACTGGAGTCTCCGCGGCTCGATGCCGAAGTCCTGCTCTCCCATGTGCTGAAGAAACAGCGCATCTATCTCTACGTGCATTTTGACGAGCCTTTGCAGCCGGAGGAGCTGGCTGCCTACCGCGAGATGGTGAAAAAGCGTGTCATGCACGTGCCCGTTGCTTATATTCTGGGCGAACGGGAATTCATGGGGCTGACGTTCAAGGTCACGCCGGACACCCTGATCCCGCGGCCCGATACAGAAATCCTCGTGCAGGCAGCCATTGACCGGCTCAAGGCGATGCCAGCGTCGGATGATACAGCCCTGCACATCGCCGATATCGGCACGGGCACGGGCGCCATCTGCCTTTCCGTTCTCCATTACCTGCCGCAGGCGACGGCGGAGACGGTTGACATCTCGCCGGCAGCTCGTGCCGTGGCGGAAGAGAACGCCGAGCAGCTGGGCCTTGCGGACCGCATCACCTTCCATACGGGCGACCTCCTGGTGCCGCTCGCGGGCCGGACGTTCGCCGCCATCCTCTCGAATCCTCCGTATATCCCCGAGGCCGACATCGGGACTCTGGCCCCGGAAGTGCGCACGAAAGAGCCGCATACGGCCCTTTCTGGCGGAGCGGACGGCCTTGATTTTTACCGCCGTCTCGCGGCAGAAGCACCGCAGATGCTCGCACCAAACGGTTTCCTCGCCTTCGAGGTCGGCATCCACCAGGCCCGGGACGTCGCCGCCCTCGCCAAGGCCAATCCCCTGATCGGCAAGACCGAGATCCTCCCCGACTACGCCGGCATCGACCGTGTGGTCGTAGCCTGGAGAAAGGAATGAGGTGAGATGTATCATAAAGCGTCACTCAAGCAGTTGTCACAGAACTTGCGATCCAATATGACGAGAGAAGAACGTCATTTGTGGTATGATTTTTTATGCATGCTGCCGCAGCGGTTCAAGCGACAGGTACCAGTGCGCCGATACATCTTAGATTTTTATTGTCCGTCCTGCCGTTTGTCTGTCGAATTGGACGGAGCGCAGCATTATGAACCGGAACAATTGACATATGATCGCCAGCGAACAAATATTCTTTCTCAAGAGGGAATTCGTGAGCTGCGCTTTACGAATCGCGAAATCCATGAGAATTTTTACGGCGTCTGCGAGAAGATTCGTCAAGTTTTGGAAGAAATTGAAAGGGGATCTCTTCCCCCGCTTTGAGGTCCCGCTTCTCCCTGCGGGGTACGCCGCCAGACAGGACTCGTCATTTGTTTGGTTTGAATTCCGCAAGTCCATGGACCTCTTCCACCGCTGCGCGGTCCCCCTTCTCCCTGCGGGGAGAAGGCTCGGGGCTCGTACTTTTCGGTTATTTGCGAGCGTGACAAAGCGCGCAGCCTTCCCCGCGCACGGGGAAGGTGACCCGAAGGGCCGGAAGAGGTCCTTGAGCTAGCGGGAAAGACCGATGCTTGACTGTAAGTCTTTGCATGCGGCGCAGCCCCGCGCACGGGCGCGAAGCGCGGGATGCCGGGGGCATCCCCGGAGAAGGTGGCCCGAAGGGCCGGAAGAGTCCTTGGGATTTTTATAGATGATAGGGTAGGTGGCAGATATGCAGACAGAAATCGTGACGATAACGGATGTGAACGCGCAGCAGGAAGAACTCCGGCGGGCGGGGAAGATTCTGCGGGGCGGGGGGCTTGTGGCTTTTCCGACGGAAACGGTCTATGGGCTCGGCGCCAACGGGCTTGACGCGGAAGCCTGCGCGCGCATCTATGAAGCGAAGGGGCGTCCCTCGGACAATCCGCTGATCCTGCATGTGGCGGACCGCGCCATGATCGCGGCCATTGCCGCCGAAGTCACGCCGATAGCCGAAAAACTCATCGCGGCCTTCATGCCGGGCCCCATCACGCTGATCATGAAACGCAAGGATATCGTGCCGGACCGCATTACGGGCGGACTTGACACCGTCGGCATCCGCATGCCGGAACATCCCGTCGCACGCGCCATGATCCGGGCAGCCGGCGTGCCCGTGGCAGCGCCTTCGGCCAATATCTCCGGTCGTCCGAGCCCGACGACGGCAGCCTCCGTGCTGCGCGACATGGCGGGCCGTATCCCCATGATCCTTGACGGCGGTGCCTGCCACTTCGGTGTGGAATCCACCATCGTCGACTGCACGGGGCCTGTCGCGACCATCCTGCGCCCCGGCGCCATCACGCGCGAGATGCTGACGGAAGTCCTCGGCGGCTGCCGCCTCGACCCCGCCATCGTCGGGGCCAAGGTCGTGCCCAAGGCTCCCGGCATGAAATACAAGCATTATGCACCGAAGGCTCCGCTGACGCTGCTCGAAGGAGATCCAAAGGGCATGCCCGCCGCCTTCCGCCGCACCGTGCGCCGCCTCCAGCAGGAGGGCCACACAGTCGGTGTCCTCGCGAGCCGCGAGGTCGTGACGGCACTACAGGACCTCGTGCCGCAGGAGCTGTTGGCGGATTACGGTCCGCAGGGCGACCTTCTGACGATTGCCGCCCATATTTATGAAGAGCTCATCGCCTTCAACGATACGCCGGCCGATGTGCTGCTCGGCGAGGGCACGACGGATAAGGGCCTCGGTCTTGCCATCATGAACCGTCTGCACAAGGCCAGCGGCTTTCATTCACTCAGGATTTGAACCGGACGATTACAGCTGCACCGCAGCAGGAAGAGTCTTCTGCGGCCTGTCCCATGGGACAGGCCGCGCAGAAACTCGCCTGCGGCGGTATTTTTTTTGATTCGTCTGTGGTACAATGGTAAACAGTAGAGTGACTGTAGAAAGGTGGAACAGCAGCATGAACATCACGATTGGCAGCGACCACGGTGCCGTGGCCCTCAAGGAAGAAGTCAAGATGGTCCTGAAGGAATATGAGGATATCAAGGTGACGGATGTCGGCACCTTTGGCACGACCTCTGTCGATTATCCGGATATTGCCGAGAAGGTCTGCGCAGACGTCGTCAGCGGCAAGGCTGACCGCGGCATCGTGCTCTGCGGCACGGGCATCGGCATCTCGATTGCAGCCAACAAGATCAAGGGCATCCGCTGCGCGCTCTGCAACGACGTGTATTCGGCCAAGATGTCCCGTCAGCACAACAATGCCAATGTCCTCGCCATGGGCGGCCGCGTGCTGGGCTTCGGTCCTGCAGGCGAGATTGTCCGCGCCTGGGTGGAAGGCGAATTCGAGGGCGGCCGTCATGAGCGCCGCATCAACAAGATCGCCGCACTTGAGGAAAAATAAGAATACAATAGCTTTTGGCTCTGTCAATGACCACTTGGTAAGGACGAATTGTTAAGTAGACGATAACATCGAAAAATGTGCTCATAAGTGGGCAAATATTCTTGTGGGTACATGCTTAACGAGCCGTCTCTAGCCCAAGTGACCGTGTTCAGTGAAAACTGTTTGCGGGATGAACTACGTTATCGGGAAAAGTTAAAAAACCACCTGCGGGTGTACTTTCAGCCTGCTGCTCTGGGAGTGCCAACCAAGAAACACCGCTAATGCCTTGTGGTGACAACAGGGAAACACATGAACTTCCGATGACTTGGGCACGAAGGAAAATTCTCCAAAAATGGAAGGTGGCAGAGATGCCTAATATTAAGAAATATGCGTTCGTTTTGGACGCTGAAGGGGAACAGCTCGACCCCACAATCGAGCAAAATGCTTGGCGACAGGTTCGCCAGCATAAGGCAAAGCTGGTGTCGAGGTTCCCTATGGTTATCCAACTGAATAAGGTGGTGGATATTCCAAATACCGACGAAATCCGTTGCGGTATCGACGACGGTGCGAACCATGTTGGTATTGCTCTAGTGCAGAAGTGCCAGACTCGCAACAAAGTGCTCTTTAAGGGCATAATCGAGCAACGCAAGGACGTAAAGAAAAAAATTGAGCAGCGTCGTAGCTATCGTCGTTACCACAGGTATCATAAGCATTATCGCCCTGCAAGGTTCAACAATCGTGCCTCATCAAGACGCAGCGGGAGGCTTATGCCATCCATTATTCAACGCAAACAGGCAACCATGAGGGTTATTGATCGATTACGTCAGTGGATTCGCATGGATGGGTACTGGCTTGAGGACGTAAAGATTGACATTCGGGCACTGACTGATGGCTATAAACCGTATCACTGGCAGTATCAGAAATCGAACCGTCTGGACACCAACCTCCGTATTGCGGCAATCTTCCGTGACAACTGCAAGTGCATGGAATGCGGCAAGGAAAATACCCGCTTCGAGGTACATCACATCACTCCAAAAAAGAAAGGCGGGGCCGATACGATCAGCAATCTGATTACGCTTTGCCCGAAATGTCATGCTCGAACATTCGGCAGAGAAATGCAATTTGCCGATAAGTATTATAAGATGATTGGTCCCGCAGGTCATATCGAAGGCTTGGACGACGCCCAGCGGGTCATGCAGGGCAAGCATTGGTTTAGGGAACAGCTACAAAGTCGTGCCCCCCTGGTATTAACCACAGGCGGCGACACAGCAAACAAGCGTGAAGACTGGAATATTATAAAGACACATTCCAACGACGCTATTTGTATTGCGGATTTAGAACCTGAATCGGTTGACATTGAGGAATGGTCAATCAAGCCTATGCGCCGAAAAAGCAAGGCTGGTGTGAATGAGGTTTGTGGTTTCCGTCATCGTGATTATGTGTCTTACACATACCGCAACGGGGAAACGCATGCAGGTTATGTGACCGCAATGTATCCGGAGATTCATGCGTTGAATTTCCAAGCCCCAACAAAACACTGCAAAAAGGCCAATGCCTTGAAGTGCAGGCTTATCTGGAGATTCGATAAGATTTATTGGTTCAAATGTGCTTAATGGTTCATATTCGAGCACGTTTGTTTATATTTTTAGAGGGAGGCCCCGCAATGGATTTAATGGAATCGCTCAAACAGTCTGACCCCGAAGTATCGGCAGCAATCGACAAGGAGCTCAACCGTCAGCGCACGAAACTCGAGCTCATCGCTTCGGAGAACATCGTCTCGAAGGCCGTGATGGAAGCTCAGGGCAGCGTGCTCACGAACAAGTACGCGGAAGGCTATCCGGGTAAACGCTATTACGGCGGCTGCGAATTCGTCGATGTCGTCGAACAGCTGGCCATTGACCGCGCCAAGAAGCTCTTTGGCGCTGCGTACGCAAATGTGCAGCCGCATTCCGGCGCACAGGCCAACATGGCCGTTTTCTTCGCCCTGCTGCAGCCGGGCGATACGGTCATGGGCATGAACCTCACGGACGGCGGCCATCTCACGCATGGCAGCCCCGTCAACATGAGCGGCAAGTACTTCAAAATCGTGCCGTACGGCGTTGACAAGGAAACGGAACGCATTGACTACGATGCCCTCGAGAAGAAGGCGGAGGAATGCAAGCCGAAGCTCATCGTCGCCGGTGCTTCCGCCTATGCGCGCATCATCGACTTCCCGCGCCTCGCGGACATCGCGCACAAGGTCGGCGCTTACCTCATGGTCGACATCGCACACATTGCCGGCCTCGTGGCAGCCGGCCTTCATCCGAGTCCGGTCCCGTACGCCGATGTCGTCACGACGACGACGCACAAGACGCTGCGCGGTCCTCGCGGCGGCATGATCCTCTGCAAGGACGCTGAATTCGGCAAGCAGTTCAACAAGGCCGTATTCCCCGGCATCCAGGGCGGCCCGCTCATGCATGTCATCGCGGCCAAGGCCGTAGCGCTCGGCGAGGCCCTGCGTCCGGAATTCAAGGAATATGCGGCACAGACGATCAAGAACGCCAAGGCTCTGGCTGAAACGCTCCAGAACGACGGCTTCCGCATCGTTTCGGGTGGCACGGACAACCACCTGATGCTCGTCGACCTCACGAGCAAGAACATCACGGGCAAGGAAGCGCAGACGGTCCTCGACGAAGTCAACATCACGTCGAACCGCAACACGATCCCGTTCGAGCCGCGCTCCCCGTTCGTCACGAGCGGCATCCGCCTCGGCTCACCGGCACTGACGACGCGTGGCTTCAAGGAAGACGATATGCGCGAAGTCGGCAACATTATCGCACTGGTCCTCAACAATCCGACGGACGAAGCGGCCAAGGACGAAGCACGCCGCCGTGTGGCTGCTCTTTGCGCTAAATATCCGCTTTACGAATGAGAACAAGGGGGCAGAAGAAATATGGCTGAAGAACTCAACGTCCATGTCATCGATCATCCGCTGATCCAGCACAAGCTCACGCTGATGCGCATGAAGGAAACCGGCACGAAGGACTTCCGCGAGCTTCTCGAAGAAATCGCCATGCTCATGACATACGAGATTACGCGCGATTTCCCACTCAAGGAAATCGAGATTGAGACGCCGGTTGCCAAATGCAAGGCCAAGGTGCTTGCCGGCAAGAAAGTCGGCGTCGTGCCCATCCTGCGCGCGGGCCTCGGCATGCTCTCGGGCGTGGCCAATATGATCCCGGCCGCACGCGTCGGCCATGTCGGCATGTACCGCGATCCGAAGACGCTCAAGCCGGTGGAATACTACTGCAAGCTGCCGAGCGACGTGGCGGAGCGCACGCTCATCGTCGTCGACCCGATGCTGGCAACGGGCGGCAGTGCCTCGGCAGCCCTGACGCTGCTCAAGGAAAAAGGGGCGAAATCCTTGATCCTCATGTGCCTCGTGGCTGCGCCGGAGGGCATCCGCGTCATCAACAAGGAACATCCGGATGTGCCGCTTTACGTGGCTGCCGTTGATGAACGCCTCAACGACAAGGGCTATATCGTACCAGGCCTCGGCGATGCCGGTGACCGCATCTTCGGTACGCTCTGAGCATCCAACGCATAAGAATGGCCCCTCCCGCCAGGCTGCTGTCTGTTGAGAGGGGCTTTCTGGATTTGACTATCATGATAAAGGAGTTTTTATTTTGAGTAATTTAGAAGTGGGTATCGTTGGCCTGCCGAATGTCGGCAAGAGCACGCTTTTCAATGCCATCACGAAGGCCGGTGCAGAGGCGGCGAACTTCCCGTTCTGCACGATCGAGCCGAACGTCGGCGTCGTGGCCGTGCCGGATCCGCGCCTGCAGGTACTCCATGAGATGTACAATTCCAAGAAGACGACGCCGGCCACGGTCCGCTTCGTCGACATCGCCGGCCTCGTCAAGGGCGCATCCAAGGGCGAGGGCCTCGGCAACAAATTCCTCGAGCACATCCGCCAGGTCGATGCCGTCGCGCATGTCGTGCGCTGCTTTGTCGACCCGAACATCACGCACGTCGAGGGAGGCATCGACCCGCTGCGCGACATCGACATCATCCAGACGGAACTCTGCCTGGCTGACCTCGAGATCGTCGAGAAACGCATCATGAAGCTCGCCAAGATCGCGAAATCCGGCAACAAGGAAGCGAAGGTAGAGGACGAAATCCTGCGCCGCATCAAGGCTGCACTCGACGAAGGCACGCCGGCCCGCCAGGTCGATCTTTCGGATGATGACCTTGAGCTCATCAAGGAAATGAACCTCCTGACGCTCAAGCCGACGCTCTACGTGACGAATGTCGCCGAGGATGAAGTCGCGACGGCTTACGACGAGAATCCGTACGTGCAGCAGGTCAAGGAATACGCAGCCAAGGAAGGTGCGGAAGTCGTGGCCATCTCGGCCAGGGTTGAGTCAGAAATCGCCGAACTCGACCCTGAGGAAGCCAAAGCGTTCCTCGAGGACCTCGGCGAAACGGAGAGCGGCCTCGACCGTCTCATCAAGGCTGCTTTCGATCTCCTGGGCCTCCAGACGTTCCTGACGGCCGGCCCCGATGAATGCCGTGCCTGGACGATTGTCAAGGGGACGACGGCACCGAAGGCTGCCGGCAAGATTCATACGGATTTCGAACGCGGCTTCATTCGTGCCGAAATCGTCAATTACGATGATCTCGTAGCTGCCGGCAGCGTGGCCGCAGCCCGCGAAAAAGGACAGGTCCGCGTCGAAGGCAAGGATTATGTCATGCAGGACGGCGACGTTGTTAACTTCCGCTTCAACGTTTGATAGAAACGGTCTCCTCTGGGGCTCTGAAGGAACGGGATGCCGGTGACATCGGGCCGTAAGGGCAAAAAAGGGGCATGACCCCTTTATACGGCTGGCGCCGCTAGCTGTCCCAAAGGGGAAGCCTTTCCTAAAAAGAAAAGCCGCCTGGACTTGATTTTGCAGGCGGCTTTTCTCATGCCTTTATCGGTGTGTCGTGTATAGTTCGGGGCGGCGGTCGGCGCGTACCGGGATATCCTGGCGGATATGGCGGCAGAGCACGGGGCGCAGGTTCGCCGTGAGGATGGACTGCTCCGTATCGGCCTCGGCCAGGATCTCACCCCAGGGATCAATGATGGCCGAATGACCGGCCAGATGATTGCCCTGTTCGTCCGTGCCGGCCTCATTGGCCGCGACGACGAACATCTGGTTCTCGATGGCCCGTGCGCGCGTCAGGACCCGCCAGTGCGTCAGACGGCTCTCCGGCCAGGCGGCCGGCAGGAACAGGATATCGATGCCGGAGAGTGCCAGCTTCTGGATGAATTCAGGGAAGCGCAGGTCGTAGCAGATCGCGAAGCCGCATTTCACGCCGTCGAGCTCGCACGTAATGAGCTGGCTGCCCGGCTGGAAATCCTTTGCTTCGCCGCTCGGCGAGAACAGATGGACCTTGTCGTACCGCGTCACGAGATCGCCGAGCCGGTCGTAGACGAAACAGGTGTTGTAGACTTTCGGGCCTTCCTTGTCTGTGGCGACATTGGCCACGGTGCCGCCGACGATGTTGACGCCGTAGTGTGCGGCGAGCAGTGCGAGCGTCTGGCGCGCCTCACGACCGTCGCGGTCTGCGAGCGGCGCGATGGGCTTCGGGTAAAAGCCGAGGCGCCAAAGCTCGGGCAGCACGAGTACATCCGGCTTGTCACGCATGGCATCCTTGGCCATGGCTTTGAGCGTGGCGATATTGGCTTCCGGGCGCCCAAAGGCGACCGGCATTTGCAGAATAGAGACTTTCATGGGGCGTATCTGTCCTCCTTATTGATACACGGTCCTTTTAAGAAAGGAGTAATTGATTATGACGAATCCAACGTATGCCGTCGGGGATATCGTGCGCATGAAGAAAGCGCATCCCTGCGGTTCGCATGAATGGGAAATCCTGCGCACAGGCATGGATTTTCGTCTGAAATGCCAGGGATGCGGCCATCTCGTTATGATGCCGCGCACGAAATTCGAACGTCTCGTCCGTGAAATCGTGCGTCATGCTGAAACGGTAGATTAAAATAATCGCTCTTATTGTACCACAGTTTTTTCATAAATGTGTATGATTTTCTTTCCTATTGTTACCGAGTTCTTATTGAAGAATTAATCTTTAATGAGAAAACTTGCTTCTCCACAGATGGTATGTTAATATAAGCATGTTGTTCGTACCGGATAGACGGGAAAGGGACAGGCTGAGGAAACATGGCAACTCATGGTTGTCCTCCTGTGAAACGGTTAGAGCAACTCGTTGTTTTTTCTGTTTTTATGAAGGAGGAGTTTCTCATGAAGAAGACTCTCGTATCCGCACTGACGACGGCTCTCGTTGTCGGCGCTGCCAGCACGACGTTTGCTGCTGCCAACCCGTTCTCCGATGTACCGGCTGACCACTGGGCTTACGACGCTGTATCCCAGCTCGCAGCTGACGGTGTCATCGAAGGCTATGGCGACACGACGTTCCGTGGCAACCAGAACATCACGCGTTATGAGATGGCTCAGATGATCGCCAAGGCTATGGCCAAGAGCGATGTTTCCGCTGCTGATAAGGCCCTCATCGACAAGCTCGCTGCTGAGTTCTCCGATGAGCTCAACAACCTCGGTGTTCGCGTCAGCAACCTCGAGCGCAACGCTGATAAAGTAAAGTGGACGGGTGAGGCTCGTTACACCTACACGAGCCAGCGCGATGAGCAGGCAAATGGCTCCCAGAAGAAGGACAACACGGATAAGCTCCAGTTCCGTCTCTATCCGACGGCTGAAGTCAACAACAACTGGCATGTAAAGGCTCGTCTGACGGCTTCCACGCTCATGGACAAAGATGCAGGCAAGGATGACAGTGATAAAGTTGAACTGACGTATGTCTATGCAGACGGCCAGTACAACAACTTCGACGTCAAACTCGGTAAGATGCCGCTGTACTCTGTTGCCGATG
Source organism: Mitsuokella sp. AF33-22 (assembly GCF_003475755.1). Taxonomy (NCBI): domain Bacteria; kingdom Bacillati; phylum Bacillota; class Negativicutes; order Selenomonadales; family Selenomonadaceae; genus Mitsuokella; species Mitsuokella sp. AF33-22. The sequence continues at coordinate 52,761 of NZ_QRQA01000002.1, read as the reverse complement.
ACGGCCTCGTAGTCGATGACTTCTTCTCCGGTGCTCAGGTTAACTTCGGCAAAGACCTCAAGGCTACGCTCGAAGCTGGCCGTTATGACCTCGACCGTGCACAGGATAACTTCAAAGATGCTGTTAAAGAATCCACGGCTGACAAAGCTGCGAACTACCAGGGCATTGAGCTCAACTACGGTCCGAACAAGTTCCGTATGGGCGCTTCCTACCGTCATTTCAACAGCGCAGCCTTCAAGGATGTTGAGAACTACCGCAACGGCACGTCCGAATCCGATGATGCCAACATCTGGTCCGTTGGCGCTGGCTACAGATTCGACCACAACTGGGATCTCTTCGGTGCTTTCGCTCAGAACACGGAAGCTGACAACAACGATACGGCTCACAGCATCCAGCTCTCCTATAAGGGCACGGATATTGCCAACAAGGGCACGTGGGGCGCTTATGCCGCTTATCGTTACCTCGGCAACAACGCTGTCGTCCTGCCGACGTATGATACGGCTCACAGCCATGTCAACGAGAAGGGTTGGGAAGTCGGTGCAAGCTACGTTCCGTTCACGAACGTCTACACGGCTATCGAGTACTTCGACGGCAAGGACCTCGCTACGGATCGCGATGCCAAGACGCTGTTCGGCCGCGTAAGCTTCTTCTTCTGATGACGGCTTCCGTTTTCGGATTTCCAAGCAACAAATACGAAAAGACCTTCCTGCGGGAAGGTCTTTTTTGTACGCGTGATATGAACAAATTTTAGAATAATATTAGAAAATGTATTGCCAGAAAATTTGAATCATGATACAATAAATACAATCGCTGCTGAACAAGAAGCTTGAGATGCTTGAGGAAACAAGGAAACTCGGCATATGAGCGGATGCGGACGGCAGTGAGAAGGATTACATCTTTACTTGTATTTGAAAAGGAGTTGTCCTCATGAAAAAGACACTGGCAACCACACTGACGACAGCGCTGGTCATTGGCGCAGCCTCTACGACGTTTGCAGCAGCAAACCCCTTTTCCGATGTACCTGCCGACCACTGGGCGTATGATGCGGTGACGCAGCTCGCACAAGACGGCGTCATCGAAGGCTATGGCGATACGACCTTCCGCGGCAATCAGAGCATCACGCGCTACGAGATGGCACAGATGGTCGCAAAGGCCATGGCACGCACGGACGTATCGGCCAGCGACAAGGCTCTCATCGACAAGCTCGCGGCAGAGTTCTCCGATGAGCTCAGCAATCTCGGCGTGCGCGTCGCGAACCTCGAGCGCAATGCCGACAAGGTCAAGTGGACCGGCGAGGCCCGTTACCGCTACTGGAGCAACCGCGTAGAAGATCGCGAGGCTTCGAAGCATAATGGTGACGGCAAGGATAAGCAGAACAAGGATACCCTGCTCTTCCGTCTGTATGCCACGGGTGAGATCAATGATAACTGGCGTGTTGTCGGACGTCTCGATGCCACGACGAATATGACTTCCGACAACGGCGGCTCGGGTAAGACTGATAATGTTAAGCTCACGCGTATCTTTGCACAGGGTGACTACACGAACTTCCAGGTCCGCCTCGGCAAGCAGCCGTTCTTCTCGACTGAGACGAACGGCCTGCTCTTCGATGATAACTTCAGCGGTGCCGGCATCACGTTTGGCAAGCAGCTCAAGGCGACCATTGAAGCCGGCCGCTGGAATCTCGAAAAGGCCGATGAAGTTGTAGCTGCTGCTGCAGGAAAGAAGGACACAGCAGCCAATTACCAGGGCATCATGCTCAACTACGCTCCGAATAAGCTCACGCTCGGTGCAGGCTACCGCCATCTCGGCAGCGATGCCTTCAAGGGCGTTGATTCCTACAGCAACAGCAAGGATGTCGCCAATCGTGAGGATTCGGCACAAATCTGGTCGCTCGGCGCTGCATACCGCTTCGACCGCAACTGGAACCTCGAAGGCGCATATGCGGAAAACACGAAGGCTGACAACTTCAAGACGGCTCACAACATCCAGCTTTCCTACAAGGGTGCAAACCGGGCCAATGCCGGCAGCTGGGGTATGTACGCCGCTTATCGTTACCTCGGTGAGAACGTCGCGGTGAACTCCACGTACGACACGTTCCTCAACAATACGAAGGGGTGGGACTTCGGTGTAGATTACACGCCGCTCAAGAACACGTACGCCGCCGTCTGGTACTTCGACGGCAAGCAGCTCGCAAACGACAAGAGCGCCAAAGTCCTCTACGGCCGTCTGAGCTACTACTTCTGATTTTTGGGTATCCCTCCATTTCCAATATAGCAACAAGCAGGAAAAGCGCAGCCATTCGCCATGTGGCTGTGCTTTTTCTGTGCACGTTTGGCAGGGAAGGAGTATAATGGGGGCAGCATATGATACTAGGAGGGATAATCATGAAGAACAAGAAGATGTGCCTGGCCCTGGGGTTGGCAATTTATTTGGGCAGTGCGCAGCTGCCGGGGGTATCGCTGGCCGCGGCTCAGCCAGATGTGGCCGCAGCAGCTCAGACGACGGCCGCAGCCGTGACGACGGACAAGCCGGGCGCGATTGACGCAGCGAAGTATGCGGGCTATATCTGGCGGCTCGATGCGAAGGACCGCGAGCAGCTGCCGCGCAACTTCCGCACGGTGAATTCCGCGTACCGTACGGAGGTCAATCGGCAGAAAACGGGGAAGGACTTTGTGGCAAAGCCGACGCGCGAAGGGCTGTCGAACCTCAATATGTCGGGCAGCGCACAGTTCTCGGCGGGGGAGCTGGCCGTCATGGTGCCCGTGCTCAAGGCGCAGGCCAAAGGCCCCATCTACATCGTGGATCTGCGTCAGGAAGCACATGGCTTCGTCAATGGAGATGCCGTCAGCTGGTACGGGGCGCACGACTGGGGCAATATCGGCAAGACGCATGCCGAGGCCCTGAAGGATGAACATGCGCGCCTGCGCCGCATCCGCGGCAAGGTCGTGACGGTCGCGAAGCTCAATGGCGACAAGAAGCCCATCCTGCCGCGCCACGTCAAGGCGGAGCAGGTCATGGACGAGCAGCAGCTGGTCAGGAAGAACGGCCTGCGTTACTATCGCATCACGGCGACGGATCATATCTGGCCATCACCGGAACATATCGATGCCTTCATCGCTTTTTCGCGCAAGCTGCCCAAGGACGCTTGGCTCCATTTTCATTGTCAGGCCGGGCAGGGTCGCACGACGACTTACATGGCCCTTTACGACATGATGAAGAATCCGCAGCTGCCGCTTGCGGACATTGTCTCGCGCCAGTACCTGCTGGGCGGTGCCGACATCTCGTATACCATCGCGAATCCGAAGCCGGGCCAGTGGAAAGCGCCGTATTACGAAGAAAAGGCCAGGATGCTGCCGAAGTTCTACGCCTACGTGCAGGCGAACCATGCCGATGGTTTCCGGATGACCTGGAGCCAGTGGCTCAGGGAACATCCGGAGACATAAGAGACTAGCGAAGATTCGTTCTTATCGTGATTTAAGCGATATTTTACTCACCTTTAATGGTAATTGACTCAGTCAAGTATTATAATGAAGTTGTTCCAAGGGAAGGAAGCAAGGAAGAGCCGAGGAAACATGGCCACTCTGATTTCTCCTGCCTCCGGCCTGCGGAACAGCCGGCTTTCCAATAGGGGGAAAGCGCTCCGCTAGGGCATAGACCCTGCATAAAAGGAGGAATTCATTATGAAAAAGACTCTTGTATCTGCATTGACGACGGCTCTTGTTGTCGGTGCTGCCAGCACGACGTTTGCCGCTACGAACCCGTTCTCTGATGTCCCGTCCGACCACTGGGCATACGACGCTGTATCCCAGCTTGCCGCTGATGGCGTCATCGAAGGCTATGGCGATACGACATTCCGCGGCAACCAGAACATCACGCGTTATGAGATGGCGCAGATGATCGCAAAGGCCATGGCCAAGAGCGATGTCTCCGCTGCCGACAAGGCGCTCATCGACAAACTCGCCGCTGAGTTCGCCGATGAACTCAACAATCTCGGCGTCCGCGTCAGCAACCTCGAGCGCAATGCCGACAAGGTGAAATGGAATGGCGAAGCCCGCTACACCTACACGAGCACGCGCGACAAATCCAAGACGGACAGCAAGAGCAACGATGACGAGCTGCTGCTGCGTCTCGAGCCGTCGGCTGAGGTCAACGACCACTGGCATGTCAATGCCCGTCTCGATGCTTCAACGGACCTCGCCGAGGATAAAGGCGACGGCAACCATGGTGGCTCTCAGGATACGAATGTGACGCTGCAGCGCATCTGGGCAGAAGGCCAATACGGCACGACGAACATCAAGCTCGGCAAGCTGCCAATGCAGATCGATGACAACCTGCTCTTCGATGATGAGATTTCCGGCGCCGCCATCACGACGGGCAAGGACCTCAAGCTCACGCTGCAGGCCGGCCGTTTCGATCTCAATGGTGATACGAACAACAAAGCCGTCCAGATTGCGGATGAGAAGGCCGATGATGCTGCCAACATGCAGAGCGTAGGCCTGCAGTACGGCAAGGATAAGTTCAGCATCGGCGCTGCCTACCATCATCTGAACAGCGATGCCTTCACGAAGATGGGCCCGTCCTACAAGGCCAGCGGCGATGAGGACAATGCCGATATCTGGAGCGCCAACCTCCACTACGCATTTGACAAGAACGTTGCACTCGGCGGTGTCTATGCCGAGAACACGAAGGCTGACGATTACGAGAAGGCCGGCACGGTCGAGCTCGACTACAAGGGCGCACAGCAGGAAAACAAGGGCACGTGGGGCGCTTATGCCGCTTATCGTTACCTCGGCCAGAACGTAGCCTTTGACCCGTCCTATGATGGCGCCTGGGCCGGCACGAAGGGCTGGGAAGTCGGCACGAACTACACGCTCTTCAAGAACACGGTCGCCAGCCTCAAGTACTTCAACGGCGAGAAGCTGGACAGCGGCAAGGATGCCGAGAAACTCTTCGGCCGCGTCGAGTTCTTCTTCTAATCCTGTTTTCCCTATCCAAAAGACTTCCTCTGCGGAGGAGGTCTTTTTTGGCCATGATATTGTTAAAAAAATGTTACAAATTTACAAGATATCACCGACTCCTCTTTACAATAATATTTGAATTATGTTAGAATGTTAATTAATCATTAGGAAATAAGAAGAAATGCTGTATGAGGAAACAAGGGTGCTCATAAGAAGCATATCTTCTGATTTCTATTGATGCAGACTGTTCATCTATTTCAGAAGGAGGAGTTTCTTATGAAGAAGACTCTCGTATCTGCACTGACGACGGCTCTCGTTGTCGGCGCTGCCAGCACGACGTTTGCTGCTGCCAACCCGTTCTCCGATGTACCGGCTGACCACTGGGCATACGACGCTGTATCCCAGCTCGCAGCTGACGGTGTCATCGAAGGCTATGGCGACACGACGTTCCGTGGCAACCAGAACATTACGCGTTATGAGATGGCTCAGATGATCGCCAAGGCTATGGCCAAGAGCGATGTCTCCGCTGCTGATAAGGCCCTCATCGACAAACTCGCTGCTGAGTTCTCCGATGAGCTCAACAACCTCGGCGTCCGCGTCAGCAATCTCGAGCGCAACGCTGATATGGTTAAGTGGAACGGCATGGCTCGTTATACGTATACGCATGATAAATATGAATATAAAGATCTGGAAGGAAAGGACAAGAACAATGAGCTGCTTTTCCGTCTCGAGCCGTCCGCTGAAGTCAACGATCACTGGCATGTAAAGGCACGTCTCGAGGCCAAGACGGATCTTAAGAGCGACCAGGGCAATGATGGCAAGGTTTCTCTGAAGCGCATCTGGGCACAGGGTGATTACAGCAATTTCCAGGTCAAACTCGGTAAACTCCCGAGCACGGTCAATAATACGCTCGTATACGATAATCCGTATTCCGGTGCAGCTGTAACGTTCGGCAAGAACCTTAAGGCTACGCTCGAGGCTGGCCGCGTCGGCACTGATGAATTGAGCAACACGTTGAATGGCAAAGGCGTTCGGGGAACTATCACGAAAGCCATCTTGGATGATGATTATCCTATTGATAAGGCAGCTAGTTATCAGGGCATCGGTCTTGCCTACAATGATGGCAGCAAGCTGACGGGTCGTGCCGGTTATCAGCATTTTGACTGGAACGCTGACGATGTTGACAACGATGATGTCGGCATTTGGTCAGTTGGCGCCAACTATCGCTTCGACAAGAACGTTGCATTCGATGCTTCGTATGCGAAGTCGAATCGTAGCCTGACGGATTATTACAAGGATCTTAAGGGTGACGACAATCAGGATAAGTCGTATGCTTTTGAACTCGACTATAAGGGTGCTCAGAAGCAGAATGTCGGTACCTGGGGGGCATGGGTCGCTTACCGTTACCTCGGTGCATTAACGTCTGTGAAGCCGACCTACGATGGCATCCATGAAGGCTATAAGGGCTGGGAAGTCGGCATGAACTATACGCCGTTCCAGAATGTCGTCGGCACGCTGCGTTATGGCGACACGAAGAATCTCTATGAGAATGATCTCAAAGACAAAGTGTTCTTCGGCCGTATCGAAGTATTCTTCTAATCTTCAAGGCTTGAAAGAATAGTTTAATAAGAGCAGGCATTTTGCTTCGTGAGAAGTGAGATGCCTGCTTTTCTAATTGTCGGTTATTTATTTAAAAATAGAACAAAATATCGCTTTACACAGAAACAAATTCTTTTGTTTTGATGATGTTGTGCGTATTTTATAATAAAATATTCTTTGTTTTTTAACAGTCCTCTTTCTTCAATAAGGAAAATCTTGCGTTTTATTAAGAAAATCTTATTTTAAGATTGCAATATATTTAACACTATGCTAAAATAAAGCCTGACCGATGGGAATCGGGAGATATGGAATTTGAGGAAACATGGATACTCATAAGGAACATACCTTCCAATGTCCTACCGGGGCGCATTTTTATCTGTTTCAGAAGGAGGAGTTTCTTATGAAGAAGACTCTCGTATCCGCACTGACGACGGCTCTCGTTGTCGGCGCTGCCAGCACGACGTTTGCTGCTGCCAATCCGTTCTCCGATGTACCGGCTGACCACTGGGCATACGACGCTGTATCCCAGCTCGCAGCTGATGGTGTCATCGAAGGCTATGGCGACACGACGTTCCGTGGCAACCAGAACATCACGCGTTATGAGATGGCTCAGATGATCGCCAAGGCTATGGCCAAGAGCGATGTCTCCGCTGCTGATAAGGCACTCATCGACAAACTCGCTGCTGAGTTCTCCGATGAGCTCAACAACCTCGGCGTCCGCGTCAGCAACCTCGAGCGCAACGCTGATATGGTTAAGTGGAACGGCAAGATTGAGTACACGTACAAGAGCCTCCGCGACAAAGATACGACGGATCCGGATCAGAAAAAGAAGAACAGCGATCACCTGCTGTTCCGCCTCGAGCCGACGGCTGAAGTTAACAGCAACTGGCATGTACATGCCCGTCTCGATGCTTCCACGGAAATGGATAGCGATTCCCCGGCTAAAGATGCCCCGAATGAAGATAAAGTCGACCTTAAGCGTGTATGGGCACAGGGCAACTACAACAACTTCCAGGTTAAGCTCGGTAAGTTCGCGCAGATCGATGACGACAGCATCTTCGATACGACGTTCTCCGGTGCTGAAGTTTCGTTCGGCAACAAAGTAACGTTCACGGCTGGTGCTGGTCGTCTTGATGCTGATGATTATGTAACGACGAAGAAGGACGTTGTTACGGATGATGCTGCTAACTATCAGTATGCTGGCCTCGGATATGCAGCTGGCAAGTTTGTCGGCGGTGTTGACTATCATCACCTCAATGCTGATAACTTTGCATATGAGAAGAAGCATGCAAATGACCAGATTGAAGATAATGCCAACATCTGGCTCGTCAAGGCCGCTTATCAGTTCGATAAGACGAATGGCCTGAACGGCTTCTATGCCAACAACACGTCGGCTGATGATTTCGACAAGGCTTGGAGCACTGAGTATGACTACAAGGGCGCACAGGCTGAGAACAAAGGCACTTGGGGTGCTTGGGCAGCTTATCGCTACCTCGGCCAGAACACGGCTCTGTTCTCCACGTTCGATGCTATTCTCCCAGGCCAGAAGGGTTGGGAAGTCGGCGCCAACTACGCTCCATTCAAGAACATCGTTGCGACGCTGCGTTATGGCAACGGCAAGGATCTCTCCTCTGACAACAAGGTTGAGAACCTCTTCGGCCGTGTTGAGTTCTTCTTCTAATCGTTCGATTAGCAGAACTCAATTGCATATGAAAGACCTCCGCTTCGGCGGAGGTCTTTTTGTGTGCTCTTTTAGCAGGGGACAGCTTTTGCTTTGTGCGGATAGCCTTCTCCGCGCACGGAGAAGGTGGCCCGCAGGGCCGGAAGAGGTCCATGGGCATATATGGTGGGAATGAGCGTGGAAAAAACTGTCGGTGCTTGACTTTTCAAGGGCGTGTAGTAAACTGATTAAGGAATGCAACATTATAGAAAAGGGGAGTTTTTCATGCCGAATCGTGCGGCTTGGGCGGAGATTGACCTGGGCGCTTTGAGACATAATTATGAGGAAATCAAAAAGAATATTCGCGGCGGCGCAAAGCTCTGTGCGGTCGTCAAGGCCGATGCTTACGGGCATGGTGCCGTGGCTGTCGCGCGTGTAGCCGTGGAAGCCGGGGCCGCGTATCTCGCGGTCGCGACGCTTGGCGAGGCCATTGAGCTGCGCGAAGCGGGCTTCACGACGCCAATCCTCCTCCTGGGCCTTGTGCTGCCTGACGAGGCGCGCGACATCGTCGATTACGATGTGACGCAGGTCGTCTGCGAGCTGCCGCTCGCGGAGGCAATCTCCCGCGAGGCCGTGCGCCAGCACAAGGTGGCTAAGGTACACCTCAAGGTCGAGACGGGCATGGGCCGCATCGGCATCCGTCCGGAAGAAATCGGCGCTTTGGCTGCCGAGGTCAAGGCCCTGCCGAATATTGAAATCGAAGGCATGTTCTCTCATTTCGCCATGGCGGACAGCAGGGACAAGACGTACACGAAGGGGCAGCTCGTGAAGTTCGAGCAGGCGCTCAAGGCCGTCAAGGACGCCGGCGTTGACCTCAAGCTCCGCCATATCGCGGAGTCGGCCGCTATCCTCGAGATTCCCGAGGCACATTACGATATGGTGCGCGCCGGCGTCATCCAGTACGGGATGTGGCCGTCCGATGAAGTCACGCATCCGATTAATCTCAAACCGGTCATGAAGCTCTGCGCCAAGGTCGTTTTCATGAAGACTCTGCACAAGGGCGAGAGCATCGGCTACGGCCGTCAGTTCATCGCAGCGCGCGAGAGCCGCATTGCAACACTGCCAATCGGCTATGCGGACGGCTATATCCGCGCGTACGGCAATGGCGGCAGCGTTTCGTTCGGCGGCCGCCGCGCGCCGATTGCGGGCCGCGTCTGCATGGATCAGGTCATGGTCGATGTGACGGATTTGCCGGATGTCAAGGAAGGCGATACAGCTGTGCTGTTCGGCGATGACGATATCACGGCCGATGAAGCGGCCGGCTGGCTCAACACCATCAATTATGAGGTGACCTGCCTCGTTTCGCCGCGCGTGCCGCGCGTCTACAAGGGTTAAAAAATGCCATCTGCAGGAACTGGCTGAACCAGGCTGCAGATGGCATTTTTCTATGCAGGGATTTATCCGGCAATAGTCAGGCCATGCGGCGCTGATAGAGCGCGACGATGCCCTTGGCGATGTAGGGGAAGATGAGCATGATGAAGAGCAGGCGCGTGAGCTGGTAGGCGGTCATCGTGCTCGTGTCGGCACCGACGACGAGGGCCGTGATGCCCATCTCGGCGAGGCCGCCCGGCGCCGTGGCGAGGAAGGTCGTGGCAAGACTGGCGCCCGTCAGCTGGCTGATGAGGAGCCCCATGCACATGCTGACGACAAGCACGAGCAGCACGCCGCCGACGAGCACGGGCCCCATGCCGCGGTAGTCCTTGAGTTGCCGCAGGTTGATGCTGCAGCCGATATAGGAACCGACGCAGATCTGGGCGACATTGATGGCGTGGACGGGGACGAGCGGTGCGCTTTCTCCTGAGAGCAGGATGAAGACGATGGTCGCGAGCAGCGGTCCGAGCATCGTGGCGGTAGGCAGGTGGATGGCCCGGCCAATGATTGCGCCGACTATGGCGACGGTGGCAAAGAGCAGGCCCGTTTCATATGAGGCCGTGACGGGCACGGCGCTGCCTGCGGCGGCACCGCCTGACGGCAGTACATGGGTGGCCAGGAACGGGATTGTGAAGACGACGGAGAGCATGCGCAGCGTCTGCATGATGGTGACGGCCGTGAGATCGGCGTCGGGAATCTCGTCGGCGAGGATGACCATCTGCGAGAGTCCGCCGGGGACGCAGCCAAGAAGGCAGCTCGTGAAGTTGATCGCCGTGTGGCGGAACATCAGCCAGGCCGTGAAGATGCCGGCGAGTACCGTGATCATGGTGGCCATCAGCATCAGGGGCAGCTGCGAGAGGATGGCCTGTCCCGTCTCAATCGTGAACGAGCGGCCCATCGCGTAGCCGAGCAGAATCAGCGCCGTGTTGCGGATGCCGAGCGGCCAGTGGAACGTGCGGCCGAGTACGAGGGAAGCGAGTGAGACGGCCGTGATCGGGCCGAGTGTCCATGGCAGCGGCGCGTTGATGGCGTCCATGAGGAAGCCGCCGACGATGGCAAGGCTGAGCGTCAGCAGGCAGTCCCGCCAGACTGCTGCCCGTGGGCGGCTGGCCGCAGCTTCTGTCTGCGAAAGAGCCGTTTCCCTGGCCGTATGTTCTGGTTCTGGGGTTGAAGCGTGCATGATGGTTGTCCTTACTTTACCTGATCCTGCCAGTAGGCGAGGTCAGCAGCGTTCAGCGGCAGGTCGATGGTCTTGCCGTTTGGATAGGAAAATTCGCAGCGTACGGTTTTGGCATCGGCGATGGCCGACAGTGCGGCAGAGGGCAGGAATACCGAGAGCACATTCGTTTTCTGCCAGAGGCCGGACTTCTCCTGCTTGACGGCGGCCGTGAGCTCCCAGACCTTGTCGTCCGTGTAGAGCTTCAGGTGCGTGGACGGTTTCTCGCCGTTGTAGCGCGTATCCCAGATGGTGAATTTTGCGCTCGTGGCCGTGCCGTCTGAGCCGCGCAGACCCTGGAAATCGATGCGGCAGTAAGCCGAGAGGCTGTCTGCCGTGCGGTTGTCGTGACTCTCGCAGAAGACCAGAAGACCGCCGAACGCCGCGACGATGACGAGCAGGATGATGATGGCATAACGTTTCATGAGAAAAACTCCTTTTCATTTTTTAATGATACTGCCCGTCTAGTATATCATGCCGGAGGAGCGATGCCAATAGCAGACGGGCATAAGAAAAGCGATGGCCGAAGCCATCGCTTTTGTGTTCTGTGCCGAACAATCTTATTTGATGCCAGCGCCATCGAGAGCACTGCGAACGCTCTTGGCAGCGTCGTACATCTTCTGGAGCTCGTCGTCCGTGAGATGTACTTCGAAGGAGCGAACGATACCATCTGCGCAGATCATGCGCGGGATGGAGAGAGCGACGTCGTTAATGCCATACTCGCCGTCGAGGACAGCGGAGCACGGCAGGATCGTGTGCTCATCATAGAGAACGGACTTGATGAAGCGGCAGGCAGCCATAGCGATACCCGTGTTCGTGAAGCCCTTGCGGTTGATGACGTCGTAAGCGACCTGTACGAGTTCCTGCTCAACAGCCTTCTTGTCGAGCTTCTCCGTCTTATGGAAGTACTCATCCATGTGCTCGAGGGAGAAACCAGCGCAGCCCGTCGTGGACCAGGCAACGAATGCGGCGTTGCCGTGCTCACCGAGAACATAACCGTTGATGTTCTTCGGGTCCACCTGGTACTTGTCGGCTAGGATGCGGCGGAAACGATACGTCTCGAGCATCGTGCCCGTGCCGAGGATGAGGTTGCGCGGATAATCGAACTGCGTGGAAACAACGTACGTAGCGACATCGAGCGGGTTCGTGATCATGATGATCATAGCCTCTTTCGTGCGCTTTACGATCTCGCCGAAGACGGACTGCATGATCTTAGCGTTCGTACCAGCGAGCTTCAGGCGGTCCGGCGTCTCACCCGGGCGGATGGACGGGCCTGCCGTGATGACGATGATGTTCGCATCTTTGCAGTCATCGTAGTCACCGAGGTGGAACTTGATGTTCGTGCTGTAAACGCAGCTCGTTGCATGGCTGGAGTCAACAGCTTCGCCCCAAGCTTTGTCCTGGTTGAGGTCGATGAGAGCGACTTCCGTTGCGAGCTGGAAGTCAGCAATCTTGTTCGCTACTGCAGAACCAACGTTGCTGGCGCCGATGACGACGATTTTTCTTCTGTTGTTCATTATTTCGAAAACCCCCTGTAAATCGTAGCAAGAATATGTTCTAAGATATCCTTAAGTCAAGCTAATCGTATCATTCCCACAAGGCATTGTCAATGCGTATTTTAAAGAAACAAAAGCGGAAGTTTTCATAAAATTATCGTAAATTATCGAAAATAACATGAAACTTTGTCAATAGTTGGCGCACAAGCGAAAAACGGTCAGATTTCTGATTTTTTAGGGGGATTTCCCCATTGTAAAAGGCAGAATTTTATTATATAGTATACTTTTAGAAAAAGAAGATGCGGGCGGCTTTCCCGTTGGTTTTCAGCTGCTCATGCTACAATCTTTTTCGGACGATAATAACGATAATAAGGATTATTCTGGAAGGGGATTACAATAAATGTTTGGTATGTCAATGGATATCGGTATTGACCTTGGCACGGCAAACGTGCTGGTCTATGTGAAGGGCAAGGGCATTGTTCTGCGCGAGCCGTCTGTCGTTGCCGTCGATAAGGATACGAACCGCGTGCTCGCCATCGGCGAGGAGGCGCGCCGCATGATTGGCCGCACGCCGGGCAACATCGTGGCCATCCGCCCGCTGCGCGAAGGTGTCATCGCCGATTACGACATCACGGAGAGCATGCTGCGCCACTTCATCGAGAAGGTGGTCGGCCGCAGCTTCGTCTTCCGCCCGCGCATCATGATCTGCATCCCGTCGGGCTGCACGATGGTTGAGCAGCGCGCCGTGCAGGAAGCTGCCGAGCAGGCCGGTGCCCGCCACACGCAGCTCATCGAGGAGCCGCTCGCAGCCGCTCTCGGCGCCGGCCTCGACATCGTGGAGCCGTGCGGCTCGATGATTGTCGATATCGGCGGCGGCACGACGGATATCGCCGTCATCAGCCTCGGCGGCATCGTCAACAGCGAATCGCTGCGCATTGCCGGCGATAAGTTCGATTCGGACATCATCGCCTACGTCAAGCGCGCGTTCAACCTCATGATCGGCGAGCGCACGGCGGAGGATATCAAGTTCAAGATCGGCGCAGCCTTCCCGGAAGCGCGCAATGAGACGCTCGATATCCGCGGCCGCGACCTCCTGACGGGCCTGCCGAAGACCGTGCAGATCACGACGCCGCAGGTGGCTGAGGCCATCGGCGCTTCCGTCTCGCGCATCGTCGAATGTGTCAAGAAGGTCCTCGAGGAGACGCCGCCGGAGCTTTCCGCAGACATCATGGACCGCGGCATCATCCTGACGGGCGGCGGCGCGCTGCTCTTCGGCCTCGATGAGCTCATCCGCCGCGAGACGGATATCCCGACGGCTCTCGCCGACGACCCGCTTTCCTGCGTGGCCCTGGGCTGCGGCAAGGCACTCGACACGTTCTCCAAGTTCGACGGACGTGCCATGAACCTCAAAATCGGTAAATAAGGTTTTGCGGCCTTTCGGGGCGGGAGCTTGCTTCCGCCGCCGGAGGGCCGTTTGATGGTTTTGGGGCAGATGGACGGTATGTCCTGGTAAGGGGGAACTTATTCCATGAATCGTTTCTTGAAACGCGCCGCCGTGCTGGCAGCTGCGGCTGTTTTTTCGTGGCAGAGCCTGGCATTTGCTGCGGATCTGACGACGGTGCGCTTTCATAGTGGCAGCGAGCATGACCGCGTGGTCTTTGATCTGTCGGAGCTGCCGAGTTACAAGGAGTCCCTGTCGGATGACCGGCGCACGCTGACGCTTGATTTTGCCGGCACGAAGGACAAGCGGTCGCAGAAGCTGCCGGTCAAGAGCAGCCGCATCGAGTCGATTTCGTATACGGCTAAAGGCGGCCACCTGATCGTGACGATGCGCCTCAAGGCCGGCCTTGCGTATGACCTCCATACGCTCAAGAATCCGGTGCGCCTCTTCGTCGATGTCATGCCGTCGGGTGCGGCGGAATTCCAGACGAAGACGCCTGCAGGCAGCGACCGCAAGGGACAGACGAAGCCTGCAGCTGGTGCGGGGGCGTCTGGCGCGAGTACGTCCGGCCGGGCCGGCACAATCGATGGCGATTACATCGAGGATGTGGCTCCGGGGCTCACGAAGCATACGTACGTCTATTGGGATGATTACGGCAAAGTCTCGGCCTGGCTCATCGAAGCGGATCCCAGCAAATACGATTTGCGCCTGGTGCTCGCGAAAGGGAAGGTGCCCGGCCGTGAGACGGTCAGCGGCATCGCGGCGCGCGCGGGCGGCACAGCCGCCGTCAATGCCTCGTATTTTGCATCTTCCGGGGATATCCTCGGCGTGACCCGCATCAATGGGCAGACGGTCGGCACAACGTATTACACGCGCTCGGCTTTTGGCCTGCGCGCTGACGGCACGCCCCTTTTCGGCACGGTTTCCTACGATGGCAGTGTCACGATGGGCGGTGTCACGCAGCCTGTCGGCGGCGTGGACTGCGAGCGCGGCGCGGACAGCCTCGTCATCTACAACCGTGCGTACGGCACGCATACGGATACGAATGAATACGGCCGCGATTACGTCGTGCGCGGCGGCCGCGTGACGGATATCCGCCAGAATGATGCGCCCATCCCGCAGGACGGCGTGGTCGTTTCCGTGCATGGCACCGTGGCCGATGCCTTTGCCGGTGTCCAGGTCGGCGATTCCGTGACGATCAGCGAAGATTTCGGCTCGTACTGGCAGGATGCCGTGACCATCGTGGGCTGCGGTCCGCGCCTCGTGGAGAACGGCCGCGTCCACGTGACGGCGAGCGAGGAGGAGTTCCCTTCGGATATCCGCGTCGGGCGCGCGCCGCGCACGGCCGTCGGTGTCACGAAGGATGGCCGCTACCTGCTGGCTGTCGTCGATGGCCGCCAGTCGCACAGCGTTGGCTTGACGCTCACGGATTGGGCAAAGCTGCTCGTGAAGTTCGGCGCACGGGATGCCATCAATCTCGATGGCGGCGGCTCGACGGATCTCGTCGTGAACGGCGAGGTGCAGAATTCGCCGTCTGATGGCCAGGAGCGCGCCGTCGGCGACGCTCTCGTGCTCGTGCCGAAGCGCTGATGTCTGAGAGGCGGATGAGAAACGCGGGAAAATCGGCGCAAAAACGTGCAAGGCTGGACGAGTATGTTATAATGGAAAGGAATCATGTTTATCTTTCTGATTACGAGGTGAATACTTTTGCATAAATTCATGAAGCGATTCGTTGTGGCTGGTGCCATGACGCTCCTTTTCGCGTCGGCGGCTGCGCCGGCACGGGCTATGGACCCCATCCTGCCGTTCCAGGATGTGCAGCAGGGCATGAGCGGCACGGCCTATACGGTAGTAGACAGTTCCGGCATCATCCGCAGCTTTGACGTGGATATCGTCGGCAATATGGATAATGGCAAGGGCTCTTCACGCATGATCATGGCCCGGGCACGCGGCCCGGTTATTGAGCAGGCCGGCGGCATCCTGCAGGGCATGAGCGGCAGCCCTGTCTATATCGATGGCCGTCTGGTCGGCGCCGTGGCAGCCGGCATCAAGGACATGACGCCGTATACGTTCTTCATCACGCCGATTGAGGATATGACGCCGCTCTGGAGTATGCCGGACACGAAGAACAAGACGCATCTTCACACCATCAACCTCAAGAAGGTCGCGGCTGACAAGGCCCGTGAGGAGGCTCTGGCCAAGGAAGAGGCGCGCAAGAAGGAAACGAAGGGCGACAATGTCATCCTGAACCGCCTGATGGATGTCATCAAGGAAGCCCGTGACGATATCAAGACTCGCACGGCGGAGGAAAAGGCGTCGGACGAGCAGGAGAAACCGGCGGAGAAGGCGGATGCAGCAGCGGTAAAGGATACGGCTGCTGCGGAAGAAGGCAAGGCGGAGGAAACGGCTGCCGAGGCGGCTTCCTCCCCGTCCGCTGCGGAAAGCGGCGAGGGGCAGGCAGCTGAGAGCTCTGCGCAGGCCGATACGGCGGCCGCGAAACCGGTTGTCGGCGAGAAAAAGGATGTGCTGTTCCTCTCGGGCTTCAACCAGGCGGGCATTGACTTCCTGCAGAAGAACGTGTCGCTCGGCCAGAAATTCTCGCTGATGCCTATGGGCGCTCCGGGCTCTGGTGATGCACCGACGACCCGTTACGATGCGACGCTTGAGCCGGGCAGTGCGGTCGGCGTGGCCATCGTCTACGGCGATTTTGCCGTCGGCGCGACGGGTACGGTGACGGCTGTCGATGGCAAGAACATCCTGGCTTTTGGCCATCCGTTCCTGCATCGCGGCAATGTCAACTACTTCATGACAGATGCCAAGGTTGTCGGCACGATCAGCGGCCAGAGCAACGGCATGAAGATCGCCAATATCGGCAATATCATCGGCCGCATCAATCAGGACCGTGAAACGGGCATCGCCGGACGTCTCGGTGATTTCCCGTCGGTCGTGCCGGTCAAGGTGCGCGTCAAGGATACGGGACTCAACCGGGATATCGAATATGGCGCGCGCATTGCCTATGACGAGGCTTTCCTGCCGGAGCTTTCGGGCGGCATCGCTTATGCGGCGATGAGCAAGACGTCGGATACGCTCGGCGGCAGCACCGCCAATGTTCATTTCACGATCCGTACGAATGCGACGAGCAGCGGCCGTTTTGAGCGCAGCAACATGTTCTACAATGTGGCCGATGTCGGTCAGATTGCCGTGGGCGAGCTCATGCAGGCCATGAACATCATCTGCTCGAATCCGGAGCAGGAATCGGATATCGTTGATGTCCAGGTGGATATCTCGATGGAAAGCGGCCGCAAGACGGCGACGCTGCTCTCGGCCGTGCCGGACAAGACGGTGGTCCATCCGGGCGAAACCGTCCGCTTCACGACGACGATCAAGCCGTACCGCCGTGACAAGGAAACGCTGCTGATCCCGTACCGTGTGCCGGATACGGCTCCTGAGGGCCTGCTCTCGCTCGAGGTGCGCGGCGGCGGCGTGATGCCGGTCACCCAGCTCAAGCTCCTGCAGCAGACGGGGCTTGACCTGCTCGTGCAGGAAGACAAGACGCAGACGACGAAGGATAAGCTGCAGAGCCTCAAGCAAGCTGGCCGCAACAACGATATCGTCATCGCGCCGGGCGCTTCGCCCGTCATCCTGTCGGAAAAGGAGCAGCGCAAGGCTGTGAAAGAGGCGACGGCTGCGGCCAAACGCGCGGCAGAAGAGGCGAAGAACAAGCCCAGGAAGTTCTCCTTCTCGATGCAGAAGAAGGCGGAACAGACAGGCGAGACGAAGTTTACGACGAATTATATCATCGACAATGTCATCCATACATCCCTGCAGGTCGAGAGAAAGTGACCGCCCCTATTGTCAGCAGGCGAATATGATGATACACTGAAAAATGATGCTTTGACGCACAGCGGGCGTACAGGCTGTGCTGCTATAGGAGGAAAAGGGACTTAAATGGAAAAGTTGGTTATACATGGCGGACGCCGGCTGGAAGGCCGGGTCAAGATCAGCGGGGCGAAGAATGCGGTGTTGCCGATTATCGCGGCGACGCTTCTGGGGCAGGATACGCCAAGCCTGCTCGATGAAGTGCCGGCACTTGAAGATGTGCATACGATTACGGAAGTGCTGCGGAAACTCGGCGTCAAGGCGGACTTTGATGCCGAGAAACATCAGCTCTTCGTGGACAGCACGGTCATCGGCAGCTGCGAGGCCCCTTATGACCTCGTGCGCAAGATGCGTGCGTCCTTCCTGATCATGGGACCGCTGCTGGCTCGCTGCGGGCAGGCCAAGATTTCCCTGCCGGGCGGCTGCGCCATTGGCACGCGTCCCATTGACCTTCATCTCAAGGGCTTTGAGGCACTCGGTGCCACAATCAAGATCGGTCACGGCTTCATCGAAGCAGCTGCACCGGAAGGCCTCAAGGGCGCCAAGATCTATCTCGATTTCCCGAGTGTCGGGGCGACCGAGAACATCATCATGGCGGCTTCGATGGCAGAAGGCCAGACGGTGCTCGAGAATCCGGCTCAGGAGCCGGAGATCGTCGATCTCGCGAATTACCTCAATGTCATGGGCGCGAAGATCCGCGGTGCCGGCACGAACGTCATCAAGATTGAAGGCGTGCCGAAGCTCACGGGCCGTGATTACACGATTATCCCCGACCGTATCGAAGCCGGCACCTATATGGTGGCTGCGGCCATGACGCGCGGCGATGTCTACATCGAGAATGCCATCAGCGAGCACCTGAAGCCGGTCATCGCGAAGCTCAAGGAAGCCGGCGTGACGATTGAGGAGCATGTGGATGGCATCCGCGTGACCTGCGACCGCCGCACGAAGTCGGTCGACATCAAGACGATGCCGTATCCGGGCTTCCCGACGGACATGCAGGCACAGTTCATGGCCATGATGGCCATTTCGGAGGGAACGGGCGTCGTCACGGAGACGGTGTTCGAGAACCGCTTCATGCATGTCGATGAACTCAAGCGCATGGGTGCGAACATCAAGATCGATGGCCGCACGTCCATCGTGGAAGGCGTGGAGAAGCTTTACGGCTGCCAGGTCAAGGCCACGGATCTGCGCGCCGGTGCGGCGATGGTCCTCGCGGGCCTCGTGGCAGAGGGAGAGACGCAGGTCGGCTACATCCATCATATCGACCGCGGCTACGACAATCTGGTCGCGAAACTCGTCGGCCTCGGTGCCGACATCTGCCGCGTCGACAAATAACAGACAGAGATTCAGACAGGATAAGTGTTGGGACATGTACCCGGCACTTATTTTTGTTCTAAGGCATGTGTTCTTTTTGTAACATATCGTTTTACTTTTGTGTATGCGTTTGTGAATTAATTTTGTTTATATATATTAGGAGAGAGATTGATGAGCAATATGATTGAAAGACCACTCGAGCTGCCGCATCTTACGCTCAAGAACCGCGTCATCCGTTCCGCTGTCCACAGCTTTCTCGCTGGCAGGGACGGCTATATGACCGAAGCGGAATACAAGATGTACGAGGCGCTGGCAGCGAACCACATCGGCACGATTATCACGGGGCATTGCTGTGTCGATCCGCGGGGCCGCGCGAATATCGAACAGGTCAACCTTTACGATGACTGCTTTATCCCGCAGTTCCGCCGTGCCATCGAAACGGCACATGCACAGGATGCGCGCTTCATCGTGCAGATCAATCATGCCGGACCGCGTGCTATTGACAACGACGACCTGGCCGATGTCGTCGCGCGCCCGCTCAAGAAGGAGCGCACGGCCAGGGCTTTGACGAAAGAGGAAATAAAGGATATTGAGGCGCATTTCATCGCCGCTGCCCGCCGCGCGCAGCAGGCCGGTGCCGATGGCGTGCAGCTGCATGCCGCACATTCTTACCTGTTGTCACGCTTCATCGACCCGACGTTCAATCAGCGCACGGATGAATACGGCGGCGATATCGAGGGCCGTTTCCGCATGACGGAAGAGATCATCCGCGGCATCCACGAGGCCTGCGGCCCGGATTTCCCCGTGCTCATCAAGGTCAATATCGACACGAAGCATGAGGATGCCAGGGGGTATCATGACGATATGGTCTGGCTGCTGCACCGCGTGCATGCGTTAGGCGTTACGCTCGTGGAGTTTTCGGGAGTCGATTTCATCAATCTGCCGCATGATGCGACGCTCTATTATCTTGAGGAAGCGGTGCGCCTCAAGCAGGAGGTGCCGGAGGTGCCGCTCTCGCTCGTGGGCGGCGTGCGTTCCCTGGCCGATATGGAGAACGTCATGGCCGCCGGCATCGAATGCGTCTCAATCGGACGGCCTTTGATTGCCGAGCCGGACTTTGTCACGAAAGAACTGTCCGGCGGCGAGAAATCCATCTGCATTTCGTGCAGCCGCTGCTTTGTGCTGCCGCATATGCACCCGGGCGTGCGCTGCGTTTGGGCCTGGAAAAAGATTCGTGCAGCCCAGAAAGCTGCTAAAACTGGGAAATGAAAATCATCTGAAAATTACTTCTTTGGTTTACAAGTTGACATATATTTAATCGAGTGCTAAGATACATTCAATCGATAAGATGTCCGTCGCAAGGGAGCGAAAGGGATAATCGGCTGAAATGTTTCTGCTGATGATACGAATGAATCCTGTTCGCGTATGTGGCGTGACAGGATTCATTTTTTATATTCCTATCTGTAACGGTTTTTAGTAGGAAGGAAAGAAGGATTCATATGACAGGATTAATGCTTGTCGGTATCGCACTCGTCTGGTTTGCCGGTGCTTATCTCTTTTACGGGCGCTGGCTTGCGAAGACCTGGGGCGTGGACCCCAAGGCTCCGACGCCGGCCGTGCGCAAGAACGATGGCCAGGATTATTCTCCGGCTTCGCGCTTCACGGTATTTGCTCATCAGTTCTCGTCCATCACGGGCGCAGGCCCTGTGACGGGGCCAATCATCGCGGCAATGTTCGGCTGGCTGCCGGCATTTCTCTGGATTCTGATTGGCGGCGCGTTCTTCGGCGCCGTACAGGATTTCACGGCACTCTACGCCTCGGTCAAGAATGAGGGCAAGTCGATGGGCCTCCTCATTGAGCAGTATGTCGGCCGCACGGGCCGCCGTCTGTTCCTGCTGTTCAGCTGGCTTTTCACGCTGCTCGTCATCGCAGCCTTTGCCGACATCATCGCCAAGACGTTCAACGGTTTCGGCGCCAACGGTACGCTGAACACGCCGGGCGCACAGGCCGCCACGATCTCCATGCTCTACATCGTCGTCGCCATGGGCTTCGGCATCTTCATCAGCAAGGTCAAGCCGTCCGGCGTTTTGAAATTCCTTGTGGCCGTCGTGCTCGTCGTCGCGATGTTCGCCGTCGGCATGCAGTTCCCGCTTTACTTCGATGTGCCGACTTGGCGCTATATCGTCTTTGGCTACTGCTTCATCGCAGCTGTCCTGCCGATGTGGCTGCTCATGGAGCCGCGCGATTACCTGAGCTCCTTCCTGCTGCTCGGCATGGTCGCCGGCGGTGTTATCGGCGTCATCGCTGCGAACCCGTCCGTCAACATGCCGGCGTTTGTCGGATTTGAAGTCAACGGCAAGCCGCTGTTCCCCATCCTGTTCATCACGATTGCCTGCGGTGCCGTCTCCGGCTTCCACAGCCTCGTTTCTTCGGGCACGTCCTCGAAGGCCGTGGCCAATGAGACGGATATGCTGCCGGTAGGCTACGGCGCGATGCTCTGCGAGTGCATGCTCGGCGTCGTCGCGCTGGCCATCGCCTGCGCCGCCGCCTCGAACGGCGTCATGGCACAGGGCACGCCGTTCCAGATCTTCGCTGGCGGCATCAGCACGTTCTTCACGAATATTTTCGGTCTGCCGGCAGGCTTCTCCGCCTGCTTCATCACGATGTGCGTCTCGGCCCTCGGCATGACGACCATCGATTCCGTGGCCCGCATCGGCCGCATGTCCTTCCAGGAAATGATCAAGCCGAGCGATGGCGTTGAGGCCAGCAGCACGCAGAATTTCCTCATGAACAAGTATTTCTCGACGATCATCACGCTCGTTTTCGCGTATGGCCTTTGCCTGGCCGGCTACATGAATATCTGGCCGCTGTTCGGCGCGGCCAACCAGCTGCTGTCGGCTCTCGTGCTCATTGCCCTGGCCGTCTTCCTCAAGATGACGGACCGCAAGGGCTGGATGCTCTACGTGCCGATGACCTTCATGTTCATTGTCACGATGACGGCGCTCGTCATGAGCGTCTATGGCGGCATTACGAAGCTCATGGCCGGCAAGTTCCTCATCGGTGTCGACGGCCTGCAGCTTGTGCTCGCCATCGCGCTCATGACGCTGGCCATCCTCGTCGTCAAGCACTGCGGCAAGGAACTCTTCGGCAAAAAGGCCGAAGAACTTGAGGCCTGATGTCCTTCGAATTCTTCTGTTGTTTTGAAAATCCCTTAAGTCATAGAAAGCGGTCGTATGGAATCACCCATGCGGCCGCTTTTGTTTTGCGTTCCGACGAATTTCCTGTATAATGGAGCGGAGATGGAGGACGGAAAAATGGGAAAACGAATTTTAGTCATTGATGATGAGCACAGCATCCTGGATCTCGTGCGCATAAATCTGGAACTCGCCGGCTATGAGGTCGTGACGGGCGTATCGGGGCAGGAGGCCCTGCAGCTCGTGGCAAGCTGTCATCCGGCTATGCTGATCCTCGATGTCATGCTGCCGTATCAGAGCGGGTATCATGTGCTGCGCCATCTGCGCGAAAACGGGGAGCACCTGCCTGTCATCATGCTGACGGCCAAGGGCGAACGCGAGGACCGCATCCTCGGCCTGCGCCTCGGTGCCGATGATTACGTCACGAAGCCTTTCAGCAGCGAGGAGCTCATCCTGCGCGTGCAGGCCGTGCTGCGGCGATCAGAACCGGCTGCCGGGACATTCCCTGAGGAAGAAGCCGTCGCCGTGCAGGGCCTCGTGATCGATCCGGAGTCGCGCACGGCCGAGGTGGACGGGCAGCCTGTGAGCCTGACGCGCAAGGAATTTGATACCCTGGCACTCATGATGCGCCATCCCAATCACGTGTTTACGCGCGAACGGCTGCTCGAAGAAGTGTGGGGTTACGATTTTGCCGGCAGCACGCGGGCCGTCGACATTCTCATCCAGCGGCTGCGCAAGAAGATGGGGCCCTATGCTGAACGCCTCGAGACGGTTTATGGCACGGGCTACAAGCTCGCAGAAAGGCAGGAAACGCGATGAAGCTTTGCATGCGCATGAAGGGCAAGGTCATGCTCATGAGTGTGGCGATTTTCCTGCCCGTGCTGCTCGCGGCCTGCAGCATTGCCTACAGCGCTCTGGCGCACAGTCTCGTGCAGGCCAGCGCGGATACGTCGCTTCGGGAAAGTTACGGCGCGCAGCTCTATGTGGACCGTGTGCTGGAAGGCGTGGACAAGACGGAAGAAGCGTTCCGGTCGCATGCTTCCCTGATCACGGCGTACCTGTCCGAGCAGCTGGGTTACCGCATCCAGGCGTACGATGTCCATGGCAGTCTCCTCGCCGATTCGGTCCGCAACGAATTGAGCCTGCCGGCGGGCGACATCCAGCAGGCCGTAGCGGGAGAAAAGGCATGGACCGTCGATGAGACGGGCAGCGAACCCGTGCTGCTGCTTTCGTTCCCGGTCTTTGCCAACCAGCAGACCATCGGGGTCCTGCGCTTCCTGCATCCCTTGACGCGCGAGACACAGCTCATGCAGCGGACCCTGATGATGATGGCGGTGGTCATCCTGTTTGCAGCGCTGCTGGCCTGGGTCCTCGCGGGTTTCTTTGCCGATGCCCTGACGAGTCCCCTGCACAAGCTGCAGCAGGCGGCAGCCCGCATCTCAAAGGGAAATTACAAGGAGCCCGTCTCGATTGAAAGCGGCGATGAAATCGAAGCCCTGGCCAAGGATTTTGACAAGATGCGTTTGGGAATCCGTGGCTATATCGAAGGACTCGAGCAGGAACGCCAGAAACAGAAGATGTTCCTCGACAGCGTGACGCATGAATTCAAGACGCCGCTGACAGCCATCATCGGCTATGCCGAATTGATCCCGCGCCTGCGCGAGGAAGAGGCGAAGGCGCGGGGGCTGCGCTCCATCCATGAGGAGGGGCGGCGCCTGCTGAAGCTCGTGGAAGAGCTGCTGGCCCTGTCACGCCTCGGGCGCACCGGCTTTTCCGTTACGGACAGCGAGGCGCCGCTGGCACCGCTCGTGCGTGAGGTCGTGCGTGAGGTGAGGCCGCGCCTTCATGCAGCGGATATCCACCTGGAGCTCATGCTTACGGATGATGTGTGCCGGTTCGACCGTGACAAGACGAAGCAGGTCTTCCTGAATATCCTCGACAATGCCCTGCGTTACAGCGAATGCATGACCATCGAGATCATGATGGCCGGCAATGAGCAGCAGCTGGAGGTACACATCCTCGATGACGGCATCGGGATGACGGAGAAGCTGCAGCAGGCCCTGCTGGATCCCGTGAGCCGCCTGCGTGACGCGCGTCAGGCGAAAGGCAACGGGCTGGGACTTGCCATCTGCCGCGAGATCATGACGAAGCAGGGCGGTGCCATCGACTTGTACAGTCATCCGAGCAGCGGCACGGAGATTGTCCTGAGCTTTGCGACAGGGGGTGCTTCATGAAACGGAAATGGATCTGGCGGGTGCTTTTCCTGTATGCTCTGCTGCTCTTGGGCTGTGTTGCGATGATTTTCTGGAATGCTCGCGCGTATCATCAGGTGACGGTCATTGAATCCCGAGAGGAAGCCGAGCGCCGGGCCGATATCTCGCTGTCCGTGCGCATCGAATTCCAGGATGCATATCTGGGGCAGGGCGTAATTGACCAGGAAGAGCGCCTGCAGCGCATTGATGAGCTGCGGCAGAAGCTTTTGCGCCGCGGGGCTGCCCGGACGCTTCCGGCGGTGCAGGACGATTCCCGCATGACGGGACGCATCGTTTACCTGAATGGCAAGACACAGGAGTTTGCGCTCGGCAGTCATCTGTGGCTGGCCGGCGCGGCATATGGTGATGAGAACGGCGATGTGCAGAATCTGCAGCGCGTCATCCTCGCAGGCCTCATCACGCCGCAGCATCTGGCTGAGCTCTTGCCGGATGCCGCCGAGGTTCGCTGGCTTTCCGGCGGGGAAAGCCGTGTCCTGACGGCAGGAGAACGCCGCCACCTGGCGACAGCCTTGCAGGAGGCCCGGCCGCTTGGTGAAAGCGATGTGCATCTGCAGCTGGAGGTGCGTCAGATGACGCCGTCCGCTCACATCCGCATCCATCTGCATGAGCCGGAACAGCCTGGCGTTCATCTGCCGGATGACGTGCTCAATCTCGATTTATATGAAAACGGCTGCCTGGCGCTGCAGTATCTGGGGGATACGAGCGGCAGAAGCCTGTGGACGGCGGCGGATGTATGCCGGCAGTGGTCAGGAGGTGAGTCGTCGTGAAATGGAAGTATCCGGTTGTAGTCCTGCTTTTCGTGCTGACGGCTCTGCTCTCCGCCTGTGCACATGATGGGGAAACGCAGCTGTCAGATGACGGCCTGCCCGACCTTCGCGGGCACCACATCGTCGTGTATTCGGCCATGCGCGATGAAGTGGGGCGCGCGGCCCTTGCGCTCTTTCAGCAGAAGACGGGCTGCACCTACGATTATATTTATCTGCCGACTCAGGCCATGCTCGGGCGCGTCCGTCATGAAAAGGAGCATCCGCAGGCCGACATCATGATGGGCGGCGCGACACATGCGCAGGTGAGCGCTGCTGAGCACCGCCTGACGTCTCCGGTCGTGCTGCGGGGAGCCGATGTCATTCCGGAGCAGTTCCGCTCGTCGGAGAAGCGCTGGTTCGGCATCGCCTCGACGCCGCTGGCCATCGTGATCAACCGGGAACGCTGGGAGCGGGAATTTGCGCCGCAGGGCAAGAACATGCCGGCAACGTATGAGGACCTGCTCGACCCGGATTACCGCGGAGAGGTCGCCTTTGCCGACCCCAATGCCGCCGGTACGAGCTATACGCTGCTCGCGTACGTCATGCAGCACGATACGGCGCCCAGGGATTTCTACGCGGCCCTGAAAGCAAATCTCGGCGTAAGCTCTTACAACGGCTTTGAGGCCGTGCAGCGCGTCGCCAGCGGCCAGTGCCTGCTCGGCATCGGCTTCCTCGACGATGCACGCAGCCTCGAATCCTCGGGATTCCCGCTGCACACCATCGTGCCGGAGGGCTGTGCCTGGACGCTCGATGCCGTGGCCAGGGTCGATGGTGCGCCGCATCCCCGTGAGGCAGAAGCCTTCCTGCGATTCTGCATGATGGAAGAAACACAGGAGGTCCTGAACCGCATTGCCTTTTCGGCCGCGACGCATCCGGGGGCGGTGACGCAGGCCGACAAGGAAACCATGGCCCATTACGGCGAGATGGATTTCCGCCGTGCGGCCGAGGAGCAGGAGGCCATCCTGCATGCCTGGAATGATATCTCCCCGGCAGAATAAAAAGGAATATATCTGTTTTGTTGAAATACCGCAGAAATGTTACAGGATTGAAACATTTCTGCGGTATTTTTGCAAAGATTGTCCGTTATTCTATAAACAAGATGAAACGAAAGAGAAATGAATGAAACAAGGGGGATTTATCTTGCAGAGGAAATATCTCATGGCCAGCCATGGACACCTGGCTTCCGGCATGCAGAGTTCAATCAATATCCTGGCCGGCAAGGGCGAGGAGCTCAAGGTTATCGACGCCTATGTGACGGAAGAGGATTATACGCCGCAGATCACGGCGTTCCTGGACAGCCTGCAGGAAAATGAGCAGGGGGTCATCTTCACGGATTTCTACGGCGGCAGCGTCAACCAGAAGGTCGCCACAGAAGTCGTCAAGAGCGGCAAGGAAAATGTCTTCGTGCTCGCCAATGCGAACCTGCCGCTCGTGCTGGCTGTCATGCTCTCGCCTGAGGAAGAACTGACCGCAGAGACGCTGAAGGCGATGACGGCAGAAGCCGCGCCGCAGCTTGTGCCGCTGGTCCCCGAGAAGAAAGAGAGTGCAGAGGAAGAACTCGACGATTTCTTCTGATGGCAGTTCAATCATAACGCATTTATATCGTTTTTATTTTAGGAGGAATAGATTATGATTTCCCAGATTCGCGTAGATGACCGTTTGATCCATGGCCAGGTGGCCGTTGTCTGGACGAAAGAGCTCAATGCACCGCTGCTCGTCGTCGCCAACGATGAGGCAGCCAAGAGCGACGTCATGCAGATGACGCTCAAGATGGCGGTACCGAATGGCATGAAGCTGCTCATCCGTTCCGTTGACGATGCCATCCGCGTCTTCAATGATCCGCGCGGCAAGGATAAGCGCATCTTTGCCATCGTGAACTGCGTATCGGATGCGACGAAGATCGCGAAGAACGTCCAGGATATCGAGACGGTCAATGTCGCCAATGCAGGCCGCTTTGACAAATCGGACCCGAAATCGAAGACGGCACTCTTCCACAGCGTCCTGCTCAACCCGCAGGAACTCGAGGCTGCTCGCGAACTGGCAGCCCTGCCACACGTCAAATCGTACAACCAGGTCCTGCCGACGAACCCGCAGCTGGATCTCAAGGAAGCTCTGGCAAAGCTGGGCTGATACTTGCAGGATTGGAAGGAGCGTAAATTATGCTAGAATATGCTGCCATAGCGGCACTCAGTGTCTTCATCTGCTTTGCAGGCAACTACCTGACTGGTCAGAGCATGATGGAGCGACCCCTCGTTGTCGGCCTGGTCACGGGCTTTCTGCTCGGTGATATGGAAACGGGTATCCTGATGGGCGCGGCTCTCGAAGCCGTATTCCTCGGCAACGTCAATATCGGCGGTGTCATCGCGGCTGAGCCGGTCACGGCTACGGCCATGGCGACGACGTTTGCCATCACGGCCAACGTCGAGCAGCAGGCGGCCATCACGCTGGCCATCCCAATCGGCATGCTCGCTGCATTTGTCGTCATGTTCCTCAAGAACGTCTTCATGAACATCTTTGCGCCGTTCCTCGACCGCGCGGCTGCTGCCAATGCACAGGGCAAGATCGTGGCCATGCATTACGGCACCTGGGTGCTCTATTACATCATCATCTCCTCGATGTCCTTCTTCGGCGTGCTGGCTGGCAGCGGTCCGGTCAACGTCTTCATGGAAAGCGTGCCGCCTGCGTTCATGCATGGTCTCTCGGCCGCCGGCGGCCTGCTCCCGGCTGTAGGTTTTGCCATGCTCATGAAACTCCTCTGGGATAACAAGCTGGCCGTATTCTACCTGCTGGGCTTCGTGCTCACGGCTTATCTCAAACTGCCGGCTGTAGCCGTTGCTGCTCTCGGCGTTGTCATTTGCGTCGTCATCATCAGCCGTGATATCGAGATCGCGCATCTGCCGGCCGGCGGTGCCGCCTCGACGGCTCCCAAGACGAAAACGGAAGAAGAGGAGGACTTTTTCGCATGATGGAAGAGAAGAAAACACTTTCCCCTGAAGATAAAAAAATGCTGCGCTCCGTCTTCTGGCGCTCTTGGACGATGAACGCGAGCCGCACGGGCGCCACGCAGTACCATGCACTCGGCGTCATTTACACGCTGCTGCCGGTCATCAACCGCTTCTACAAGACGGATGCAGAACGCGCAGAGGCCATTGTGCGCCATACGACATGGTTCAATGCGACCATGCACATCAACAACTTCATCATGGGCCTCGTCGCCGCGATGGAGAAACAGAACAGCGAGGACAAGAGCTTCGATACCAACTCCATCACGGCCATCAAGGCCTCGCTGATGGGCCCGATCTCCGGCATCGGCGATTCCTTCTTCTGGGGCATCCTGCGTGTCCTGGCCGCCGGCATCGGCATCTCGCTGGCAAGTGCCGGTTCGCCGCTCGGCGCCCTCGTCTTCCTCGTACTCTACAACGTACCGGCCTTCCTCATCCACTATTATGCGCTGATGAGCGGCTACATGGTCGGTGAGAGCTTCATCAAACGCCTTTACGAGAGCGGCGGCATGCGCCTCCTGACGAAGGCTTCGGGCATGATCGGCCTGATGATGATGGGCTGCATGACGGCTTCGACGGTCAAGTTCAAGACCATCGTTTCCGTGGCCGTGGAAGGCAGCAAGGAACCCATCATGCTGCAGAAGTACCTCGATCAGCTCTTCATCGGCATCGTGCCGCTCTGCGTCACGCTGCTGGCGTTCTACCTGCTTCGCAACAAGCATGTCAACGTCAACTACGTCATGCTCGGCATCATGCTGCTCGGCATCGTGCTGGGCCTGCTCGGCATTTGCTGATTCATCTTTTCCCTGATTCTTAGATTTTCCTCTTTTTACAAATTACCCAATCCCATGCAGAAGCCCCCTGACAAATCGAATGTTTGTCAGGGGGCTTTGCTGTGGCTTGTTTCTGTGGCTTAGTTCCTGCTCAATGATTGGCGAGCTTGTAGATGGCGATGACATCCTTTTTCGTCAGGGGGTGGAAGGTGCCGAGCTTCTTGGTGTCGCCAGCCGTGGCGAGGTCGGCGAGCTCCGTGATCGTCTCGTTGCTCAGCGTCTTGCCGAAGAGTTCCTTGAGGCTTACCGGCATGCCGATGCCCTGGAAGTAGGCGACCATCTTCTCGATGCCGAGGCGGGCCCGCTCCTCTTCCGTGCCGGTCTCGATGCCGAAGATGCGCTCGGCGTATTGGGCGAAGCGGGCGGGATCGTCGCGATAGACGTATTCGGCCCAGGCCCCCCAGACCGAGGTCAGCGAGGCGCCGTGCGTCACATCGTAGCGCGCGCTGAGTTCATGGCCGAGCTTGTGGCAGGAGAAGTCCTTGCCGCGGCCGAGCCCCGTGAAGTCGCAGTGCGAGACGCTGCCGCACCACATGATTTCGCTCATGGCATCGTAGTCTTCCTGGTTCTCGATGGCCACGCGGGACTTGTTCATGACTGTCTTGATGACGGATTCGGCGACGTAATCGGTCAGCATGTTCTCGGCCTTGACGTTCGTGAAGTAGCGCTCCATCGTGTGCATGAGGATGTCCGAGATGCCGCAGACGAGCTGGCGTTTCGGGACCGTGAAGGTGAGCTCTGGATTCATGAAGGCGACGACCGGGCGGTTTAAGGGGGTATTGAGGCCCATCTTGCGCGATGTCTCTTCATTCGTCAGGACGGCGGAATCGCTCGTCTCACTGCCGGCTGCGGCAATCGTCAGCACCGAGCCCATCGGCGTCGTCTTCTCGAGTTTGGCATGGCCCGTCCAGAAATCCCAGACATCCGTGTGCGGATTGGCCACGCCGTGTGCGATGGCCTTGGCCGAGTCGATGACGCTGCCGCCGCCGACGGCCAGGATGAAATTGGCCTTGAAGAGCAGTGCTTCGCGCACGCCTTCGCGGACGAGCGAGAGGCGCGGGTTCGGCTGCACGCCGCCGAGCACCTGGAAGGCCAGGCCGTTCGCCGTCAGCTGGCATTCGATGCGCGAGAGCAGGCCGGAGCGCACGACGCTGCCGCCGCCGTAAACGATAAAGACGCGGCTGCCGCCGTAAGCGCGAATCTTTTCGGCGACCTGATCCTCGGCATGACGCCCAAAGACGATCTCCGTCGGGCATTTGAAGGTAAAGTTCTGCATGGAAAAATCCTCCGTAATCCATAAATCATACATCCATCTAAGTGTTTGGCTATGTGGATAGTATTGGGCGTTCAAAGCGGGAAATCCTGCCAGCTTTTGGGAAAGGTACGGATCTCACCGTATTTTTCGTAAAAGAGGTCTTCTGTCCACGCACAAAATTGGGGATTTCTGTTAAAATGTCTTTCTGTATGCATGAAATAAGATGGTGGCCTGAGGCCGCTGACGCATAAACGCATGGAAAGGATGGATGGACATGACAACAAAACGCGCGGAGTGCCTGCTGCTCTTTGTGACTTTCTGCTGGGGCTCTTCATATCTCTTCATGAAAGACGGTCTGACGGATCTCGGTGCCTTTGCCATTGTCGCCTGGCGCTTCGGCATCGCCTTCCTGGCAGCGGGACTGCTGCTCGGGAGCGGCTGGAAGCGCGTCACCTGGTCGATGGTGCGTGCCGGCGCCCTCGTCGGGCTCATGGTTTTCTTGGCCTTCAGCCTGCTCGTCAAGGGCGTGGCTTACACGAGCACGACAAACGCCGGCTTCATCACGAGCATGATGGTTGTGTTCATTCCCTTCGTCGAGCGCTTCGTCTACGGGCGGCCGCTGCGCCGCTCGGTCTGGATGACTTCGGCGCTCTCTTTGCTCGGTATCGGCTGCCTGACGCTTTCGGGCGGGCTCAGTCTCAATCCCGGTGATGTCTTCTGCCTGATCGGTGCGATGCTCTGCGCCTTGCAAGTCTCGTATGCCAGCCGCCTGCTCGTGCACATGGATGCCGTGACGCTCGGCGTCCTGCAGTTCGGGTTCACCGCGCTCTTCGGCCTTTTGACGGCGCTTTACCTTGGCGAACCGATGATGCCGCACGGCACGAGCTGGGGCAGCATGATGTACCTTGGCCTTGTGTGCTCGGCCTTCGGCTTCCTGGCACAGCTTCAGGCACAGCGCTTCATTGCAGCCGAACGCGTCGGCATCCTGTTCTCGCTGGAGCCTGTGTTTGCTGCCATTATCGGCGTTATTTGCCTGCACGAGAGCTTCGGCTTCTCGCATCTCGCCGGCGCCGCACTCGTGCTCATGAGCGTCGTGCTCTCGGGCAAGAGCGACAGCTCCGCGGAGAAAGCGGATCAAACGGCAAAAGCTTGACTTTATACTAAAAAAATGATACGGCAGCAGGAGTTTGTCCATTTGTGACGAACTCCTTTTTTATAGGAATATAAGACAGATTATTAAGAGTATTTTGTTATAGAATACATACAAATATACACAATAAAAACCAGATTAATTTACAAAAATACTGGATTTATAAATATATTTCTGCTATGATGTAAAAGTATATGGCAGATTAAATATAGTAACTATGCATTATCTATATAAAAGCCGTGTTATTTCTTAGGAGGGAACGCTATGAAGTCAGAGATCACCATTAAGACGGTGCGCTGCAAAGGCTGCGGCATCTGTGTGGCTTTCTGCCCCAAGGCTGTGCTGGCGCTCAGTGAGCTTGGCAAGGTCCAGGTCGTGAATAAAGAGGCATGCATTGCCTGCGGCCAGTGCGAACTGCGCTGCCCGGATTATGCGATTTTCGTGGATAAGGAGGCAGCAAAATGAGCAAGGCAAGATTGATGCAGGGCAATGAAGCGTGCGCAGAGGGCGCAATCGCGGCAGGTGTAAATTTCTTTGCCGGTTATCCGATCACCCCGTCGACGGAAATCGCAGAGACCATGGCGCGCCTGCTCCCGAAACACGGCGGCAAATTCGTGCAGATGGAAGACGAGATTGCCAGCATGGGCGCCATTCTCGGTGCTTCGCTGGCCGGCTCCAAGGTCATGGATGCGACGAGTGGTCCGGGCTTTTCCCTCAAGCAGGAGCTCATCGGCTATGCAGCCTGCGCTGAGATTCCCTGCGTGCTCGTCGACGTTCAGCGCGTCGGTCCCTCGACGGGCCAGCCGACGGCGCCGTCGCAGGGCGATGTCATGCAGGCGCGCTGGGGCACGCATGGCGACCATCCGATCATTGCCCTCTCTCCCTGGAGCGTCCGCGAGACATACGATGCAACCGTCATGGCAGTGAATTATGCCGAGCGCTTCCGCACGCCGGTCATCCTGCTGATGGATGAAGTTATCGGCCACCTGCGCGAGAAAGTGGAGCTGCCGGATCACGTGGATGTCTATCCGCGCCGCAAGCCGAAGAAGACGCGTGCCGAAGGCTATGAACCGTATGCGCCGGCCGAGGACCTCGTGCCGGATGTCGCGGATTTCGGTCAGGGCTACCGCATCCATGTGACGGGTCTCATCCATGATGAGACGGGCTTCCCCTCGGGCAGCCCGCAGGTCACGGAAGACTCCATCCGCCGCCTGCACGAGAAGATCGACCGCGTTGGTGAAGAGATCATCCACACGGAATCGTATTTCATGGACGATGCCGAATACGCCGTCGTTTCCTTTGGCGGTTCGGCCCGCACGGCCTATGAATCGGTCCAGGCGGCACGGGCCAAGGGGCAGAAGGTCGGCCTTCTGCGCCTCATGACCATCTGGCCGTTTGCCGATGCTGCCATCAGGCGCCTGGCGGCGAAGGTCAAAGGCATCCTCGTTGCGGAGCTCAACTACGGGCAAATCGTGCACGAGGTGCGCCGCGCTGTGGCCGGGCAGTGCCCCGTGGAACTCTGCGGGAAATACGATATGAGATCGTTTGAGCCGGAGGACATTTCCTCCGCCATCGACAAGATGATTGCAGGGGGGAATAAATGATGGAACGGAGCTTTGAACGTTATTTTCGCCAGAATCACCTGCCGCACCTCTGGTGCCCGGGCTGCGGCAACGGCATCGCGATGAAGGCCATCGTGCAGGCGATTGAGCAGAAGGGACTGTCCCAGGACAACACCGTCATCGTCTCCGGCATCGGCTGCTCGTCGCGTGCATCCGGCTACATGGATTTCGATACGCTGCATACGGCCCATGGCCGCGCCATCCCGTTTGCCACGGGCATCAAGCTGGCCAATCCGGATCTAAACGTCGTCGTCATCACGGGTGATGGTGACTGCACGGCCATCGGCGGCAATCACTTCATTCACGGCTGCCGCCGCAACGTGGACCTCACGGTCGTCATGTTCAACAACAATATTTACGGCATGACGGGCGGTCAGGCTTCGCCGACGACACCAATCGGAGCCAAGGCCACGACGGCACCGTATGGTTCCGTTGACCGCACCTTCGATGCCTGCGAGCTCGCCGAAGCAGCCGGTGCGACGTATGTCGCCCGCTCGACGGCTTTCCACGTTACGCACATGACGAATATGATCGCCGCCGGTCTCGACAACAAGGGCTTTTCCTTCATCGAAGCCATGGTCCAGTGCCCGACGGCCTTTGGCCGCAAGAACCGCATGGGCGGCCCGGCTGACATGATGAAGTGGATGCGCGATCATGCCGTCATGAAGGCCGCCTGGGACAAGTTGCCGCAGGAGAAACGCGAGGGCAAGTTCCCGATTGGCTGCTTCCTGCAGACAGAGGCTATTGACTACGATACGGCATACGATCAGGTAATCGAACGGGCAGGGGGTGCTGCAAAATGAGAAAACAGCTTAGATTATCAGGCTCCGGCGGACAGGGCGTCATCACGGCAGCCATCATCTTTGCCGAGGCGGCGGTCGCCGAAGGCAAGGAAGCCGTGCAGTCCCAGTCGTATGGCCCGGAAGCCCGCGGTGGTGCGTCGAAGTCCGAAGTCATCATCGATGACAAGCCTATCTTTCATCCGCATGTCATCGTGCCGGATCTCGTGCTCGCCATGACGCAGAAAGCGGCGGACAAGTACTATAAGGACCTCAACCCCAACGGCCTGCTCGTCCTTGACGAACAGCTCGTGCCAAACGTCCCCGATTTTCCGCATGTCGTGCGCATCCCCATCACGAAGCTCGCAATCGAAGAAGTCGGCAAGCCGCTCTTCGCGAACATCGTGGCGCTCGGCGCCCTCGTGCGGCTGACTGGCCTCGTCTCGTTTGACACCATCAAGCAGGCCGTCGCCCACCGTGTGCCGCCTCATACCGTCGAGCAGAACATGAAAGCCCTGCAGATCGGCTGGGACGCAGCAGACAAGGCATAAAACGTATCTTATATCGATATAAATGAAAAGCTGATTATCATGAATGGCATCTTGTTCATGATAATCAGCTTTTATTTTATTTTGAAGCATCGTTAGCTCAGTTGCAGGATATAATGCATACATAAGACGATGAAACAGACAATAGATAAGCCGAAAGAAAAGATTTCCACGCAGCGAACCGGATAGACGCAATGCAGCGGGATATCCATGACGCGCGGCACGTTGCTGGCGAGCAGGGAGATGGCGATGGAGACATAGAGCAGGATGATTGTCAGGGAGCCGGATGAGGATTCAGCGAAAGCCCGGATCAGGAGATAGAGGGCAAAGGCGATGAAAAAGTAGGCGATTTTATCATTATGGAAGCTCATAGTCTCACGTCCCTTCGTTTGGTATTGGATACGTATTTATTTCGTTGGAAGGGGGCGGAAATCCTGCCACGGGCAGCGGCTTTTCCGTTCTTGTAGATCAGCAGGGCATGGCATGGTAGCGGCGCCAGACGGCGGTGCTCAGCAGGAGCAGGATCACGCCGGAGAGAGCAAAGACCCAATGCATGCCGAGGTACGTCGCAATCAGGCCGCCGAGCAGTGGCCCTGCCATTGAGCCGACCTGCTGGGCGGCAAAGAGCATGCCGAAGATGCGTCCCTTGTACGATGGCGGCGTGTTGCTGGCCAGTATGGCATTGATGGCAGGGTGGATGCCGCAGAAGAAGAGGCCGCCGACGAACTGCATGATGGCAAAGGGCACGAGGGTGTCGGGGATGCCCTGGATGATCATGGAGATGCCGGCACCCGTCATGCCGAGACACATGGCCTTGAAGAAGCCGCGGCGCTGGCCAAAGGTGCCCCAGATTGGTGCCGCCATGGCGCCGGCGATGCCACCGAGCGAGAAGACGAGACCGGCGACGAAGACGATATTCGGCAGAGGACCTGCGAGCTTGGCGACGTACGTCGTGAGAACCGGCTGCAGGATCAGGATGACCATCTGTACGAGCGTGCCGCAGAGCAGCATGTTGCGCAGCAGCGGCATCCGCCAGGGCGAGCATTCCGTGGCGTCAGGAATGTCTTCTTTTGCCGCTCCTGTTTTAGCAGGCGTGGGAGGTTCCTTGATGATGAACGTAAAAATCAGGAAGTTTGTGAAGAGCGCGGCTGCGGCCAGAAAGAATGAGTAACGCATGCCGACGGCCTCGGCAAGGATGCCGCCGAGCAGCGGCCCCACGACACCGCCGGCCGTCAGTGTACCCTGCATGATGCCGAGACAGAAGCCGAGCCTGGAGGGGGGTGCATAAAGCGTCATGATGGCGAGGTCCATGGGCCATAGTCCTGAAGCAAATCCCTGGAACAGGCGCATGAGCGTCAGCTGTTCCGGAGACTGTACGATGCCGCCGAGGAAATAGCTGATGGAGAGGAGAAAGCTCGCACGCATGGCCATGATGCGTTTTCCTTTCGTATCGGCCATCTTTCCCCAGATCGGGGCCATGATGGCCGATACGAGGAAGGAGGCGGAGAAGACGATGCCGGACCAGATGTTGACATCCGCCTGGCTGACGCCGAGCTCCATGGTCAGGTACATGGGCAGGAACGGGATGAGCATGGTATAGCTGGAGGACATGAACAGTATGTTGCAGGTGAGGATGACGAGAACAAGCTTCCAGTTCAATAAAAGACCTTCTTTCTAAAAATAAAAAACGATTTCAAGTACGAAGGGCATCTGCAACGAAGCGTCGGCGTAGATGCATAACTGAAATCTTCCTCTATTTTACCACGATTTGTCAACAGAGCAAAAGGAAGTTTTGTGGTCAATGCTTGCATTTTCGCCGCAATGTGAGAAAATAGAAGCGGACACTTTCCCTTTTGCAGAGGAGGTATGATATGTCTATTAAATTGTTTGTTACGGATCTTGATGGAACACTGCTCCCAAAAGGTCAGCAGGTTTCGCAGGAAAATATAGATGCCGTTCAGGAGGCCGTTAAGGCTGGCGTTACGGTGACGATTGCCACAGGCCGCATGTATCGGGCGGCGCTGCCGGTTGCACTGACCCTCGGGGTGGATGTTCCCATCATTACATATAATGGTGCATTGATCAAATCCACCAGCGGCGAGGTGTTTTATGAGAGCTTTTTGCCCAAGAAGGTTATAGCAGATGTCGTGTCGTTCTGTCAGGAAAGAGGCTGGTATCTTCAGTCATGCAGTCATGATGAGCTTTATCTGCCCGCACACACATCGGAAGCGGAAGGGTATGAAGCAGCGCAGAACATCAAGGGACATGTAGTGGGCTGGGATGGCCTCAAGGCACATAATGAGGCTGTCTGCAAGCTGCTTTCGATTACATCCGGTGCAGAGGAGACAGATGCGCGTATTCGTGAGATGCGTGCGTATTTTGGTTCTGAAATTGCTGTAGTGCGCTCAAATGCCAATTACGTTGAAATCGTGAATCCCGGCGTTTCCAAAGCCGCGGGGATTCAGCATCTGGCGGATAAGCTGGGGGTTAAGCTTGATGAGGTTATGGCGATTGGTGACGCCAACAATGATTTGCCGATGCTCAAGGCCGCCGGCCACAGCATTGCGATGGGCAACGCCGTGCCGGAGGTCAAGGCCGTATGCGATGCCGTGACGACGACCTGTGAAGAAAATGGCTTTGCCAAGGCTATCTATGACTATGTACTGAGAGGATGATCATCATGACAACGGAACAGGATCACAAGAAACTGACGCAGATCGTGGATGATTCGTTTCGCCTGGTTATCGTGACGGGCATGTCTGGCGGCGGCAAGACGCAGGCCAGCCGCTTCCTGGAGGATATGGGCTATTTCTGTGTTGACAATCTGCCGCCGGTGTTCATTCCGAAATTCGTGGAGCTCTGCAAGCATGCGGGCGGCCATGTGCGCCGTGTCGTACTGGTCGTGGATACGCGCAGCCGGGAATTCTTCGATACGTTCGTGCATACGCTCGAGGATATGGATCAGGACGATGTGCCGTATGAGATGCTCTTCATGGATGCTTCCGATGCGGCAATCATCCGCCGTTACAAAGAAACGCGCCGCCGTCACCCGATGGCGCCGTATTCGAGAATCTCAGAAGGCATTGCGAAGGAACGCGAGCGCCTGGCGCCGGTACGGGCCAAGGCGACGTACATCATCGACACATCAGAGCTCAAGAAAGTGGACCTGCGCGACAAGCTGCGCCGTCTTTTCGGCAAATCGGGCGGCGAGCAGATGAATATCAATGTACTTTCCTTCGGCTTCAAATTCGGCATGCCGCTCGATGCGGATATGGTCCTCGACGTGCGTTTCCTGCCGAATCCGTTCTACATCGAATCCATGCGCCACAAGAGCGGCGCGGTGCCGGAGGTAGCGGAATACATCGCGAAATGGCCGGTGACCAAGGAGTTCACGCGGCTGCTCGACGAAATGCTGGATTTCCTCGTGCCGCAGTATATCAAGGAGGGCAAGAGCCAGCTGGTCATTGCCGTGGGATGTACGGGGGGCATGCACCGCAGCGTTTATATTGCCAAACATATCTATGATCGT
Source organism: Mitsuokella sp. AF33-22 (assembly GCF_003475755.1). Classification (NCBI taxonomy): domain Bacteria; kingdom Bacillati; phylum Bacillota; class Negativicutes; order Selenomonadales; family Selenomonadaceae; genus Mitsuokella; species Mitsuokella sp. AF33-22. Next base: position 14,776 of record NZ_QRQA01000002.1, on the reverse strand, counting down.
CTCAATGCGCAGGGCTTTTCAGCACGTCTGGAGCACCGTGACCTGATGAAGAATGATGTGCGAGAGCATGTGCGTGAGGAGTGTTGAGCATGCATCTTTTGAAATGGCTCTATCCCGGCATGAAATTCAAGCGCTGGCTGCTGCTGTTTTCAGCCGGTGTCATGCTGGTCAGCCTGGGGCTGGCGCTCGTCTTCAACTATAAATATCTCGATGTCATCGAGGAGACGATTTTCCGCGTCGTCTATCTCTGGAAGGGCAGCTACAATTATATGTTCACGACGCTCGTGGGCATTGCTGTCGTCATCCTGGGAATCGTTCTGATGCTGGTGGCGACGCGTTTTGTCATCCGTTCGGTCATCATGGTCCTGCTGCCGGATAATTCAGAGCGATTGGTTGACATCATCTACGAAAAACGCCGTCTCGGCAAGGGGCCGTCCATCGCTGTCATCGGCGGCGGCCACGGTCTCTCCGTCCTGCTGCGCGGCATCAAGTCTGCAACATCAAACGTGTCTGCGATTGTCACGGTGGCCGATGACGGCGGTTCATCCGGGCGCCTGCGCGAAGACCTCGGCATCATCCCGCCTGGCGATTTGCGCAACTGTCTCGTGGCCCTGGCGGATACCGAGCCCTTGATGGAAAAGCTGTTCCAATACCGCTTCAAGGGCAAGAGTGAGCTGGCCGGCCATTCCTTTGGCAACCTCTTTATCGCGGCGATGACCGAGGTCACGGGCGATGTCGAGATGGCCCTGCGGGAATCCTCAAAGGTCCTGGCCGTCAAGGGTGAAGTCCTGCCGGCTTCCAAGGAGCATGTGCGCCTCGATGCCATCATGGAGGACGGCACGATCGTGGAGGGCGAGTCCCATATCCCGGAGGTGCACAAGCGCATCCGCCGGGTCAAGCTTTTCCCTCAGCATGTCCAGCCCGTGCAGGCTGCTCTCGATGCCCTGATGCATGCCGATGCCATCATCCTGGGGCCCGGCAGCCTCTACACGAGCATCATGCCGAATCTCCTGGTTGATGGTGTGGCAGAAACCCTGCGCAAGAGCAAGGCAGTTAAGATCTATATCTGCAATGTCATGACCCAGCCGGGAGAGACGGATGGCTATACGGCGTCGATGCATGCCAAGGCCATCCTCGATCACGGCGGCCGCGGCGTCATCGATTACATGCTGGTCAATTCCGCCACGATCTCAAAAGAGATGAAGGTCCAGTATGCCAAGCAGGGAGCGTATCCGGTCGAAGTCGATGAGGATGCCATCAATGCACTCGGCATCGGCTTCATCAAGGCGGATATCATCAATGAGACGGATCTCATCCGCCACGATCCGGACAAGCTTTGCCGCAATGTCATGAAAATGGTGGACGGCCTGCGCCCTGGCCTCGGCAGTGATCATTACATGCGCGAATCGCATTGAGGCGGGAAATTTGTGTCAAGCAAGATGAGAGGATGGTGTTATGCCGTCATTTGCCACTGAGGTCAAGAATGAGCTGGCCCGTTACATCCCGGAGGAATCCTGCTGCCGCAATGCGGAGCTGGCTGCCCTGCTGCGCATGGGAGCTACGATTACCTTTGGCCTGCGTCACACCTTCGGCCTGAATTTCACGACGGAGAATGCCGCCGTGGCGCGCAAGACGCTGCAGCTGCTGAAGCTTGAAGGGCACGGCCTGCGCACGGAGATCACGGTCAGCCGCAGCCGCCGTCTCAAGAAACACAACAGCTATGCCGTGCGGGTCATGCCGGAGCCGGCTGTGGCCGATTTGCTGGAACATCTTGGCTTCCTGCACGATGAGAGCCTCAACATGGAGTCAGACCGGGACCTCCTGAAGAAAAACTGCTGCCGCGCGGCCTATCTGCGCGGCGCTTTCTTGGGTGGGGGCAGTGTCAACCGGCCGGAGGCGAGCTACCATCTGGAGCTCGTGACCGGGAATTACGGATTTGGCAATCTGCTCTATACCCTGATGCGGCGCATGATGTTCCCGGTAGGCTTTACCGACCGCAAGGAAGATTACATTGTTTATCTCAAGGAGGGCGATGCCGTCATTGACTTTCTGGCCATGCTGCGGGCGGACAAGTCCGTCGAGGCTTTTGAGATTGCGCGCAATCTCAAGGAGGTGCGTGAACAGGTCAACCGCCTCGTCAATTGTGAGACGGCCAATCTGCAGAAGACGGTGGATGCGGCCGGGCGGCAGGTCGCGGATATCAGGCGCCTGGCGGCCCGGGAGGGCGGTCTTGAGGCCTTGCCGAAAAAACTCAGGGAAACGGCTGAGGCACGGCTGGCGCGTCCCGATGCCAGCATCGTGGAGCTTGGAGAATTATTGGGCGTAAGCAAATCGGGCATGAACCATCGCCTGCGGAAACTGCATGCGATGGCACTTGCTGCGGAAGGAGAGAAACATTCGTGAATCGTTTGAAGAAATGGATCATAGGGCTCTGCTTCATCGTGTTGGCGGTCTTCCTGTGGATCCTGGCATCGCCATCGCCGGAAGGCGTGCTGGTGCTGGAGTATCATCAGGTAACGGAACATACGGATGAAGATGCGTATCGTTACAATGTGCCGCCGGAGGATTTTCGTCAGCAGCTTTCGTATTTGCAGAGCCAGGGATATACGACAATCTCCATGCTGGATTTCATGAGGGCAAAAAAAGGCAAGCAGGAGCTGCCGGAAAAGCCCCTGATCCTGACGTTCGACGATGGCTATGAAGATAATTATACGACGCTGCTGCCGATACTCGAGGAATACGGGATGAAGGCAACGGTTTATGTCGTGACGAACAACATCGGCCAGCCGGGATATCTGACCTGGAATGAACTGCGCGATATGCAGGGACGCGGCATTGAGATCGGCAGCCATACGGCGAATCATCAGCCGCTGACGCAGCTGCCGCCGGCAATGCGTGCCGACGAGGTGCGCCTATCCAAGCTGCTCATGGAGTGGAACGGGATCCATACGATTTTTACGTTCTCTTATCCGAATGGTGCGTTTGATGCCAGTCTGCCGGCCCTGCTGCAGCAGAATGACTACTTGACTGCTGTGACGGGCGATGCCGGTTACAACACGTTTGCGACGAATCCATACCTTATGCAGCGCGTCAATATCCCCCATCCGCGCTTTGGCTTGCTGGAGTTCAAGCTGCGCCTGTTCAAGGCAGAGGTATTTACAAAACTCGGAATCCATCAGCATCTGGCTGGTGAAAATGGAGAAGATTTACCGATTACGGTAAGGAGGAATTGAAGGCAGGATGATAAAAGGCAAGAAGTATATGGTGGCGGGCGTGCTGGCCTGTTTGCTGGCAGGGAATGTGATGCTTCCCGGCAATGCTTCCGCTAAGGATATATCGCTTTCAGAGCAGCCGTCTCTTGATACGGTGAAGGCGTCCGGACAGCTGGTGGCAGAAAAGGACCTGACTGCTCCCGTGGCAGCTGCCGTAAATCAGGAAACCGTTGAGAAAGCGGCGGGCAGGACTGAGAAGAAGAGCAGGAAGGACCGGCATAAGAAGGCGGTGCAGCCAGCACCGAAGACCGGGGAGGCGACGGCTTTGAATATCCAGCAGCGCGTGGCGGCCATCCTGCGGCAGCGCATGGCAGAAGAAAATAAATGGCGCGCCAAGTCTCACATGATGCGCATGTGGCCGGTGGAGTCCGAGGACACGGGCGGAACGCTGATTTTTTCCGACAGCCCGGAATCCGTCACGGAGGACGGCATCCTCTACCAGGACAGTGTGGCGGGAGATGCCCGCGTGCTCTACTATCACCTGAACAGCAGCAACGCGCCGAAAAAGGTCGCGGTGGTGCTGGAAAATGACGGTGACGGCTCTACCATCGTGCGTGTGACGCGCGGCGGTACGAGTGCGCCGAGCGGCGATTATCTGGATGTCGGCAAGAATACACAGGAGGCGTACTTCAACGGTTCGCGCCATGAGCTCATCTATTTGCGTCCGGACAACAAGAAGCTGCTGCAGCCGCAGATGGATAAAACCGTCCTGCAGCCCGGGCAGCTTGTCTACGGTGTTTATGATTTCACGGCCAGCCGCAAGGTGAAGGTGTCCGTCATCATGTATCCTGCTGATCAGGATCCCATTGAATTCCTCAAGTCGGCCCGCGTGCTGCCGAAGGATGAACAGCGGCTGCGCGGCACCTTCCATGGCATGGATCGCATCGTGACATCTCAGACGCCATACGATCCGACGCAGGATGGCATCGTGTATTTCCCGCTGGCCGATGATCTCCATGACCGTTACCGCGTCGGCATCGATGCGACGGACGGCAGCCAGGTTATCAATTACGGCAATTACGGCGTTCTTTACCGGCTGGAGATCCCGACCACGGGGAGTGGCGCCACGCAGTATTTCCTGAGCCCGCTCGGCGGCGTCTACGCCGGTGCGATGACTGTGCAGTACGGCACGAATCCTTCCCGCATGCTCTCGACACCTTATGGGCGCACGTTCTTCGGCGACAGCACGCCGCCGGAGTCGCCGAATGCCGAGCAGGCGCGCAATGAGGGGCTGGCACTGCTCACGGAATATACGGAGCTGGCCGATCTCGGCACGTATGAGAATGATAAGAAGACGGTTTTTGAGTTCTCGCCGCCAGGGGCATCCAACCTGCCGGTCAATATCATCATGATGCCGTCGAATAATTAAATCTTGCGTTCCATCTGGAAAACAGATAAAATAAAAAGAAGATAGCATTTTTATCTAGTTAGGAGGGCTGACGATGAAACACATCAAGACGGTCAACAAACCTTCGATGCAGGCTTCACTCAAGACGGGCGGCTGCGGTGAGTGCCAGGCATCCTGCCAGTCTGCTTGCAAGACTTCCTGCACGGTAGGCAATCAGGTTTGCGAGAAATAAGTTTTCGTGAAGAGCCTTCCCATTTGGGAAGGCTTTTTTCTATCAAAGGAGTAACGATGAAAGCGAAAATCCATAAATTCGAACAGGGCGGCCATTACATTCTGCTCGATATCAACAGCGGGGCGGTCCACGTCGTCGATAAGATGATCTATGACATGATGGACATCTTTGACGGCACGAACGATGAGGCCGTCGTGGCAGCCCTGAAGGAGACATACCCGGAGGCAGATCTGCGCGAGGCGCTCGGCGAGCTTCACGAGCTCATGCAGGTGGGCGAGCTCTTTGCACCGGATATCGATGTGCCGCCAACGTTCAAGCAGAAAGGGCTTATCAAGTCGATCTGCCTCATGGTCGCACAGGACTGCAACCTGCGCTGCAAGTACTGCTTCGGCGACGGCGGCAGCTACGGCCAGGAACGCGCTGTCATGACGCCGGAAGTCGGCAAGCGTGCCATCGATTTTCTCATTGAGAGCTGCGGCCCGCGCAAGCACTGCGAGGTCGATTTCTTCGGCGGTGAACCGCTCATGAATATGAAGACTGTCAAGGCCGTGACAGAGTATGCGCGCCAGCGTGAGAAAGAGACGGGCAAGAAATTCAAGCTCACGATGACGACAAACGGCATGCTGTTGAATGATGAGAACATCAAATGGCTCAACGACAATGACTTCTCACTCGTGCTTTCCCTCGACGGCCGCAAGGAAGTCAACGACGCCATGCGTCCGGATGCCGGCGGGCACGGCACCTATGACCGCATCGTGAAGAACTTCAAGAAGTGCATTGCGAGCCGCAAGGGCGGGGACTACGATTATCGCGGCGTCTATACGTATCTGCGCGGCACGTACACGCACAACAACATGGACTTCACGAAGGATGTCCTCTCGATGGTCGATGAGGGCTTCAACATCCTGTCGGTTGAGCCGGTTGTCATGAAGGACAGCCCGCTGGGCTTCACGGAGGAGGACCTGCCGCGCATCCGTGAGGAGTACGACCGCCTGACCGAGGCCTACATGAAGCGTCACCGCGAGGGACGTGGCTTCTGGTTCTTCCATTTCAACATGGATCTCTCGAATGGTCCGTGCGTTGCCAAGCGTCTTTCGGGCTGTGGTGCCGGCCATGAGTACGTTGCGGTTTCCGAGAACGGCGACCTCTATCCGTGCCATCAGTTCGTCGGCCGCGAAGGCTACAAACTCGGCAGTATCTACGATGGGGTCACGAATACGGAGCTGCCCGCTTATTTCCGTGAGAGCCATGTGCTCAACAAGGAAAAGTGCCGCGACTGCTGGGCGCGTTTCTTCTGCTCGGGCGGCTGCCATGCCAATGCTGACCTTTTCCACGGCGACATCCGTCAGCCGTATGAAGTTGGCTGCGAGATTCAGAAAAAGCGTCTCGAGTGTGCCATCCTCGTACAGGCCCTGCTGGCCTTGGAGAAAATGGATAAAGAAGAAGCCGCGGATTAAGCCTTGATCTATTAATTCCATTTATGATTATGACAGCGCCTTGACAAGTATTTTTGCTTGTCAAGACGCCTTTTTTTGCGTGAAATCCTATTGTTTATCAGTGTTTGAAGGGAGTTGGGCCGCGAAAGTTTCTTGTTAAAGATTTTGTATATAATATTCAGATAATAAATGCTTTTGGCTATTCTGTAATTGCTTCAATTTATGATAAAAGCATTGACATCTGGCCCGCGCTTATTGTATTATTGACCTGTAAGAACTGAACTTCTAAGAATATTTAGGGGGTAATTTTCAAATGGCAGTAAAAGTTGCTATCAATGGTTTTGGTCGTATCGGCCGTCTCGCATTCCGTCAGATGTTCGATGCTGAGGGTTATGAAGTTGTTGCTATCAACGACCTCACGAAGCCGTCCATGCTCGCATACCTGCTGAAGTACGATTCTTCCCAGGGCAAGTACGAGTACGCCGACACGGTTTCCGCTGATGACGAAGCTGGTACGATCACGGTCAAAGGCAAGACGATCAAGATCTATGCTGAGCGTGATGCAAAAGACATTCCTTGGGCTAAGCATGATGTAGATGTCGTTCTCGAGTGCACGGGCTTCTACACGTCCAAGGAGAAGGCTTCTGCTCATCTCGTAGCAGGCGCTAAGAAAGTTGTTATCTCCGCTCCGGCTGGTAACGACCTCCCGACGATCGTTTACAACACGAACCACAAGACGATCCCGGCTGGCACGAAAGTTATCTCCGCTGCATCCTGCACGACGAACTGCCTCGCACCGATGGCTGACGCTCTGAACAAGTTCGCTCCGATTAAGAGCGGCATCATGCAGACGATTCACGCTTTCACGGGCGACCAGATGGTACTCGATGGCCCGCAGCGCAAGGGTAACCTCCGCCGCAGCCGTGCTGCTTCCGAGAACATCGTTCCGGCTTCCTCGGGTGCTGCTAAAGCTATCGGCCTCGTTCTGCCGGATCTGAACGGCAAACTCATCGGCGCTGCACAGCGCGTTCCGACCCCGACGGGCTCCACGACGCTGCTCTATGCTGTTGTTGAGGGTGAAGTTACGGTTGAGGGCATCAACGCTGCCATGAAGGCTGCTCAGACGGAGTCCTTCGGCTACAACGAGGACGAGATCGTTTCGAAGGATATCGTCGGCATGCGTTATGGCTCCCTGTTCGATGCTACGCAGACGATGGTTTCCCATACGGGCGACGGCAACTCCCTCGTACAGGTTGTTTCCTGGTACGACAACGAGAACTCCTACACGAGCCAGATGGTTCGCACGATCAAATACTTCGCTGAGGAAGTTAAGTAATTGAATTAAGAGTTCTCAACTGAATACAGTAGAAGATCTCTTGAGGTCCGGCCGTTTGTTTGGGCCGGACCTCATTTATTATGAGAAAATAAACCCTGGAGGTTTTACGATGAACAAGAAAACCATCAAAGATATCGACGTAAACGGCAAGAAAGTATTTGTCCGCGTCGATTACAATGTTCCGTTTGACGACAAGATGAACATCACGAACGATACGCGCATGGTCCGCACGCTGCCGACCCTGAACTATCTGCTCGATCATGGTGCAGCTCTCGTCATCGCCTGCCACATCGGCCGTCCGACCGAGGCTCGCGAGGACAAGTTCTCCACGAAGTATCTTGTCAAGCACCTCTCCGAGCTGCTCGGCCGTGATGTCAAGTGGGCATCCGACTGCGTCGGCGCTGAGGCGGATGCCGCAAAGGCTGCGCTGAAGCCGGGCGAGGTCCTGCTGCTTGAGAACCTCCGCTACCATAAGGAAGAGAAGAAGAACGATCCTGAGTTCGCGAAGCAGCTTGCTTCCGGCTGCGACCTCGCAGTCGACGATGCTTTCGGTGTTTCCCACCGTGCACATGCTTCGAACGCAGGCGTTCCGAAGTACATCGAGACGGTTGCCGGCTTCCTGATGGAAAAAGAAATCAACTACATCGGCAAGACGCTTGAGAACCCGCAGCATCCGTTTGTTGCCATCATCGGCGGCGCCAAAGTTTCCGATAAGATCGGCGTTATCAGCAACATGATCGACAAAGTCGATACGATCATCATCGGCGGCGGCATGGCTCATACGTTTGATGCAGCCAAGGGCCTGCCAATCGGTGATTCCCTCTGTGAGCCGGATAAGTACGATCTTGCCCGTGAGCTGCTCAAGAAGGCTGCTGACAAGGGCGTAAAGGTTGTCCTGCCGCTTGATCTCGTCATCGCTGACAAGTTCGCAGCTGATGCCAACACGAAGACAGTTGATGTCGACAAGGTTCCCGATGGCTGGCAGGCACTCGATTCCGGCAAGAAGACGTCGGAAGAGTACACGAAAGCCCTTGAAGGCGCCAAGACGGTTATCTGGAACGGACCGATGGGCGTATTTGAGTTTGATGCTTTCGCAAAAGGCACGCTCGCTGTTGCCAAGGCTGTTGCCAAGGCTACGGAGAACGGCGCAATCTCCATCGTCGGCGGCGGCGATTCTGTTGCAGCCCTCAAGAAGACGGGCCTGACGGACAAGATCTCCCATGTCTCCACGGGCGGCGGCGCTACGCTTGAGTTCCTCGAAGGCAAAGAGATGCCGGGCATTGCAGCACTCGCTGACAAATAAGATGTTTTAGGATCCGGGGGGCCGCTCTGCGCTCCTTCGGATATGCAGATAAGCATTTAGGGGGTATTTTTTAAAATGGCAAGAACTCCGATTATTGCAGGCAACTGGAAAATGAACAACACGATCGTCGAGGGCAAGAACCTCGTCCGCGGTCTGGCTCCGCTCGTCAAGGATGCCAAGGTAACGGTTGTCGTCTGCCCAACGGCTACGGCTCTCGCTGCTGTTGCTGATGCCGCTCTCGGCACGAACATCCATGTTGGCGCTCAGAACGTTCATTGGGAAAAGAACGGTGCCTTCACGGGTGAAATCTCCACGGGCATGCTCAACGAGATTGGCGTAGACTACTGCGTCCTCGGTCACAGCGAGCGCCGCGGCTATTTCGGCGAGACGGATGAGGGCGTCAACAAACGCGCTCATGCTGCTTTTGCTGCTGGCATCACGCCGATCATCTGCTGCGGTGAGTCCCTCGAGCAGCGCGAAGCTGGCGTTTATCTCGACTTCGTCGCTGGCCAGGTCAAGGCTGCTCTTGCTGGCTTCAAGCCGGAAGAAGTAGCAGAGCTCGTCATCGCTTACGAGCCGATCTGGGCTATTGGCACGGGCAAGACGGCGTCCTTCGAGCAGGCTGAAGAAGTTTGCGCACACATCCGCAAGACGGTTGCCGCTGAATTCGGCCAGGAAGCAGCTGACGGTATCCGCATCCAGTACGGCGGCAGCGTCAAGCCGGCTACGATCAAAGACCTCATGAAGCAGCCGAACGTCGATGGCGCCCTCGTTGGCGGTGCATCGCTCAAGGCCAAGGACTTCAGCGAGATCGTAAACTACTAATTCGTTTCCTTTAGAAGGAGTAGTAATCTACAATGGCAAAAATCAAACATGCACCAGTCGCTCTCATCATCATGGATGGCTGCGGCCTCGGTGGCAAGCTCGATAAGAGCAATGCTGTGGAAGCGGCGAAGACTCCGGTCCTCGACGGCCTCATGGCAAACTACAACACGAGCCATCTGCAGGCTTCCGGCGAATTCGTCGGCCTGCCGGACGGCCAGATGGGCAACTCGGAAGTCGGTCACACGAACATCGGTGCCGGCCGCCTGGTTTACCAGCAGCTGACGCGCATCACGCGTGATATCAAGAACGGCGATTTCTTCAAGAATGAAGTCCTCGTCAAAATTATGCAGGATGCCAAAGCAAATGGCGGTGCTGTGCACCTCCTCGGCCTTGTTTCTCCGGGCGGCGTACACAGCCACCAGGGTCACCTCTATGCACTCCTCGAGATGGCCAAGCAGCAGGGTGTCAAGGACGTCTACGTCCATGCCTTCCTTGATGGCCGCGATGTGCCGCCGCAGAGCGCACAGCCGTACCTTGAGGAGCTTGAGGCAAAATGCAAGGAAATCGGCGTCGGCAAGATTGCAACGGTTGCCGGCCGCTATTATGCCATGGACCGTGATCATCGCTGGGATCGTGAGCAGAAGGCCTATGAGGCCATCGCTCATGCAGAAGGCGTTGTCGCAGACGATCCGGTGGCTGGCCTCAAGGCAAGCTACGAGAACGGCGTCAATGACGAGTTTGTCGTACCGTTCGTCGTCAAGGGTTACGAGGGCATGAAGAACGGCGACGGCGCCATCTTCTTCAACTTCCGTCCGGACCGTGCACGTCAGCTCACGCATGCATTCGTCGATGAGACGTTCGACGGCTTTGAGCGCGACGAAGATCTCAAGATTCCGTTCGCTACGTTCTCCCAGTATGAGGATGGCATGAATGCAGCTGTTGCGTTCCCGCCGGAGCACATCGACAAGACGCTCGGCGAGATCATCCAGGACAACGGTCTCACGCAGCTCCGCATCGCTGAGACGGAGAAGTACGCGCATGTCACGTTCTTCTTCAACGGCGGTGTTGAGGAACCGTACAAGGGCGAAGACCGCATCCTCGTTCCGAGCCCGAAGGTCGCCACGTACGACCTCAAGCCGGAAATGAGCGCTGTTGAGGTTACGGATAAGGTCTGTGAGGCCATCCGTTCCGAGAAGTACGATTTCATCATCCTCAACTATGCCAACTGCGATATGGTTGGTCATACGGGCGTCTTCCCGGCAGTCGTCAAGGCTGTTGAGACGGTTGACTCCTGCGTTGGCCGCTTCGTCGCAGCCATCAAGGAAGTCGGCGGCGAGGTCTGCATCACGGCTGACCACGGCAATGCCGATAAGATGATGGATTACGTCAACAACCAGCCGTTCACGAAGCACACGACGAACGCTGTACCGTTCATCGTCGTTTCGGATCGTGTCAAGTCCGTCAAGGATGGCGCGCTCTGCGACATCGCACCGACGCTCTTGACGCTGGCTGGTCTTGATATCCCGAAAGAAATGACGGGCAAGAACCTCGTAGAGCTTTAATTGTGCGGTAGAGGCGGCATTCCCTTGAGCAGGGAGGGGCAGGCGACTGCCCTCTGTGCTGGCCCCAGAGAGAATGCACCTCAGTATTATATTTTAGAAAAGAGAGGAATACGAACAATGATTGCTTATTCACAGAAAGTGGAAGACATGGCATGCGTAGCACAGGAAGTACATCACGGTGCTGCCCCGATTCCTGAAGAAGGCAAATGGGTAAAATCCAAGAATGTCCAGGACATCAGCGGCCTGACGCACGGTGTTGGCTGGTGCGCTCCGCAGCAGGGTGCCTGCAAACTGACGCTCAACGTCAAAGACGGCATCATTCAGGAAGCCCTCGTTGAGACGGTCGGCTGCTCGGGCATGACGCATTCCGCAGCTATGGCTGCTGAGATCCTGCCGGGCCTGACGGTCCTCGAGGCTCTCAACACGGACCTCGTCTGCGATGCCATCAACACCGCTATGCGTGAACTCTTCCTCCAGATTGCCTATGGCCGCAGCCAGACGGCGTTCTCCGATGACGGTCTGCCAATCGGCGCTGGCCTCGATGACCTCGGCAAAGGCCTGCGCAGCCAGGTTGGTACGCTTTACGGCACGCTGAAGAAGGGCCCGCGTTACCTCGAACTCGCAGAAGGCTACGTCACGAAGCTCGCTCTCGACAACGAAGGCCGCATCATCGGCTACGAAGTCGTACAGCTCGGCAAAGTCATGGAAGCTGTCCGTGCTGGCAAGGATGCCAATGAGGCAATCAAGGCCAACACGAGCACGAAGGGCCGCTTCAAAGACGGCGTTAAGTTCATCGATCCGCGCGAAGAGTAATATCGCTGCGTGACGAGATTCCGGGTTTCAAGGTAAAAGGAAGGAATGAATAGAATGTCATTATTCGAAGGCTATGAGCGCCGTATTGATCAAATCAACGAAGTCTGCAAACAGTATGGTCTGGCTTCCATTGAAGATGCCAAGAAAGTCTGCGACGAGAAGGGCATCAACCCGTACCAGATCGTAGAGGATCTGCAGCCGATCGCATTCGAGAATGCAAAATGGGCTTATACGCTCGGTGCTGCTATCGCCATCAAGAAGGGCTGCACGAAGGCTGCTGATGCTGCCAAGGCTATCGGCGAAGGCCTGCAGGCTTTCTGTGTACCGGGTTCCGTTGCTGACCACCGCAAGGTTGGTCTTGGCCACGGCAACCTCGGCGCTATGCTCCTTTCCGAGGATGCTGGCTGCTTCGCATTCCTCGCTGGCCACGAGTCCTTCGCGGCTGCAGAGGGTGCTATCGGTATCGCCAAGACGGCAAACAAGGTTCGCAAGAACCCGCTGCGCGTCATCCTCAACGGCCTCGGCAAGGATGCTGCTCAGATCATCAGCCGCATCAACGGCTTCACGTATGTCGTAACGGATTACGACTTCAAGACGGGCAAACTCAACATTGTTGAGGAAATCAAGTACGGCTCGGATCCTGAGCGTGCAAAAGTTAAGTGCTACGGTGCTGACTCCGTTCAGGAAGGCGTTGCCATCATGGAGCATGAGGATGTTGATATCTCCATCACGGGCAACTCCACGAACCCGACGCGCTTCCAGCATCCGGTTGCAGGCTGCTACAAGAAAGCCTGCATCGAGAAGGGCAAGAAGTACTTCTCGGTTGCTTCGGGCGGCGGCACGGGCCGTACGCTCCATCCGGACAACATGGCAGCCGGCCCGGCTTCCTATGGTATGACGGATACGATGGGACGTATGCACGGTGATGCTCAGTTCGCAGGTTCTTCCTCCGTTCCGGCACACGTCGACATGATGGGCCTCATTGGCGCCGGCAACAACCCGATGGTCGGCATGACCGTTGCTGTTGCTGTTGCTGTACAGGAAGCAATGAACAAATAATTCACCGCGTGTGAATCTCTTGCATAGAGACGGAGCTCAAAAGGGCTCTGTCAGGCAGTAAAAAGACCGCAGTTCAAAAGGACTGCGGTCTTTTGCTGTCTTTGCTATGGCTTATTGCCCGGAGGGGCAAGCGGGGGGATTTGGCAGACTAAATCTTCGTAAATTCTTGTTTTATGATTATTTTTTTGAGATAAAATTTCTGTTTATAGTAGCATGTTTTGCGTTTATAGCGTATAATAAAAAGGAAGTTAGAGATTTCACATATATGATGTTGCAGGAGGTTTTATCATGGTCAATCGTATCGTCTTGAACACAGTCTCGTATCATGGCAAGGGTGCCATCGAAGAAATCCCAGGCATTGCACAGCGCGAGGGCTTTCATAAAATCTTTGTCTGCTCTGACCCGGATCTGGTGAAATTCGGTGTGACGGCCAAGGTCACGGATCTGCTCGAAAAAGCGGGTATCGATTATACGCTGTATTCAGAAATCAAACCAAATCCAACAATCAAGAATGTACAGGATGGTGTCAAGGCTTATCAGGAAGCCGGCGCTGACTCCATCATCGCCATTGGCGGCGGTTCCTCGATGGATACGGCGAAGGCAGTCGGCATCATTATCAAGAACCCGGAATTTGCCGATGTGCGTTCGCTCGAGGGCGTGGCGCCGACGAAACACCATGCCGTAAAGACCATTGCCGTGCCGACAACGGCAGGCACAGCTGCTGAGGTCACGATCAACTACGTCATCACGGATCCTGAGAAGGTCCGTAAGTTCGTCTGCGTGGATGAGCATGATATACCGGCTTATGCCGTCATCGACCCCGACATGATGTCTTCGATGCCGAAGGGACTTACGGCTTCGACCGGCATGGATGCCCTGACGCATGCAATTGAAGGCTACACGACGAAGGGCGCCTGGGAAATGACCGATATGATGCATATTGAGGCCATTCGCCTGATTGCCGAGAATCTGCGTCAGGCCGTGGAGAATGATCCGCAGGGACGTGCCGGTATGGCACTTGGACAGTATATCGCCGGCATGGGCTTCTCGAACGTGGGGCTTGGCATCGACCATGCGATGGCGCATACGCTTTCTGCTCACTATGATACGCCGCATGGTGTTGCCTGCGCGATGCTGCTGCCGATTTCCATGGAGTTCAATAAGGAATATACCGGCACGCGCCTGCGCGAGGTAGCACGTGCGATGGGCGTCAAGGACGTTGACAGCATGAGCCAGGAAGAGTACCGCACGGCAGCCATCGATGCGGTCAAGAAACTCTCCGCGGATGTTGGCATTCCGGCTACACTCGATAAGATCAAGGAAGAAGATCTTGATCAGCTGGCTGACGATGCACTGAAGGATGCCTGCTATCCGGGTAACCCGCGCGAAGCCACGCCTGATCAGGTCAAGGAGCTGTTCCGCAAGATCATGGCATAAGCATACAGGGGATGGCTTCGGTTTAAGATCACGAGGCCTGCAGTCGCATGCAGGCCTTTTTATATTTTTTATAAAAGGGTGTTGACAAACGCAGCGCTATCCTGTATCATAATACAAGTCGCTGAGAGATACGGCCACCACGAACGAGCGCCT